>DASVYC010000084.1:0-36154 GCA_036392375.1 Phycisphaerales bacterium
TGATCCAGGACGTCGTGCACAACCACTACGGGCCGAGTGATCTGGGCATGTGGCAGTTCGACGGCTGGCAGCAGAACAACAAGGGCGGCATCTACTTCTATCAGGATTATCGATCGAGCACGCCGTGGGGCGACACGCGGCCGGATTACGGCCGCAACGAGGTCCGCGGCTATGTCCGCGACAGCGTGATGCGGTGGCTGCAGGAGTACCGCATCGACGGCCTGCGCTGGGACTCGACGGTGAACATCCGCAACACGAACAACGGCGTCGGCACTGACATCCCCGATGGCTGGAGCCTGATTCAATACTGCAACAACGAGGTCGATGTCCAGCACGCGGGCAAGATCTCGATCGCGGAAGATCTGCAGAACAACGACTGGATCACCAAGACGACGGGTGCAGGCGGCGCTGGCTTTGATAGCCAGTGGGACGCTCAGTTCGTGCACCCGATCCGTGCCGCGGTGATTGACGGCACCGACGCCAACCGCAACATGTTCGCGGTGCGTGACGCGATCACGCATCTGTACAACGGCAGCCAGACGCAGCGCGTGATCTACACCGAGAGTCACGACGAGGTGGCGAACGGACACGCCCGCGTTCCCGAGGAGATCTGGCCCGGCAACGCGGGTTCCTCGTTCAGCAAGAAGCGGTCCACGCTGGGCGCGGGCATCGTCTTCACGTCCCCCGGCATCCCCATGATCTTCCAGGGTCAGGAGGTGCTCGAGGACACCTACTTCCAGGACACCGACCCGGTCGATTGGACCAAGCTCACAACCTACGCGGGCATTCAGACGATGTACCGCGACATGATCCGCCTCCGCCGCAACTGGTTCGACACCACCCGCGGCCTGCGCGGCAACAACACGAACGTGTTCCACATCAACAACACCAACAAGGTCATCGCCTACCACCGCTGGATGAACGGCGGGGCCAAGGACGACGTCGTGATCGTCGCGAACTTCGCCAACACCAGCTACACCAGCTACAACATCGGCTTCCCCCGCGGCGGCACGTGGAAGGTCCGCTTCAACAGCGACTGGAACGGCTACAGCTCCGACTTTGGCAACACCAACAGCTACGACACCACCGCGAACGCGGGCGCGAAGGACGGGCTGAGCTACAACGGCAACGTGGGCATCGGGCCGTACACGGTGATCATCTTGTCTCAGGACAACTGAGTTTCTGATTCACCCTGTCAGAACAGCGGCGGCGTCGAGAGGCGCCGCCGTTCTGTTTAGTCGAGTTGGGCGAGAGACCATCACACGCCATGCCTGGTCTTCGCACCCGGCGCGACGCGGAAATGTGACCGCAATTCGATCTGACGCCGACTAACGAACCGTGATGTCGGGGAACACAATGTCCTCGCCTGACCAGTACTCGGTCAGGGTGGTGCTCGCTTCCGCGGCGGCCCGGCTGGGGCGGAGGACGATTTCGGCGGTGCGGGCATCTTGCGGGACGGGGTCGAGTGAGATGCCGAAGCTGGAATGGCTGTTCTGTGACGCGAAGTGGATCGAGCCGAGAGGGATGAGAGGGGACGGCTCGGGGCCCGCGTTGGGGATCCTTGCGAAGACTTCGAACGCGAGTTGGCGCGGCGAGGACTTGCAGTCGATGTACAGCGTGCCACGCTGTGCGCGGATTGTCAGGCATGCGCGAATTGATGCGGCGAGCGCAGGTTCGGGTGTGGTCGGGATGATGATTGCGTCCGCGGCGACTATCTCCACGGGTTGCCGGGTGTTGTCGGTCCATGTTCCGATCTCGTGTCCGTTAGGTCCGTTGAGGAGGGTGAACTTCAGGCGGATCTCGGCGTGGGTTTGGCCGATGGCGGTCGCGGGTCTCACCTGCATCGTCACGCCGGCGGAGCCGAGGGGGCTTACGTCGCTTTGGAATGGACTTCGACCAAACCCCGGGATCGGTTCACCGGCGATGGTCACGGACTCCACCGTATAGGAGAGTCGGATGCTGTGCCCGCCGATGCGCGGCAACTCGGGGCTGGTGACCGTGATGGAGAGCGGTGTGGAACTGCCGTGATGCCACTTGGCGCGGAATCGTGCGTCGACCTTGACGCCGCGGCGCACGAAATCGAGCCAGTCGGTGTCCGAGACGCGGCCCTCGGTGCGGTGAGTCCCGATGACGTCGGCCCAGAGCGGATCGAATCGACGCGACTCGTCTTTCCGAGCGGCCAGGGCGGCTTCGAGGATGCGTCGGCGGGCTTGCTCGCTGAGCTTGCCGGAGGCATCCCGCGCCTGGAGTTCGCGGATGGCGGCTGCTCCGGTCGCGTTGGGCTGGCTCGACTCGAGCAGCAGCAGCCAGAGCGGCTTGTAGGGGTTGGTGCCGTTCTTGAATGCGGCGGACGCACCGAGAATCAGCGAGATGCAGGCGGCGACGATGGCGAGTCCGGCGAAAGAGGCGCCGAGTTTCGTGCGGCGATGGCGGGCCGGTCGCGTGGTGGTGCTTGCGGCGATGTTGCTGCCGCACTCGGGGCAGGTGGCGGCGATGCCTTGCAGGTTGAAGGAGCACTTGCGGCAGAGGCGGGTGTTGGGGATCGGTCGGCCGCGGAAGCAGATGACCGCGGCGGTGAAGGCCGCGACGAAGACGGCGAGGGCACCGACGAGGATGATCGCGGCGGAGCTCATGCGAGCTCAGCATACAAGACGCTGGCGGGAGCGGTTCGAACGGGGTGGAGGCAGTGTCGAGCCGGCTTGATTCACGCGCCGGTTCGAACGCGGCGCTTCTCTTTGTGCCGCACGATCGTGCCGGTCGCCAGGTACACGATGTCCTCGGCGATGTTGGTCATCAGGTCGCCGACGCGTTCGAGTTCGCGGCCGAGGCGGTACATGTACATGCCGGTCGAGAGAGCGGCATCGGTGTTGCCCTCGGCGCGGATGTAGTCCTGGATCTCCTCGAAGAGCTTGCGGTCGAGCTGGTCGATGATCTCGTCACTGGCGACCAGGGCCTGAGCGCCGGCGACGTCCTCGTCGAGTACGGCACGCAGCAGCTGGTGGCACATCATCGGGACGCGCTGGCCGAGCTCGAGGAGCGAGGTGGGCCACTGCGGGGCGACGGGTGCCTTCTGGGCGATCTTTGAGGCGACCTTGGCGATCGAGCTGGCGTGGTCGCCGACGCGTTCGATGTCGGAGTTCACCTTGAGCACGAAGGTGATGGCGCGGAAGTCGCGGGCGAAGAGGTGGTGCAGCGCGAGGATCTCGTAGCACTCCTGCTCGATCGCGACTTCCTCGGCGTCGATGCGGTCGTCCTCGCGGCGGACGGCGCGGGCCGCGTCGATGTCCTGCTTGAAGAGGGCCTCGACCGAGGCGTCGAGCATGGAGATCGCGATGCTGGCTTCACGCACCAGCCGGCGCTTGAGCGCGATGATACGGCGTTCGTAGGTGAAACGCTGATCCTCCCGCGTGCGGGGCACGGGGGTGGGTTCGATCGGGAGCGGGAGTTCGTTGGGGTCGTCCATGGGGGGTGGCCGCGCGGGCCGCGGTTCTGGTCATTCTATGACGGGGGTGCGCGGCGGATGGGGCGGTGAAATGGTCAGGGGGAAATGGCCAAAGGGCCAAAGATCCAAATGGCCAAATCAAGGCATGTGGAAGTGGGGGGCTCTTCTCTCTTGCCTTCATTTGGCCCTTTGGCCATTTGGAGCTTTGGCTCTTTTCTTCAGCCCTCGAACACCTCGTCCACCATGGCTAAGCCCTGGTCGATGATCGCGAAGGCCTCGCCGATCTGCTGCTCGTTGATGCAGAGGGGCGGGTTGCACATGACGCCGCCCCATTGGAGGACGGTGAAGAGGCCGCTCTCGCGGAAGTGCTTGCCGACCTTGGCCATCACCGGGTGCGACCCGCCGTAGGGGACGAGGTAGTCGTTCTTGGAGTTCTTCCGCAGCTCGATGATGCCGAACAGCCCGGCGTTGCGGCACTCGCGCACGCAGCGGTGCTTCTGCTGCATCGCGTCCATGTGCCGACGCATCACCCTGCCCATCGCGGCGGCGTTCTCGATCATGCCCTCGTCGATCAGCACGTCGATGGCGGCCTCGGCGGCGGCAAGGCACATCGGGTGGGCGTTGTACGTCAGCCCGCCCCAGAAGACGTTCTCGCGGAAGTGGTTCGCGATGCGGTCCGACAAGGCCATGACGCCGAGGGGCATGTAGGAACTCGTGATGCCCTTGGCCATGGTCACGATGTCGGGCACGATGCCGTCGGGGTTGCCGGGGTCGTCCTGGCTGTGCTGGAAGGCGAAGAGCTTGCCGGTGCGTCCGAAGCCGCACATGACCTCGTCGGTGACGAGCAGGATGCCGTGCTTCTTGAGCAGACGCTTCAGGCCGGTGAGGTAACCCTTGGGCGGCGGCAGGATGCCGTTGGTGCCGGTGACGGTCTCGATGAACATCGCGGCGATGTTCTTGGGGCCTTCGTAGTCGATCACTTCCTCAAGGTACTTGAGGTTGTTGGCGACGATCTCGGCGTCGTTGGTGCCGAAGGAGAAGTTGTACGGCTTGGGGTCCATCACGCGGACTACGCCGGGCATGCCCGGCTCGGTGGGCCAGCGGCGGGGATCACCGGTGAGCGAGATCGCGCCGTTGGTCGCGCCGTGGTAGCTGCGGTACCGGGCGAGGATCTTGTGCCGACCCGTGAACAGCCGTGCGGCCTTGATCGCGTTCTCGTTGGCCTCCGCGCCGCCCAGCGTGTAGAAGAACGTGTTCAGATCGCCGGGGACGATCTTGGCGAGCTTCTGCGAGAGGCGTGCCCGCACCTCGGTCGCCATGCCCGGGTACGCGTACGCGAGCGTGGCGGCCTGGTCCTGGATCGCCTTGATCACGCGGGCGTGGCCGTGGCCGATGTTGACGCTCATGAGCTGGCTGTTGAAGTCGATCCAGCGCTTGCCCTCGGGCGAGTAGAGATAGATGCCCTCGGCCCGCGCGACCGGGATCGGATCGACCTTGCCGGTGGCGGACCACGAAAAGAGGGAGTGCTTGAGGCAGATGTCCACCATCTCTTTGGAGGACATGGGAGTGTGAGGGGCGGTGTGCATGGTCATGGTGGGCAATAGAGAGGCGTGGGAAGGGGTGAGGTGTGGAGGGTGAGGCGGGGATCAGCTCATCCAGGTCTGGTCTTTCTGCACGGCCCACTTGCTGGTGATCTTGCGTTGGCGGGTCCAGAAGCGGTAGCCGTCCCAGCCGGTGATGTTGCCGTGGCCGAAGCACGAGTCGTTCCAGCCGCCGAAGCCGAAGGGCTCGCGGGGAACGGGGACGCCGACGTTGACGCCGCACATGCCGGCCTCGACGCGGTCCATGACCCGCTTGGCGATGTCGCCGCTGGAGGTGTAGACGCTGGAGGCGTTGCCGTAGGGGTTGGAGTTTTCGATCTCGAGGGCTTGCTCGAGTGTGTCCACGCGGACGACGGTGAGCACCGGGCCGAAGATCTCTTCGCGAGCGGCGGGCATGTCGGCCTTGGCGTGATCGATGATGGTGGGGCCGACCCAGTAGCCGCCGGCGTCTGCTTGCGCTTTGCGCCCGTCGAGCACGATCTTCGCGCCCTGTTTCTCGGCGGCGTCGATGTAGCCGGTGATGCGGGCCTTGGCGGCCTGCGTCGTCACCGGGCCGAGGTCCTTGCCGGGGACGATCTTGGCGGCCTTCTCGCGCACCTTCTCGAGGATGTGATCGACCTTGCCCACCGCGAGCAGCACGCTGGCGGCCATGCAGCGCTGGCCGGCGCAGCCGGTGAACGACGCGACGACGTTCTCAGCCGTGAGCTCGACATCGGCATCGGGCACCACGACGAGATGGTTCTTCGCGCCGCCGAGGCACAACGCGCGCTTCCCCTCGAACGACGCGCGGCCGTACACGGCCTTGGCGACTTTCGTTGAACCCACGAACCCGACGGCCTTGATGCCGGGGTGATCGCAGATGGCTTCGACGATCTCGCGTCCGCCTTGCACGATGTTGAAGATGCCCTTGGGCAAGCCGGATTCGGCGAGCAGGTCGCCGAGTCGCTGTGTGCTGAGCGGGACGCGTTCGCTGGGCTTGAGGATGAACGCGTTGCCGCCGACGAGGGCCTGGGGCAGCATCCAGAGCGGGACCATCATGGGGAAGTTGAAGGGCGTGATGCCGGCGACGACGCCGAGGGGTTCGTAGACGAGCTCGCAGGCGACGCCGCGGCTGACTTCGAGCTGGTTGCCGCTGGCGATGTTGGGGAGTGCGCAGCCGTATTCGACGCACTCGATACCTTTTTCGACTTCGGCCTTGGCTTCGCCAAAGGTCTTGCCGTTCTCGTGGCTGACGAGCCAGGAGAGCTCGTCGAGGTTTTTGACCATGAGTTCACGCAGGCGGTAGAGGACCTGAGCGCGTTCGCGGATAGGCCACTCGCGCCACGACGGGAACGCGGCGAGCCCGGCCTTGACGGCGGCATCGAGATCGGCCTTGCCGCTGAGCGTGACGGTGCTCATGGGCTTGCCGAAGCGGGGGTTGAGGATGTCGAGTTTCTCGGCGGGGGCGATGGGGTCGCGCCATTCGCCGCCGATGAGGTTGCGGGCGGGGCCGACCGCGGTGAAGTCGTAACTGCGGGCGGGGAAGGTGGTGGTCATGAGTTGCTTTCGATACGAGACGAATGCGAGTTTCGGCCAAGGCAATTCACCGCAGAGGACGCGGAGAACGCGGAGAGAGGCAATTGGTTCGAGCCACAGGATCTGTGTCTTCTCATCTGATTCTCTTCTGTCTTTTCTCTTTTCTCCGCGTCCTCTGCGTCCTCCGCGGTGAAATGCCTTATCTCTTCACACCCACCGGCGCCGTCGCTGCGTTGCGGCGTTCCTGGGCGGTCCAATAGTCAGGGAAGCAAGGCCGGTCGATGTACCGGCCCGCGCCCTTCTCGGTCTTGAGCTGATTGTTCTCCCACACCACCTTGCCGCGGCTGATGGTGACGGCGGCGTTGCCTGTGACGCTCATGCCCTCGTAGATGTTGGTGTCCACGTTCTGGTGGTGGGTCTTCACCGAGATGGTTCGCGTCTTCTTGGGGTCCCAGATGACGACATCGGCGTCGCTGCCGGGGGCGATGATGCCCTTCCGGGGGTGGATGTTGAAGATCTTGGCGGTGTTGGTGCTGGTGATGGCGACGAACTCGCTGGGTGTCAGGCGGCCCTGGCCGACGCCGTGGTGCCAGAGGACGCTCATGCGATCCTCGATGCCGCCGGTGCCGTTGGGGATCTTGCGGAAGTCGCCGAAGCCGGCGCGCTTCTGCGGCGCGCAGAAGCAGCAGTGGTCGGTGGCCGTGGTGTGCAGCACGCCGCCCTGCAGGCCCTTCCAGAGCGCGGCCTGGTGTTCCTTGGAGCGGAACGGCGGGCTCATGACGTGTGCCGCGGCCTTGTCCCAGTCGGTGTTCTGATAGACCGAATCGTCAATGACGAGGTGCTGGGCGAGGACTTCGCCGAAGACCCGCTGGCCCTCGCTGCGGGCCCGGGCGATCGCCTCCATCGCATCGATGCACGAGGTGTGCACGACGTAGAGGGGAACGCCGAGCACTTCGGCGATGCGGATGGCGCGGTTGGCGGCCTCGCCTTCGACCTCGGGCGGGCGCGAGAGCGGGTGGCCCTCGGGGCCGGTGATGCCCTTGTTGAAAACTACCTGCTGCAGGCGGAAGACGAGTTCGCCGTTCTCGGCGTGGACGGTGCAGAGGGCGCCGAGCTCGCGGGCCCGCATGAAGCTGGAGATGAGCACATCGTCATCGACCATGATGGCGTTCTTGTACGCCATGAAGTGCTTGAAGCTGTTCACGCCGTGCTGCTGGGTGAGCGTGCCCATGTCGGCCTTGACGGAGTCGTCCCACCAGGTGACGGCGACGTGGAACGAGTAATCCGCGGCGGCTTTCTCGGCCCAGCCGCGCCACTTCTTGTACGCACCGAGCAGCGACTCCTGCGGCGCGGGGATGACAAAGTCGATGATCATCGTCGTCCCGCCGGCGACGCCGGCGCTGGTGCCGCTGAAGAAATCTTCGGAGGCGACGGTGCCCATGAAGGGCAGTTCCATGTGGGTGTGCGGGTCGATACCGCCGGGGATGACGAAGGCACCGGAGGCGTCGATGACGCGGGCGCCTGCGGGAGCCTCGGCGTCCGGCGCGACGGCGTGGATCTTCTCGCCGGCGATGACGACATCGGCACGGAACTGGCGATCGGCGTTGGTGACGGTGCCGCCTCGGATGACGATGGACATGGAGCTTACTCCGACGAAAGGCATTTCACCGCGGAGGACGCGGAGAACGCAGAGAAGAGTCAGTTTTTCAAGACATGTGAACGAGGTGATGATTGCTTGCGCATATTTGTTGATTCTCTCCGCGTCCTCTGCGTGCTCCGCGGTGAATGTCTCTCTTCTGTCTCTTTTCTGGCGCTTCAGTGCTCGACGATCTCGTTGTACGCCTCGGGGCGGCGGTCGCGGTAGAACTGCCACGTGGCACGGACTTGTTCGAGCACCGCGAAGTCGAGGTCGGCGATGACGATCTCGTCGTTGTCTTCGGAGCCCTGGGCGAGGATCTCGCCGCGGGGGTTGACGAAGTAGGACGTGCCGTAGAACTTGCCGATGTTCCACGGTGCCTCGGTGCCGACGCGGTTGATGTTGCCCATGAAGTAGCCGTTGGCCACGGCGTGCGCGGGCTGCTCGATCTTCCAGATGTACTGGGACAATCCGGCAACGGTGGCGGAGGGGTTGAAGACGATCTCGGCGCCGTTAAGGCCGAGGCAGCGGGCGCCCTCGGGGAAGTGGCGGTCGTAGCAGATGTAGACGCCGACTTTGGCGTAGCGGGTCTTGAAGACCGGGTAGCCGCCGGTGCCGGGCTTGAAGAAGAACTTCTCCCAGAAGCCGGGGTTGACCTGCGGGATGTGCTGTTTGCGGTACTTGCCGAGGTAGGTGCCGTCGGCGTCGTAAACGGCGGCGGTGTTGTAGAGCACGCCGCTCATCTCGCGCTCGTAGACGGGCACGATGACGACCATGTTGTACTTCTTCGCGACCGAGGCGATGAGGTTGGTCGTGGGCCCGGGCACTTCCTCGGCGGCTTCGTACCAGCGGGTGCTCTGGCTGGGGCAGAAGTACGGGCCGTTGAAGATCTCCTGCAGGCAGAGGATCTGGACGCCCTTCTTGCCGGCCTCTTCGATCATCGGGATGTGCTTGTCGACCATCGCCTTTTGGATTTCGGCGACGGGGCGGGACTCGTCGTTGATGGGGTTGCTGCACTGGATGAGGCCGCAGCGGACGATCTTGGACATGGGGGCCTTTCTTCGGTTGCTTCTAAAGGCAGTTCACCACGGAGATCACGGAGATCACGGAGTCGGAATGTCGGATCAAGGCATCGTCGATTCGAAGGGCTCTACGTGCTCGAAGAAGGGTGGATGGATTCGGTGTCCAGTTCGACAACCCTGCTTCTTGCTTCTTGTATTCAATCCGTCTCTGTGTTCTCCGTGTTCTCCGTGGTAAATGTCATCTTCGGAACTAGTGTGCGCCTTTCTTCGGTCGCAGCGACTTGCCGTCGTGGACGTGCTGATTCCAGGTGGCGGGTTGGTAGCCGTTGGTGACGGGCTGCATGGTGATGCAGCCGGGGACGGGGCAGACGATCTGGCAGAGGTTGCAGCCGACGCACTCGGACTCGTCCACGATGGGCACGCGTGAGCCATCCTTGCCACCTTGCAAGGGGGGATGGATGCACTGGTGCGCGCCGTCGTGGCACGCGGCGACGCAGACCTGGCAGCCGATGCACTTGCTCGCGTCGATCTTGGCGACGGTTTCGTAGTTGAGGTCGAGGTCGCCCCATTCGCTGAAGGCGGGGATGGCCTTACCCACCATCTGGTCGATGGTGGCGAAGCCTTTCTCCTGCATGTAGTTCTCGAGGCCGTCGATCATGTCTTCGACGATGCGGTAGCCCTTGAGCATGACCTCGGTGCAGACCTGAACCGACGAGGAGCCGAGGAGGATGAACTCGACGGCGTCGCGCCAGTTGGTGATGCCGCCGATGCCGCTGATGGGCAGGCCGAATTCCTTCTCGCGGGCGAGGGCGGCGACCATGTGCAGCGCGATCGGTTTGACGGCGGAGCCGCAGTAACCGCCGTTGGTGGAGAGTCCACCGACGCGGGGTTCGGGTACGAAGCGGTCGATGTCGACGCCGATGATGCTCTTGATGGTGTTGATGAGCGATACGCCGTGGGCGCCGCCGCGTTTGGCGGCGATGCCGTGGGGGATGATGTTGGAGACGTTGGGCGTGAGCTTCACGAGCACGGGGACGGTCGAGTACTCAACGGCCCAGGACGTGATCTCCTGATTGATCTTGGGTTCCTGCCCGACGGCGGAGCCCATGCCGCGTTCGCACATGCCGTGGGGGCAGCCGAAGTTGAGTTCGAGGCCATCGGCGCCGGCGTCGATGCTGCGCTTGATGATGTCCTGCCATTCCTGGCGGGTCTCGACCATGAGCGAGACGACCATGGCGTGCTTGGGGAAGAGGCGTTTGGTTTCGGCGATCTCGCGGAAGTTGGTTTCGAGGGGGCGGTCGGTGATGAGCTCGATGTTGTTGAAGCCCGCGCCCTGCACGCCGCGGATGGTGTGGCCACCGAAGCGGCTGGAGACATTCTGGATGGGTGTGCCGAGGGTCTTCCAGACGGCGCCGCCCCAGCCGGCCTCGAAGGCTCGCTGGACCTGCAGGCCCGAGTTGGCGGGCGGGGCGGAGGCGAGCCAGAAGGGATTGGGGGCTTTGATGCCGCCGCAGTTCACGTGGAGGTCGGGCTTGGTCGAGGTGTTGATGTCGCGATCAGCCATGGCGGGCTCCTCTCGCGAGGCTGGGAAGAAGCAAAGGCAGTTTCACCGCGGAGGACGCGGAGAGCGCGGAGGACGACAGGGACAGGGTGTGGACCCCGCACGAGGCGTTTGGCTTCAGGGAATTGAATCGAATCTCTTCCATCTCTTCTCTGCGATCTCCGCGTCCTCCGCGGTGCAATGCCTTCCTGCCTTTACACGCCTTTGGTGGTCATCAAGAAGTCGTGGATCGCGTGTGCCGCGGCTTTGCCCTCGGCTGCCGCGTTCACGACTTCCTTGCCTCCATTGGTGCAGTCGCCGCCCGCGTACCACTTGGGGCGGCCGGTGTAGCCGGTGGCATCGGTGACCACGCGGCCCTTGTCGATGGTGATGCCGCTGAGCGAGCTCAGCATCTGGCCGAGCTTGCTCTGGCCGATTGCGACGAGCACGAGGTCGGCGTCGAGAGTGAAGTCGGAGCCGGGGATGGGCTTCTTTGCGTCGTCGAGGCGCTGGCAGCGGATGCGCTGGACTTTTCCTGTGCCCTCGAACGCGGTCGGGAGCGCCTTCCACTCACCGATCGCGCCCTGCTGCTTGGCGGCGTCCCACTCGTGCTGGTAGCCGGACATGCCCGCTTCGCTGCCGCGGTAGAGCATGGTGACGCGGGGGATGCCCAGGCCGATGGCCTCGCGGACGGCGTCGATGGCGGTGTTGCCGCCGCCGACGACCACGCAGCGGGAGACGCCGTCGAGGGTGGCCTTGGAACGCTTGATGTGCTCGATCCATTGCACCGCGCCGACGACGCCGGGGAGCGACTCGCCGGGGATGTTCAGCGCGGAATCAGCACCGAGACCGGCACCGACGAAGACGGCGTCGAACTTCGACTCAAGGTCGGCAAGCGGGATCTGCTCGCCGATCGACGTGTTCAGCTGCACATCGATGCCGCCGATGGCGAGGATCCACTCGACCTCGCGGATTGATTGATCGGCTCGCATCTTGTACGGCGCGACGCCGGTGGTGTTGAGCCCGCCGAGGACGCCACGCTTCTCGAAGATGGTGCAGCGGTGGCCGAAGCGGCGGAGTTCGTGGGCGGCGGCGAGGCTGGCGGGTCCGCCGCCGATGAGGGCGACGGACTTGCCGGTGTCGGGGCCGGCCTCGAAGAAGCGCCAGTCTTTCTCGAACGCGGCGTCGGTGGCGTAGCGCTGGAGCTTGCCGATCTGGATCGGCGGCGAATCCATGTTGTTGTAGACGCAGGCGCCGACGCAGAGGACCTCGACAGGGCAGACGCGGGCGCACGACATGCCGAGGATGTTGGCCTCGAAGATGGTCTTCGCCGAGCCGCGAACGTTGTCGGTGGAGATCTTGCGGATGAACTGGGGGATGTCGATCCGTGTGGGGCACGCGTTGACGCAGGGGGCGTCGGTACAGAAGAGGCAGCGGTTGGCCTCGGCGATGGCGTGCTCGCGGGCCAGCGGGAGCTTGTAGTCGGTGAAGACGGCCTCGGAGCGATCGGCTGGGAGGGGGGCTGGTAGCGGCGCGGACATGGACACTCCACACTCTCGCGGCTGGTAGATTGCGGCGAGCAATCCGCAGCTTAACACAAAGCACGGGGAATTGCGAGGGGGTTGTCCGAGTTTGGTTTGGGCGGGGTCGCCCCGGCCCACGGAGGTCGAGATTCGGCGAGACCATGTAGGGGCGAGAGGTATTCGGACAATGTTACTTTGAGCGACGCGCAGTCCCCTCACCTGACTCGACGCTTTGCATCGAGTCGTCCTCTCCCCGCTCGCGGGGAGAGGAGGCGCGGGGTCACGCGACGACGCCGCGAATCTCGCGTGCCAAACTCTTTGCCGCCTGGCCCACGGCCTCGTGCCAGTGCTGACCCTCGTCCGCCTTCGCGAAGATCACGCTGCGGCTGGCGGTGACGAGCACACCGGACTTTTCCGGTGGCTGCGACGCGCGCCGCATCACGCGGATGTCGTCGGCGGTGCCGCCCTGGGCGCCGTAGCCGGGGATGAGGAAGATCTGATCGGGCATGAGGGCGCGGAGCGCGCCGGCTTCGCGGGATTGGGTGGCGCCGACGACGGCCCCGACGGCGGAGAGGCCGGTGGTACCGCGATGCTTCTCGCCGAGTGTCTTCACGAGCGACGCCATGTGCTCGGCGACGCTGGGGCCGCTGGCGAGTTTCTCGCTCTGGACCGCGCTGCTGTCGGGGTTGCTGGTGCGGACGAGGACGAACGCGCCGAGACCGGCGGCGAGGAAGGGCTCGACGCCGCTGAGGCCGAGGTAGCCGCTGACGGTGACGAAGTGAGCGCCCGCGCTGGCGGCTGCGGCGGCGTAGTGGCTGCTGCTGATGCCGATGTCGCCGCGTTTGAAGTCGAGGACGACGACGAGGCCGAGACTCCGGGCCTGGCTGATGCAGGCTTCGAGGACGCGCACGCCCCGCCAGCCGAAGCGCTCGAAGCACGCGGACTGAAACTTGACGGCCGGGACGGCGGGGGCCACGGCGTCGAGCACGCCGCGCGTGAAGAGCTCGATGGACTCGCAGGGATCATCGCGGCGGAGGGATGCGGGTATCTGCTCGAGTGTGGGATCGAGCCCCACGCAGACCGGTGAGCTCTTGGCGGCGATGGCGGCGACGAGCGCGTCGGCCTTTGAGGAAGCGGTGAGTGCTGCGGTCACGGCGTGGCTTTCTTGTCGGTGGGCTTTTCAGCGTGCTTGTCGGTCGGCGATTCCGGATTGGCGTCCGGCGCTTTCTCCGGCACGGGCAGGCCGAGGAACTTCAGCAGCGGCGGGTCGAAGCGGTCGGGCTCTTCGATGATGCCCCAGCCGCGAACGTCTTCGAGGATCTCCACGGTCACGTTGGGTCGGTTGAAGCCGACGTTCTGGAACGCGGCCTTGAGCACCTCGCGGTCGAGGCGGGGGAACCAATCGGGCAGCGTCGCGAGGATGAGCATCGGCGTGCGGACCGAGTTCAGGTCTTCGCGAAGGTCCAGGTACAGCGACTCGAGCCGGTAGCGGCGGATCGCCGTGGTGTTGACCCGCGAATACTGGTTCACGAGTTCATCGGAGAACGCGATGTCGCGGCACTGAGTGGGGACGGTGTCGCGCACCTGGTTGAGCCACAGGTTCTTCTTCAGTTCCATCAATGCCGCGCGTTCGAGGCGATCAACCTCGCCGTTGCGTTCCTCGCGGCTGGGGATGCGGCCGGCTCCACCCACCCCGCGGGCGGGCAGCATGTTGACCACGACAAACGAGCGGGCGAGATCGGGCTCGCTGATGGCGAGCATGTACGCGACCGTGCCGCCGATGCCGTGCCCGAGCACCACGGGCTTCTCGAGCTTGTTGTCGCGGATGTACCCGGCGACGGCGTGAACGGCGTTGAGCAGCCACTCGGGGTCGTTCACATCGCCGCGGTGCAGTTGCGGGCCGCGGGTGTCCTTGGTGGTGCCGGGCATGGCGAGGGCGTGAGTTGTGAAGCGCTCGGCGTGACGATCGGCGAAGCGGTCATACGCGGCGGGCTCGGGCCCCAGGTCGCCGATGATCACCACGGGCAACGGGCCCGAGCCCTTGACGCTGAAAGCCTGGATCGGCACCGGCTTGGGCATCGGGAACGCGCCCCACGAAGGGGTGGGCGGCTTGGTCGCGGGCTGGGCGGCGACCAAGCTGCAGATGGCGAGCGAGGCGAGCGACGCAAAGAGGGCGGCACGTGCGTGCATCGGGGGCTCCGGAGGAGGGCGGGAAAGGATACTGCTCAAGCGCGCCGCCGGGTGCGGACGTTCAGGGCTATCGTGCGAATCGCATGGCTCCGTCCAACGCCCCAGAACCCAACGCCGCCTCCGCACCCGAGCCGCTGCCGCCCCCGACGCCCTTTGTCGAGGCCCCGACGAAACTGGACCTGAAAAAGGACAAGGGATTGACGGTGCAGTGGGCGGACGGGACGACCTCGTACTACTCCGTCGCGTACCTGCGGCGGATGTCGCCCTCGGCGGACATGAAGCAGCTCCGCGAGGAGATGGCGAAGAACCCGCTGGCGGTGCTGCCGTCGGGCGGCGGGAGCGGGCCGCTCGTCGCGACGGGAGCGGAACTGGTCGGGAACTACGCACTCAAGATCACCTTCAGCGACGGGCACGACACGGGGATCTACTCGTGGGTGTACCTGCGGAGCATTGATCCGGAGGTGGGTAAGGGGTGAGGGGTGAGGTCTGAGGTCTGAGAGGAGAATGCCAAGCAATTGCTTGGTCGCGTGTTGTGTTGTCGCCCTTCGGGCGGCGGGCAGGCACTTGACGCGGATGCCGGGTACCGTCTGCGGAACACGATTGCTGGTCTCACACCTCAGCCTTTCCACTTTTCCGCGTTCATGCCCCTGTCCCTTTCCACGCCCATCGCCTCCGTGCCCGGCATCACCGAGCGGGTGGCCGGTCAGTTGCGTGAGCTGGGGCTGGTGAACCTCGGCCGCCTGCTCGCGCACCTGCCGTTGCGTCACGAGAAGATCGAGGCCGAGACCTCGATCGCGGAGCTGCTGCCCGATCGCATCGGCTGCGCCAGGGGCGAGATCACGGCGACGCGGGTGGTGATGAAGAAGCCGCGGCCGCGGTTTGAGGCCGTGCTGATCGATGAAGGGCAGCGCCTCGACCTCGTGTGGTTCAATCAGACGTACCTGCGTGACAAAGTCCGCCCCGGTCTGCGGCTGCGCGTCCAGGGGCCGGTGAAACGCTTTGGGCCGGGCGTGCAGATGTCCAACCCCAAGTTCGACGTGCTCGCCGAGGACGTCGATCCGCCCAGCACCCAGGCCCGCATTCGGCCGGTGTATCCCGCGAGCGAGCGGGTGAAGTCGCTCGTGATCGAGAAGGCAATCGACAAGGTGCTCGACCTCGCGCTGCCCTTGCTCGAAGAGCACCTGCCCGAGCCGCTGCGCGTGGCCCGCGAGATGCCGACGCTCGCCGACGCGTACCGGCTGATTCACAGGCCGCAGAATGAGGGCGACGCCGAGCATGCGCTGCGAAGGCTGGCGTACGACGAACTCCTGATGCTGCAGATCGCGGTGCATCTGAAGCGCTCGCGCCTGCGGCTGGAGCTCCAAGCCCCGGCCCTCGCCGCGACGCCCGAGATCGACCGCCGCATCCGCGAGCGCTTCCCGTTCGAGCTCACCGCGTCACAGAACGAGGCGTTGGCGGAGATCACGCCGGACTTGGCGAGCCGCACGCCGTCGAATCGGCTGATCCAGGGCGACGTCGGCTCGGGCAAGACGGCGGTGGCGCTCTACGCGATGCTGCTGGCGGTCGGCGCGGGGCATCAGGCGGCGCTCATGGCGCCGACGGAGCTGCTCGCCGAGCAGCACCTGGATTCGATCGAGGGGATCCTGAAGGGCTCGCGGGTGCGGATCGCGCTGCTCACGGGCTCGACGCAGAACGAGCAACTGCTCGCCGACATTGCCGCGGGCAAGGTCGATCTCATCATCGGCACGCACGCGTTGCTGGCCGAGCAGGTGCGGTTCAAGAGCCTCGCGCTCGCGGTGATCGACGAGCAGCACCGCTTCGGCGTGCACCAGCGGGCGACGCTGCGGGAAAAGGCGAGCGACGAGAAGAGCACGCCGCATGTTCTCGTCATGACCGCGACGCCGATCCCGCGGACGCTGGCCTTGACCGTGTTCGGCGATCTCGACGTCAGCGTGATCCGCGGCCTGCCCCCGGGCCGCAAGCCCACCAAGACGCGTGCGGTCACGACCGACCTGCGTCCCGAGGTCTACGACTTCATCCGCGAACGCCTCGAGAAGGGCGAGCAGGCGTTTGTGGTGGTGCCGGCGATTGATTCGATGTCGGATGTCGGAGGTCGGATGTCGGATGTCACGATGTCGGATGGCTTGCCTTCCACATCCGACATCCCACATCCGACATCCGACATCAAGAGCGTTCGCGATCTCGTCCGCGAGCTCTCCGCCGGCCCGCTCGCGGGTCTGTCGATCGCGCCGCTGCACGGCCGCATGAATCACGACGAGCGGCAGCGGACGATGGAGCAGTTCCGCAGCGGACAGATCCAGTGCCTGGTCGCCACCACGATCGTCGAGGTCGGCGTCGATGTGCCCAACGCGACGATCATCGTGATCGAGCAAGCCGATCGCTTCGGGCTGGCGCAGCTCCACCAGCTGCGCGGACGCGTGGGCCGTGGCAAGAAGTCGGGCGTCTGCGTGCTGGTGTCGGACCTGGCGGCGAGCAAGGCCGCGGAGGCGACCGACGCGCAGCGCCGTCTGCAACTGCTGGTGGACACGACCGACGGCTTCCGCCTCGCCGAGGGTGATTGGGAACTGCGCGGCTCGGGCGACTTCTTCAAGGCCGCTCAGAGCGGGCGCACGCCGCTGAAGGTGGCGGACCTCTTCCGCGATCGCACGCTGCTCGACCTGGCCCGGCGCGACGCGATGGAATGGGTGATGCGCTCGCCGCGGCTGGATCGGCCCGAGGAACGGCTGTTGCACCGGCGGATGATGAAGGCGTTCGGAACGACGCTGGGGTTGGTGGTGGTGGGGTGATCGAGGCACGGCGCAACAGGTGGATAAGAAGACACCCATTCAGGGGATTATCCACATTTTCGACGCGATATGTTCGGTTTTTCAACGGTTAACGAAATCCGCGCGATTCATGGGCAAAGACCGAACGAATTGGTAGACTTCGTGTCATGAGCGCGCTCCATGATCGTCTCAAGATCGCCGCCGGGGACCGCAGCACCAAGCACCTGGGCGAGCTGACCGCCACGCATCCCGAATCGGTGCGGCGGTACATGCTGGGTGCGGCTCCGAGCCCTGAGTTTCTGGCGGCTCTGTGCCGCGGCCTGAGCATCAATGCCGATTGGTTACTGAACGGCCAAGGCCCGATGAAGCGGGAGGACGTGCGTCGCTTTGCCCTGCTGCAGTCCCGGGGTGGGGAACTGCTGCAGGCTTTGGCGGCGGAAGTGGAGCGTTTAACCCAGAGAGTTGAGCGGCTGGAGCATTTCGTGCAAACTATGGAGACGCGTTTACGGGCGGCATCCGAACCGGCGCTCCCCGACGCGGGCACGAAAGGGACCGTTCGTGAACAAGGCTCCTCTGCTGCGGACTCCATCGGCTTCATCGCCGACGCTTTCCCCAAGCGACCACCTGAAACTCCTGGTTGAACTCCTACGCCCGACAGGGCCGGAGCTGGCGCGGCGATGGCTCGCGGCCCTGCTGGTGGTGCCCAGCGACCAGCGCGAGACGCTGGTTGCGGAAGTTGAACGCCGGGTGGTCGTGGCTCACGGCCGCACACCCATCGCGGCTCAAGAGGCGGACACCGGCGAACCCCTCGGGGCGGCCGTTCACATCCGCGGGACGCCTGCGCAACGGGATCGTTTCGTCGAGGAAGTGGAGACGACGTATGCGGCCGTCGACATGAAGCCGGAACGAAAGGCCACGAAACGCAAGCGAGCGTGATGCGAGCATTGAAGCCGTCGTGAAGAGCGGCGGCTTTCGCCGAGGGACCCACGAACGTGTCCCATAGATGCACGTGGCGGGGAGGGCGGCACTCCCGTCTGGCTCGCAAGTGACCTCGATCCCAAGACCTCACCCTTCGCCGTTCTTCCTACCCTCCGCCATGTCCCGACTTTGCCGCGTGAAGAACATCGAGATCGGTGCCAGGCGGCCTTTGGCGGTGATCGCCGGGCCGTGCGTGATCGAGTCGCGTGCGATGGGGCTGACGATCGGCACCGTCTTGCGGGATGCGTGCCGGGAGCTTGGGCTGAGCTACATCTTCAAGGCCTCGTTCGACAAGGCCAACCGTTCGAGCATCGCATCGGCCCGTGGGCCCGGGCTGGAGACGGGCGTGGAGTGGATCGCGTCGATCGCGGCGGAGTTGGGTGTGCCTTGCACCACCGACATCCACGAGCCAACGCAGGCCGAGCCCGCGGCGCGGCGGATCGACCTGCTCCAGATCCCCGCGTTTCTGTGCCGCCAAACGGACCTGCTGGTCGCGGCCGGTCGTGCCGCTGCGACCCACGGGCGTGCGGTGAACGTCAAGAAGGGTCAGTTCCTCAGCCCCGGCGAGATGTGCGGCCCGGTGCGGAAGCTGACCGAGACGAGTTGCCACAACGTCATGCTCACCGAGCGGGGCACGTTCTTCGGCTACGGCCGGCTGGTGAACGACTTCCTCGGATTGGGTGATCTGATGGAGCTCAAAGGCAAGGGCGTCGAGGCCCCGCCGCCGGTGTGCTTCGACTGCACGCACAGCACGCAGCTGCCGGGCGCGGGCGAGCAGACGGGCGGCCGCCCCGATCGCGCGCCGTTGCTGGCGAAGGCCGCGGTGGCGGCGGGCGTGCACGCGGTGTTCATCGAGTGCCACCCCGAGCCGGCGAAAGCGATGAGCGACGCGAGCACGATGCTGCCACTGGCGAGCGTGCCGGGATTGCTGAAGCAGTTGGCGGCGATCCGCGCGGCGGGATGAACTGATGTCGGATTTCGGATGGGGGATGTCGGATGGAAGACACGACATCCGACATCTGACATCGCACATCCGACATCGCTAGTGCGGCACTTCCTTCACGGCGTTGCGATTCCACGCCGGGACGCGGACCACGATCGGGCCGTCGCCGGTGATCTCGCACTGGCAGCTCAGGCGGCTGTGACGCGACAGGCCTGGCGCTTCTTCCACGCGGTCTTCCTCGGCCTCGGTGGCTTCGGTGAGTGAGTTCATGCCCTTCTCAACGTGGACGTGGCAGGTGGAACAGGCGCAGACCCCGCCGCAGGCGTGCTCGATGTTGATCCCGTGCTCGAGGGCGAGTTCGAGAAGCGTGCGAGTTCTCGGAGCTTTGAGGTCGATCTCAGCTCGGTCGAGGCCCATGCCCTCGGCGTCCTCGATCAGGAACTTGACGGCAACGGTGGCCGGGAACTTGGTGGTGTCGATCTCACGGATATGCATGGGGAATCCTCAGGCGTGAAAGGGATGGTAGCGGCGAGAGAAAAGGCCAAAGGGCCAAAGCTCCAAAGGGCCAAATCACGAGGCGGAAGGCTTTCCGAATTTGGCCCTTTGGGCATTTGGATCTTTGGTCATTTCCGTCGCGAACCTATCATTCCAGTCCATGCCTTCGCTCCTCGTCGAGCCCGAAAGCCCCCTGGCGGGGACCTTGGACCTCAGCGTCATTGCTCCGGCTCACAACGAGCAGGACAACGTGGCCGCGCTTGCCGAGGAAGTCCGGGCGGCTCTCGAGCCCACCGGGATCAACTGGGAACTGATTATCGTCGACGACGGCTCGACCGACCGCACCCGGGCGATCGTGCAGGGCCTGATGGCCAGCCGCCCGTGGCTCCGCTGCGTCGCCATGACCCGCACCCCCGTCGGCAAGGGCAACGGCCAGTCCGCGGCGTTCCACGCCGGCATCCGCGCCAGCCGCGGCCGCCTCGTCGCCACCATGGACGCCGACCTCCAGAATGACCCGGCCGACCTGCCGGCGCTCTTGAAGACCCAGCGCGACACCGGCGCTGATTTGGTGCAGGGCGACCGCTCGCACGCCCGCAAGGACAACCTGATCCGCAAGGTCGGCTCCTTCGTCGGCCGCTCGTTCCGCAAGATGCTCCTGGGCGACAGCGTCCGCGACACCGGCTGCTCGCTGCGGATCATGCGCCGGGCCTACGCCCTCGCCCTCCCGCTCGAACTTCGCGGCATGCACCGCTTTGTCCCCGTCACAATCCGTGACCTTGGCGGCACGATCGTCGAGCAGCGCGTGAACCACCGTCCGCGACACGCCGGCGAGACCAAGTATGGCTTGGGCATCACCAAGCGTGCCATCCCCGGCTTGATCGACCTCTTCGCGGTGCGCTATTTCCGTTCTCGTCGGCGCAGCGTCGCGGCGATGGATGTGCCGCCGTCGAACGCGAGCACGACACCGGCGAAGGTGGTTGAAGTGAAGCCCATCGCTGTGGGAGCCGGGGAGTCCTCGTCCCGAGGTGGCCATTGAAGTGGGAACCCGCGGCCTTGATGGGGCTGCTCATCCTGCTGGGCCTGTGGCTCGTGGCAGGACCCGTCGGCGGCAGCGGCGTGAAGCCCCGTGAGAACGCAATCGTCACCGAGATCCGCGTGGGCAACACCAGAGGCGTCGTTGAAGTCACCGGTAGCGCTGCCGACCAGAAGTTCCGCGTCCTCACTCGCGACGGCTACGAGTCGCCGGAGATGACCCGCCCGCAGTTCGAAGCCAACTTCGGCCCCGCCGTCGCCCATCAGGCCGCAGACGGACGCGCCAACTGGGTCTTCCGCGTCCTCAACATCACCAGTTGGGCGAGCCTCTTCTGGATCAGCGTCGGCTTCGGCGGCCAGATCCTCTTCAGCGGGCGCATGTTCCTGCAGTGGCTCATCAGCGAGCGCCACAAGCACAGCGTGATCACGCCGTCGTTCTGGTGGTTCAGCCTCTTGGGCGGGATCTGCCTGTTCGCGTATTTCGTCTGGCGTCAAGACGCCGTGGGCGTGATCGGGCAGTCGTCGGGGATTGTCATTTACGCGCGGAATCTGCGGCTGATTGCGAAGCAGAAGCGGCGCGAGGCGGGGAAGTAGAGAGAACGGACGTGCGACTACCAGTCACGTCCCCAGGATCGCCGCACGTTTTCATCGCGGAAGCGTTCGAGAATCAGCCGCGTGATTTCTTCGAACGCTTCTCCCATCAACAGCGAGATCAACTCGAAGTTGTCGAGAATCCCGAGAAAGTCCGTTCGGACGGTCGACCAGGCGGTGTGCTTCCGGTTCCAGGCATGAGGCGGCGGAGCCGGAACGCGGAGAAGCCAGCTCCAGTCCCACCATGTATTCACGTCGTCGGTTCGGGAGAACATGACGGCTCGTCGGCCGTCTTCGATCAGAAACTGCACGCGGAAGTCCGGGGTTCTGAACACCGCAGTTGAACTGCCGCAGCCAAGGTCCGACGAGTGTCGGTCGAGGACGAACAGCGGGGTGTCGAAAAGCTCGGGGCACACGGACCGGAGTTGTTCGAGAATGGGGGTTGTCATCGGCCGGGCGACGTGTGCGTGAACACCGCCTCTACCAGATTGTTCGGAGTCAATGCCACGGACGCCACGGATTGACCGCTCTCGGTCAACCCGTGCGAACGGGCGGCCAACGTCCAAACACTGCTTGACCTAAAGGGGTCAAGTAGTGGCACCCGATGCAGCCGAGGGAACGTGACGAGCGATCCACCCGGTGACGCGGCGAACCACCCACCCCATAGCTCCCCTCCGCGATTCTCCGCCCCCTCCGCGACCTCCGCGTTCTCTTGCATCCCCTCGGTACCTTGCTCAAATCCCCGGTCCAATCCCCGTCCGGCCGAAGTCGCTATCCTCTCCCCCGGCGTCTTGACCGACGCCCCGGCCGGAACAGGCGGCCGCGTGTTCGACATGCTTGGGTTGGGTTGAGGGTTGGGATGGGGCGTCGTGGTGGTGCAGAGAGCAGCGCGGGTGACTTCCCCGCGGCGATGGCACACCATGCAAGTCCTTCTTGACGACCAACCTCTGACGATCGAACGGCCCACACTGGCCGCGGCGCTGCGTGCGGCGCAGGACGCCGCCCGCGAGCGCGGCCGCATCATCGTCGAGGCCTTTGCCGACGGGCGGCCGATCTCCGACGATCAGCTCTCGAATCCCGACGACACGCCCTCGTCGATGGCTCGGGTCGCGTTGCGATCGGCCGAGCCCAAGGCGCTCGTCAGCTTTACGCTGGTGGACGCCGCCGACGCGCTCGTGCACGTCGCCGAGGACCACGAGCACGTGGGGGGCAAGATCCAGGAGGGTGAGACGCAGGAGGCCCTGGCCAAGCTGGGCGAGTCGATCGCGACGTGGCAGGCGGTGTGCGACATCCTCAACAAGAGCGCGAGCCTGCTGAGGCTCGACCTGGACGCGCTGACGCTCGATAACGACCCGACGCCGCTGTCGGCGCAGTTCTCGGGGATGCTGGACAAGCTCGGTAGCATCAAGCTCGCCTTGGAGTCGCAGGACTTCTCGGCGCTGTCGGACATTTTGCTCTACGAGATGGCCCCGCTGGCGCGGCAATGGTCGTCCACGCTGCGGGAGATCGCGGACCGTGTGCGGGACGGGCGGATCCGTTCCGGGGCGTGATGGGGGCCGCGAGATCACCATGGCCAAGGCACCGGGGAACCCGATCGACGCGTTGATGGAAGAGGCGAGCGAGGCGCTGCTCGCGATGGAGTACTTCGCGGTCGTGAAGCTGTCGCGCCGGGCGCTCGAGCGGGCCCGCGGCGCGGACGACTTTGAGCGCATGGCGCGGATCGTGCTTCCCCTGCAGGAAGCGCGGCGGCAGATCCGGCAGCTCGCTTGCGACGCGGGGCCTCGGATGCTGGTGACGCAGCGGCTGCGGGCGAGTGAGATGCGCCCCGGGCTGTACCTGTGCCAGGTGCCGATGATCGCGGCCGAGGCCAGGGACGTGCGCGAGCTGGCCGAGTCCAAGTCGATCCCGGCGATGGTGCTGTGCCGCGAACCGATGACGCGGAGCGGGAAATGGCCGATCGCGGCGGTGACCAGGGGCGGGCTTGTGGACACGGTGACGATCCGCGTGCAGGTGGCGCCGCCGCCGGGCGTGCGGGCCACGCACGACCAGCCGGGCGCGACGATCACGCGTGACGACAACGCCGCGGTGCCGAACGCGACCTGGTTCGAGTCAGCGGCCGAAGCTCTGGGTGACGCGGCGATCGCGCGTGTGAAGCCGGACCTGCCGGCGAGCTGGCGCGTGGACGAGCTGATGCTGTACCTGGATGCGATCCCGGATCACGAGAAGCTGCATCAGCGATTGGCGCAGGCGTGCCGAGACGCGGCGCGTGAAGGCCCGGCACAGGTCGAACGCCGGAGCGTGATAGCGGAGAACCCGTTCTCGTTCTGAGCGTTCGCTGATTCGCGATGCCTGACGAGCCCGGAGCGTCAGCGACGGGTCCGCGTCCAGATATCACGTGGAACGATCACACGAACGCCAGCGTGCACGCCGATCGCTCACAACCCACTCGCTCACGCTCGGGGCTCGTCAAGAGCGGTTGCTTCTCAACCCGCGCGGCGGGAGTTGCTCTCGATCGCGCCCTCGGCCTTCAGCTCGGTCACCAGCGCCTCGGCCAGCTTCTCGTACTGATCGACGGTGTTGTACGCCTGTGCGCTGAGACGGACGACGCGCTGGTTGGTGCTGGCGAGGCGCCAGATCGGGGTGACCACGCCGTGCTTATGCACGAGGTTGTCCTGCAGCGGGTCGTCGTAGATGGTGGTGCGGCTCTGCATCTCCGGGGCGGCTTCGGGGAGCACGATCGAGGCCATGCAGCCGATCATGGAGTCGGGAGCGGCTGGGCTGGCGCCGATGGCGTTGCAGACGATCGCGCGGCCCTTGAGCGCGAGGTCGTGGTTGCGCCGGATCAACTCGGGCCAGCCGCCGGGCAACAGGCGGCTGAGGTAGGCGATCGCCTCGGGCACGACCAAGAAGCCGGAGTAATCGAGCGTGCCGTGGTAGTCGAAGTCGCGGAGGAACAGAGCCCGATCGGGACGGATCTTGTGGCCGCGGCTGGACAGGAAGACCGGGCGGAAGCCCTCGCGCTTGTGCTTGGCGACATAGAGGAACGCAGTGCCCTTGGGGGCGCTGATCCACTTGTGCAGGCTGCCGACGAAGTAGGTTGGGTCGAGGGCGGTCAGGTCGACCGGCACCTGACCCGGCGAGTGCGCGCCGTCCACCAGCACGTCGATGCCCAGGGCCTTGAGCTTGGGCACGATCGACTCGACCGGGAAGATCAGCGAGGTGGTGCTGGTGATGTGGCTGATCATCGCCAGCTTGGTGCGGGGCGAGACGGCCTGCATCACCGCGCTCTCGATCTCGGCGGCGGACTGCACCGGGAACGGGATGCGGGCCGAGACGATGCGGGCGCCGGTCTTGGACGCGATCCGCTGCAGTTCGTTGATGCCCGACATGTACTCGTGGTCGGTGATCAGGATCTCATCGCCGGGCTGCAGCGGCGTGTTGGCGAGAACGGTGGCGATGCCCATGGTCGCGTTGGGCACCGGGCCGATGCCCGCGGGGTCGCAGTGGACGAACGCGCCGAGGACTTCGCGCACGCCGTCCATCAGGTGCTCGAGATCGACCTTGTAGAACCGCACCGCGTCGCGCTCCATGCGTTGGCGGAGGCGGGTCTGGGCGTCGAGGACGCGGCGGGGGACGGCCCCGTACGAGCCGTGGTTGAGGAACGTGAGGGCCGGGTCGATGTCCCAATGCGAAGCCTGGAAGGCCAAGCCGTCGGCACGCAGAATCGGCGCGGGCTTGGGCTCGGGAAGGATCGAGGAATCGATGTACTTCAGGAAAACTGCGGAGTTTTCCGGGTGGAACGCGGTGGTGGTCGTCATGGCGCGCACGATATCGGCCGAGAGAGAGTGAAGACAACAGCAACGCGTGCGCGAATGTTCGAAAGTTGAGCAGCGTGACGACGGGGCATGGGTGCGCGCTGCGGCGCGCTCTTTGTCGGGTCCTTTCCCGATCCTTGAAACCGGGGGGAACTCCGGACGGTACATTGCTATGTCTCGCCTAGTACCGGGCGGCCAAGCGGTGGGTGGTTGGCGTGGTGGGATGGGGCGATCGTGGGCATGCGGGAGCTTGTATGGCGGGAGCATCGATCACCAAGAGCGTGGTGTGCGCCAACTGCGGCAGGCCGGTGGACAAGACCAAGATCCAGGCCCGCAACGCCGGGCTGTTCTGCGATACCTGTGCCGCGGGCATGCGCGGCGGACAGGCGAAAGAAGAGGAACGCCATTGCCCCGCCTGCGGCGTGGTGGTGCCGATGGGCACGAGCCTGTGCAAGTCGTGCGGCTTTGACTACGAGCTCGGGTATTCCCCCAAGGCGGTCGAGAAGCAGACGACGGTGAAGCGTTACAAGCCGCCGTGCGTGCACTGCGGTTACGACCGCTCCGGCATGCGCGACGACGAGCCGTGCCCGGAGTGCTCGAAGAAGAACCGTGTGAAGAAGACGGTGAAAGAGAAAGAGGCGCTGGAGCGGGCGAAGGCGCAGCTCCGCCCGATGGGGATCGAGGTTGGGATGGTGCTTGGGCTCGTGGCGGCGGCGGTGGGGGTGCTGTACCTGACCCTGTGGGGCGTCGGTGAACTGGACCGGATGGCGATCTGCCTGACCCGCATCGGGGTGCGGTACGTGCTGCTGGCGGTGATGGTGACGATGAGCCTGTTCATGTTTGTGGAGACCGAGCTGTCGCTGGGCCGCGTGCTGTGGCGGCTGGTGGGCGTGGCGTTCGTGGTGTATGCGGGCGAGGAGTTCTTCTGGGCTGTGGGGCCGCTTGTCTGCTATCCGTTTACGACCGTATTGGTGATCGCGGTGCTGCACCGCAACCTGGAACTGGAGTGGAGCGACGCGGGTATCCTGGGTTTCCTGCACTGGCTGTTCGTTTTCCTGACGCTGCCGGTGATGAGCTCCATCGTGAAGATGTTCAGCTAGGCGAGCGAGCACAGAAACGGAAGATCATGGCACTGCAGCGTCGCAGCGAGGTGCGGTTCAACACGCCGGCGAACCCGGATCCGTTGCCGCTCGAGCCGGTTGCGGAGAAGACCAAGCCGGAGCTGCGTCCGTGCCCGTCCTGCGGGAACGCGATGCGGCCCGACGCGGTGCTGTGTCTCGCGTGCGGCTACAACCAGGCGAGCGGCGAGCGGGTGGCGGGAGAGGCGGCGGTGCAAGTTCCGGGGCCAGTGCCGTGCGCGAGTTGCGGCTACGACGTGCGGGGATTGAAGTCGGACGTGTGCCCCGAGTGCGGCGAGCTGCTTTCGGTCTTGCACATCGGCGGATCGGGGCCGCTGCAGGTGCTCCGGTCGCGGAAATTGCCCACCCCAGCCCGCCCGGTCTGGATGAAGTGGTTCGGGCTTGAGAACGAGGTCTCGGTTCAGTCTGTTGTGCGTCCGGTCGTGGTGCTGTGCCTGGCGGCGCTCGTGATCGGGGTGCAGTGGGCGCGGGCGGGCGGTGGGCGTGGGGCGAGCGTGAGCGTGCTGGGGGTCTTCGCCGCGATGCCGATCGCGTTCATCGGGCACTGGCTGGTGGCTCAGATCTGGGACGGGATCGACGCCCCGCTGCAGCACCTGGCGTTGCAGGTCGCGTCGGTGTCGGCACTGGTCTCGGCGATCGTGAGCCTGCTTGGGCTTCCGCCCCCCATGATTCTGAGTGAGCCGATCTCGCTCACCGTCATCCACATCCTCACCGTCGGAGCGATGGCGTTTGTGTCGATAGAGGACGATTACTGGGGGTACGCGATCTCAGTGATCCCGATCACGCTGGCGGGCGCCGCGGGCCCGATCGCGATGCCGCACTTGTTGTAGTTCGATTCGCACACCCGTGTAATCGAGAGAGCGGACCAGAGAGTGCCAGATCTCCACTCTCCGCGAAGCTCCGCAGCCTCCGTGGCTCCGCGTTCTCCCTTGAACATCCGTCGCAAGTGCATGAATGCAGCCCAAAAGCCGACACGGGCCTCGGGACGATCCCGAAGCCCGCGTCGCGGCGCGTGGGCACTTGGAGGCTTGTTCCGCGGCGTGCTGTGCCTTCACGCCGCGTGTGTTCGGGAAACCCGCCCGTGCTCCGACGGGCGGGCCGGAGGTGTGGTTCAGTCGAAGAGACCGGAGACCGCCGGCGGGTCGACCGCCTGCAGCGAGATGGTCGTGTCGATACGGACGTTGGACTGGGTGGTGTGACGCTCGGCGAAGCAGAGCTTCAGGGGGTACTTGCCGCCGTCAACGAGCCAGTTCAGGCGGTCGAGCTCGACGGTCTGGCTCTGGGCGCCGTGGACGCCGCCGATGTCGACGACCAGCTTGCCGTCCACGAAGACCCAGACGTCGTCGTCGCCCGTGAAGGTGAAGGTCTGGCCGGTTCCCTTCTTGTAGGTGAACTGGGTGTCCAGCTCGAAGGTGAAGCCGAAGTTCTTGCTCTGGCCCGAGGAGTTGCCGAACAGCTCACCGTTGATCGGGAAGAAGCCGCCCTTGGCCGAGTAGCCGGGGTCTGACTTATCCGAGAACGAGTAGATGTTGGAGTTGGCCTGGCGGACGAGCACGACCGGGATGGTCTTGCTCAGGTTGGTGCCGGGGACGTCGCGGAACCACTGCTTGAATCGAGCCTCGGTCGTCAGCGCACCGCCGTTGCTGGTGCTGACCGAGCCGTTCTTGTCGCCGCTCTTGGCGGAGATGTACGACTTGTTGACGGGCATGCGGTTGCGGCTGGAGGAGTCGGTGGCCTGAGTGCTGACCTTGTTGCCCTGGCTGTGGAACTGGGGCTTGCCGTCGGCGTCCAGCTCATCCTTCACCATGTTGACGTAGTGGCCGTAGCCGCCGGAGGGCACGAACTCGAAGTCGGCGTGGCCGCCGGTTTCGTTGGAGCCCTTGAAGTCGCGGACGGTTCCGTAGAGCGTCAGGGAGCTGGGTAGACCCGCGTAGGGGTCGTCGCCCATGTTGGCGGGGGCCGAGCTGGGGGAGAACAACGCTCCCGCCACAGCAAGGCCCGCCAGCGAGAGCAATCCGGCCGGTCGGATGAAGCGCTTGGCGGAAACCATGGAAATCCTCCCCTTGTGCGTGAGACCGGGCGTCGGACGCGGCGCCCGCAATGGACCTCATTGGCCGCCGCTCCCACACGAGCGGCAGTCTGTGGAGAAGTTCCAATTCACGCCCGCGAGCGGCAAGGCCGGGGGCCC
Organism: Phycisphaerales bacterium; assembly: GCA_036392375.1. Classification (GTDB taxonomy): domain Bacteria; phylum Planctomycetota; class Phycisphaerae; order Phycisphaerales; family UBA1924; genus JAFEBO01. The sequence continues at coordinate 28,437 of DASVYC010000084.1, forward strand.
GGAATTGCGTGCGGCGGCGACGGGCGGACCGGTTGTCACGGTTGTGCGGCCTGTGCCGCGCAGTGTCCGATAGAACCACCGCCATGGACGTGCCCCGCTGGCTCATCACCGTGCTGCTGCTGATCGGGTCGAACACCTTTATGACGTTCGCGTGGTACTACCACGTCAAGCAGAGGGAATGGGGGCTGTTGCTGGCGATCGGCGTCTCCTGGCTCATCGCCCTGCCGGAGTACATCCTGCAGGTGCCGGCCAACCGCCTCGGGCACGTCGACCACGGCGGGACGTTCACGCTGCCGCAGCTCAAGATCCTGCAGGAAGCGATCACGCTCGGAGTGTTCACCGTCTTCACGATCGCGGTGGCGAAGGAGAAGGTGCGGCTCCACGACGCGATCGCCATGGGCCTGATCCTGGCGGCGGTGGTGGTGAGCATGATCGGGAGGGGAAGTGCAAAGGGGTGAGCGTGAAGGGGTGAGTGAAGCACCGATGCCTTGAACGCACCCCGCCGCTCTCACAGCTTTGTACTCTCTCCCGATGCTCGACCCCACCGTCGAAACGCCCGACTCGCCGCGCTGGATCCGCTGGGGCGGGTTGATCGGGGGCGTGCTCGCTTCGATCGCTGTCTATCTCGTGCTCACCCACGGCGGGCTCTCGTTCGGCGCGGCGATGTCGCACGCGGGGCGGGCGACGATCGCGCTGGGCGTGCTGATGGCGCTGTGGTGGATCACCGAGGCGATCCCGGTCGAGGCGACGAGCCTGGTGCCGATGGCGATGTTCCCGCTTGTGGGCGTCGCGGGGATGCGGGAGGCGTGCGCCCCATACGCAGACCCGATCGTGTTCTTCTTCATGGGCGGGATGCTCATCGGTGCGGCGATGGAGAAGTGGGGGCTGCCGCGGCGGTTCGCGTTCGCGGTGCTGGCGGTTGTGGGCGGCAGGCCAGTCATGCTCGTCGGCGGGATTGTCTTCGCCACCGGGGCGATCAGCATGTGGGTGAACAACACCTCCACGGCGGTGATGATGCTGCCGATCGCGATGGGGCTCTATCAGTTTGTGGCGGCCCACGCGGGGGACGACGAGAAGGCGGGGGTGAGCGCCTTCGGCATTTGCCTCGTGCTCGCGGTCGCGTACGCGTCGAACATCGGCGGCGTGGGAACGCTGTTCGGCTCGTCGCCCAACGTGGTGCTGACCGGGCAACTGCGCCAGACGTTCGGGCAGACGCTGAGCTTTGTCGAGTACGCGAAGATCGGGGTGCCCTTGGTGCTGGTGCTGCTGCCGTTGACGTGGCTGGTGCTGATCGTGATGCACCCGCCCAAGCTACGGCCGATCGCGGGGGTTCGGGAGCTTGTTGTCACGGAGCGGTGGGCGATGGGGGCCTGGAGCAGCGGCGAGATCGTCGTCGTGTGCGTGTTCGTGACGGCGATGCTGGGCTGGATCTTCCTTGAGCCCATCAACGGCGTGCTCACGGGAATGGGCCTGGCGAAGAACGCGCTGACGGAATCGGGGGTCGCCGTGATCGCCGCGTTGTCGCTCTTCCTCATACCGGTGAGTCTGTCGCGGCACGAGTTCGCGTTGGACTGGAAGACGGGGTCGAAGATTCCCTGGGGCATCCTGCTCCTCTTCGGCGGCGGGATGTCGCTCGCCGAGGCCATGCGGGCCAACGGTGTGAACCAGGCGATCGGCGAGCTCTTCCGCCGGATGGGTGACGTGCACCCCTTGATCATCCTCGGCGTGGTGACTGTGGCGATCATCGCGCTCACGGAGGTGGCGAGCAACACCGCCGTGGCGACGACGTTCATACCCATCGCGATCGCGGTCGCGCCCTCGATGGGGCTGCACCCGTTCGCGCTCGCCATGGCGACGGCGCTCGCGGCGAGCAACGGCTACGCGCTGCCGATCGGCACGCCGCCCAACGCGTTGGCGTACGCGACCGGTCGGGTGTCGATGCGGACGTTTGTGAAGACGGGCATCGTCATCGACATCGTCGCGGCGCTGGCGATCACGGCGGTGCTGTACTGGGGCGAGGGGTGGCTGTACCGCTGGCCGGAGATCGTGAAGTAAGCGAGCGAGCCCTCCGAGCGCCGGCTACTCGTCGCGGAGCTCGATGTGCCCGCGCATGCGTTCGCGGATGACGTCGAGGCGGATGCCTTCCTTGAGGTCCGCTGCCTCGAGGCGCTTGAGGAACTCCTCGGCGGTCTTCACCGGCTCGCCGTCGACGGCGACGATGATGTCGCGGGGCTCGAATCCGCCGGTGGCGGCCCGGCCCTCGGGGTCGGTGGAGAGGACGATGACGCCGCTGACACGGCTCATCCCGCGGCCGAGCTCTTTGCGGATCTGGTTGTCGATCGTGCGGACGATGCCGCCGAATCGATCGATGTAGAGCCCGCCCAGGCTGGCGGCGATGGAGGCGTTGCGTTCGCCCACCTCGACCGTGAGGCTCTGCGGCTTGCCCTCGCGGAGCACGTCGAAGATCGCCTTCGAACCCGGCGGGGTGACGGCCATCGTGGCGCGGAAGCTGCTCTCCTTGGTGAGCGGGCGGCCGTTGACGCGGAGGATGATGTCGTCGGTCTTGATGCCGGCCCTGGCGGCGGGGCTGTCCTCGTCGACGCCCTGCACCAAGACGCCGCCTTCTTGCGTGACGCCGAGCTGGCGGAGTCGGGCGGGGGTGATATCGGCGGGCATGAGACCGACCCAGCCCCGGACGACGCGGCCGGACTTGAGGATGGAGTCCATGACGCCGCGGGCGATGTGGGTTGGGATGGCGAAGCCGATGCCCTCGCTGCCGCCGGCGCGGGTGGCGATGGCGGAGTTGATGCCGACGAGCTTGCCGTCGAGATCGAGGAGCGGGCCGCCGGAGTTGCCGGGGTTGATGGCGGCGTCGGTCTGGATGAAGTCCTGGACCATGTCGGCGTTGGCGCCGGGGAGGCGCACGCCGGCGCGGCTCTTGGCGGAGACGATGCCGCTGGTCACGGTGTTGGTGAAGCCGAAGGGCGAGCCGATGGCTACGACCCAGTCGCCCACCTCGAGCGCGTCGGAATCGCCGAAGGGCACGGTGGGGAGCTTCTCGGCGGCGTCGACGTCCTTCAAGCGGACGACCGCGAGATCGGTGAGCGGGTCGCGACCGACGATGTTGCCCTTGTACTCGCGTCCGTCGTTGAGCTTGATGACGAGTGTCTCGGCGGGCTCGACGACGTGGTTGTTGGTGAGGATCACGCCGCTGGGGTCCACGATGACGCCGGATCCGAAGCCCACAGCCTGCTCGATGACTTTGCCCGTGCGGCGGGTGAACCAGCCGTCGGAGGCGAGCTCGGGCACACGCCGCACGGCGGTGATGTGCACCACCGCGGGCTCGACGTTCTTGGCGACGCGGTTGAACGCCCGCGAGAGCGAGCGGGCGGACTGCAGGTCCTGAGCCGCAGAGAGGGTGGCGGGCTCGGCGGCGAGCGCGGTGCACGGACCCGCGGCGCCGGCGAGCGAGGCAATCACCGCGACCGAGATCAGGCGTGGAAGAGAGGTCTTCATGGTGTGTAAGTCCTTGGGAAGCCCGCGGGGTAGTTTCCCGGGGCGATCGATGGCGGGAAGCGATGGTGTAGCGCGGGATCAGGCGGCGTTGTTCGCGCTACACGCCGTACTCCGCCCAGGTGGAGGATGTCTCGCTCACGCGGACGCGTTCGACGCGGAGCGACGCGGGCATGCGATAGGAGTACGCCGCGCCCTGACGGTCGGTGAGCGCGTACGTCTGCCCGGCGGCGATGCAAGAGCTCAAGTGTTCATAGATGCGCCGGGCGAACACTTCCGTCGTCGGGTCCTGGTCCTGAAAAACCACCAAACGCTGGCCTTGCAGGGCGGGCATCATGGCGTCGCGGCTGTTGATGGCCATGGCGTGATCGAAGGACTGCACGAACTCGCCGACCGCCAGTTTGACAGCCTTGAAGTCGCAGACCATGTCGTTGGCGTCGAGCGATTCGGTGGCGAGCACCACCTCGACGCGACGGCTGTGCCCGTGCGGGAAGCGGCACTTCCCGGGGTGCTTGCTCAGCATGTGCCCGGATTCGACCTCAAAAGCAACGCAGACGCGGTAGATCACGGAGGATCGTATGGGGAAGAAGTGGGGGAGTGGGGGAGTGGGGCAGCGACAGCAGTCAGTTTGGGGGCTGGGCCTTCCTGACCCCGCGCATGCAAGCGTTTGCTGGGACCCGCTTCTGGAAGGTCTTCCGGCATTCGTCATGTCCCGCGCTTGTTTCCGAACAATTGAATGTGCAGCCGCGGGCAGAACCGCCAGCCTCGGCTTGTGCACGCGTCCACCAGCCACCGCCTGGATGCCAGCGTCTCGACGCTGATCCCTTCGGGCATCAGCAGCACATCGTCGTTGGTCCAGCTTTGCAGCTTCGCTAGAAGGGCCTCGATCTCGTCCAGTTGCTCGGGTTCGGAGACGACAAACTTCAATTGCCGCGACGGAAAGTCGTTGATCAGGTGCTGCAACGCCTCGATGTTGAGCCGCCGCTCTTCGTGACGGCTCTTCCACACGCCTCCCGGATCTCGCTGGTCGCCGTCCCGCGGGGTCGAGTTGCTCAGCTTCGGGCTGATGCTCATCAGATCGCACGCGAGGGCGTCGGGCCGCCGCGCGATCGTTCCCGCGGTCTCGATGGTGACGTGCATCCCCATCTCGCGCAGCCCGCGGCACAGCGGCTCCACGGCATCGAACATCATCGGCTCGCCTCCCGTCACCACCGCGTGCCGGACGTTGCGTTCGAGATTGCCACGGGCCTCGGCGAGCACGTCATCGAGCCTCAGGGTCGTCACCTCCGGGCTCCAGCTCGCGTACGGCGTGTCGCACCAGGTGCAGCGGAGGTTGCAGCCGCTGAAGCGCACGAACCACGACGGCACGCCCGCGAGCTTGCCCTCGCCCTGGACCGACGTAAATGTCTCGGAGAGTGGGAGATTCATGGGTAGTGGTGATGTCGTTACGCGGCGTAGCGCGTGGGGTCGGGCACGCCAGCCTCCTCGAATCCGCGGCGGCGGATCTGGCACGAGTCGCAGCGGCCGCACGCGAGAGGCTTGTTGTTTGAATCCGTGGTAGGGTCGTAGCAGCTTGTCGTGAGCGCGTAATCCACGCCGAGCGAGACACCGAGGCGGATGATCGCGGCCTTGCTCAATTCGCTCAACGGTGTCCGCACCCGCAGCCACGGCTCGCGCGATTCGCTGCCCGCCTTGGTGCCCAGGTTGGCGGCGGCGGCGAAGGCGTCGATAAACGGGCGGCGGCAGTCTGGATAGCCGGAGTAATCAACAGCGTTGGTGCCCACGTAAATGTCGCGGGCGTGCACGACCTCCGCGAGTCCCGCGGCGATAGACAGGAAGGTGAGATTGCGCGCGGGGACGTAGGTGATCGGCACGCCGTGCGTGATCGCCGCGTCGGAGCGGTCCTTGGGCACGTCGATGTCTGCGGTCAGGGCGCTGCCGCCGATGGCGCGAAGGTCGATGGGCACCACGCGATGCTCCGCGGCGCCGAGCTGACGGGAAACCAGCGCGGCGGCGGCGAGTTCGACGCGGTGGCGCTGGCCGTAGTCGATGGCGAGGGTGACGCAGCGGAACCCGTCGCGTCGGGCGACGGCGAGGGCGGTGGCGGAGTCGAGGCCGCCGGAGAGCAGGACCACAGATGGAGACGACATCTCCAAGCGTATGTCTTGTGAATGCCCGTACTTGAGTGTGGTTTGGGGCGAAGATCGACGAGCCATCGGTCCGTCACGTGTTGTTTCTCATTCCACGGAAGCGTCCGGCCGCCGACGTGGTACCTTGATATCTACTTTGGGAGGTGCGGCATGATGATCCAACCGATGGACGGGGACGGCGCGCGGAGTCTGAAGGACATCGCCAAACGCATCGACGGGCTGCGGAAGAAGCTCCGTGGCAACGAACGTCTCGTTAGTCCGACGCAGCGTGAGCGATTGCGCCGCTCGCTCGAACGAGATGCGAGCAACATCCCCGTCAGTGTGCGGCTCGAACGACTCGTCGGCGGCAACGACTTACAGGGTGTGCACTATCTCACGATCGGCGCCTTTCGCGCTCGCTCGGTGTGCCGCATCGTCGTGCATGATTCGTACGGCGAGCCCGCGGAGTACGGCACGGGTTTCCTGGTGGCCCCGGGCGTGCTGATGACCAACCAGCATGTGATACGGGCCGCCTCGATCGCGGGGAGATCGATCGCGCAGTTCGATTACGAGCTGGACGCCGCGGGACGTGAGCGTCCGCGCGTGGACTTCGCGTGCCTCTCAACGCCGATGCCTGTGACGGTGCCAGAACCGTTCGACTTCGCGCTCGTGGCTGTGTCACCAACGTCGATCGACGGCTCGCGCCGCATCGACGATTACGGGTATCTCACGCTGAATCCAACTCCGGGCAAGGCGGCGGTGGGAGAGTATCTCACCATTGTTCAGCACCCCAACGGCGAGCGCAAGCAGGTGTGCGTGCGTGAGAACAAGCTGCTTGAATACGACGAGACCCTGCCCCGGCTGATTTACGCCACCGACACGGTCGGCGGCTCGTCCGGCTCGCCGGTGTTCAACGATCGCTGGCAGGTTGTCGCTCTGCATCGCGCCGGCTTCCCACGCACGAACTCGAAAGGTCAGTGGCTCGCGAAGAGCGGGGGTGTCTGGACGTCCGACATGGGCGACGACGAGGTTGACTGGGTGGGTAACGAAGGCGTGCGGATCAGCAAGATCATTGAGCATCTGGAAACCAACTTCGCGGACATGCAAGTGGCGAAGCGGGTGATCGAGGCTTCCAGAGCGCCATCGCCTTTGCCGGCCGAGTCTGTTGCCGCGGGTGAAAACCCGGTCACCAACAAAGACGGCGAGCTCTCTGTGACGATCCCTGTTCGCGTGTCTCTCCGGGTGGGCGATCTGGCGCGGAGCGCATCCGCCCATGTCGTACCCGGCGCCGTGCCGGCGACGCCGGATGGTGCGGGGACCGCGGAAGCCGCTCGCGTGCGAGTCGCGATCGACGACGACTATTCCAAGCGTCGCGGCTACCAGGAGGCGTTCCTCGGTCCACGCGCGGTGATCCCGTTCCCCAAGCCCGCCCGCGGCGGGCCGAGAGCGCTGCAGTTCACCTGGAAGGGCAAGAAAACCACAAAGCTGGATTACTTCACCTACAGCGTGATGATGCACGCCACGAAGAAGCTCGCGCTCGTGAGCGCGGTCAACATAGACACCGGGGCGCCAGAGAAGACTGCCCGCCCCGCGACCGCGTGGCGTGCCGAAGCGGAGCGCATCGCCCGCGCCGATCAACTCGGGGAGGATGCCTATGACGGAACGCCGTTTGACTACGGGCACCTGACCAAGAGCGAGGACTGTGCGTTCGGACCCGATCTGCAGCAGGCGAGGCTGAACGCCGCCGACAGCTTCCATCTCAGCAATGCGGCGCCACAGCTCAGCACGTACAACCAGACCGGGTGGTGGTCCAAGTTCGAAAACTGGGTGGTGCAGAACTTTGCCGCCGACGGGTCGAAGATCAGCGTCTTCAACGGCCCGGTTTTCGACGGGCCGCGCAGCTCTCCCGGACCGGGCGGAAAGGTCCGTCTCAATCTCAAGGGACGCGGGGCAAACGATCCGGTCTTCACCAAGAAGAAGAACGGAAAGTCTACAGACTACGCGATCCCCAAGATGTTCTACAAGATCGGGGTTTACTTGCGCCGATCGGACGGCAAGCCCGCGGCCGCTGCCTTT
>DASVYC010000085.1:0-46423 GCA_036392375.1 Phycisphaerales bacterium
CCTGCAGTATCAGGCCGTGCAGCGTCAGATGCAGCATCTGTTCAAACTCCTGCGGTTGGCGGCCTGACGCATCGACAATGTGTTGTCGATCGCGCGCGACGAAGCGTCTAACGCCATCCGCCTCCCCTCCCGTAAGGCTTCCGGCTGGAAGGCTCCCGCTAGGCGCGGCCTGGCACACGATCTGCATGGTCGAAGGGACAGGGATAAAAGGGGGCGGGGGAGGGGTGGGGGAAGGTATAGAAAGGAGAGAGATACCTTCTTTCACTTTCTTCAACCCCTCCTTCTCTGCTCCCTTCCCGCCCGCCCGAGAGATCGCGCGTGAAGAATGTGAAAGAAGGGTCCGACCACAGCCAACCCGCGTTTCTGACCTGCTACGGCAGGAGTTCATACACCCTCCTTGACCGCCCGGCGGTCGGCTCGATCCCTTCTTTCAAGCGGCCGGTCTCCTTGAGGTTCTCAAGCACCTCGTCCCGCTCCCGCTGGGTCAGGTGCTGCGTCACGCGGCACATCTGCGACCGGGTCATGCGTCCGCCCGCCGTCCGCATCGCGCGGAGCACGGCCTTCTGCTTGGCGTCGAACTCGCCCTGCGACACGTACTCGTGGGCGAGGTAGAGCACGCGACGGGTCAGGTGCTCGGACAGCCCGCACGCCCATTCCGCTGCGTCGGCGTCGATGACCGGCTTCTCGCGGTTCTTGGAGCACGCGTAGAGCAGCGCCAGGCGGCACGCCTTCTCCTCGACGCGTGCCCAGATCGACCGCAGGTCCTCGCGCGGGCGCTCCATCTCGGTGTCGGCGAGCGCCGCGAGGCGGTTGAACACGGCGCGGGCGTCGTCGGTGGTCGGAACCACCATCGGCTTGGGGTGCTCCCGGCTGAGGTTGCCGCCGGGGTTGAACGCGCCCCACCAGGTGGCCGCGTCCACGATCGCCTGCGGCGGGTCCTTCTCGGGCTGCCAGACGCGCGGCGGCATTTCCCCGGTCTCGAACACGATGAGCCGGGCCATGAACCCGTCGCTCATGGCGTCGGGCGTGAGCGCGTGCTTGAAGTGCTCGGGCGCGGTTGTCGCGAGGAGTGACACGCACGGCTGATCGATGACCTTGTTCCGCTTTGCGTCGGCGTAGGCCTTGCCCTTGAAGACGCTCCGCGCCGACGAGTACATCTTCATCAGCGTGGAGATGACGTTGAACAGGTGCGGGGCCTTCTTCGGGTCGCCGATGGTGCGGAGCCAGCGCCCGAACTCATCGATCTGGAAGAGGATCGCGGGCTCGGCTTCGACGGCAGTGACCAGCCCGGCGTCGCTGGCGAGGTCCTCGTTGCCCTCCAGCCCGTTGAGACCGGCCTTGAAGAGCACCGCCTTGTTGATGAGCCTGGCGTTGTCCTTGCCCGAGCCAGAGCCCGCGAGGCACACGACGTACAGGTTCGTGCGGTTGCCGCGCTCGTCGCGGACCTTGCGGCCCGCGAGCACGGCCTGCAGGCACATCGCGCCGGCGAGCGCGAGCATCGGCTGCCACCGGTGGGCCGTCTCCCTGTTGAACGCCATGACCTCGGAGATGAACCCCGGCACCGCGAGGTACCGTTCGGGAAGCGGGCCGGGATCGACCGGCGTGTCCTCGTCCGGGGCTGCCGTCTCGTCGCTCGCCTTCGCCGGCGCTGCCATGAAGCCCGACAGGTCCACGCCGCCCAGATCCTCGGCCTTCTGAGCATCGCGGAGCCAGCCGAGCGGACGGTCGTGCGGCTTGTTGGCGGCGTCGGTTACCTTGTGCCGCAGCTCTTTCTCAGACCACGGCGGCTCGCACCGCGGGTTGTACCGATCCCACAGCAGCGAGAACGCCGCCTCGGGATCGAGGGCGAACCCGTGCACCATCGCCGTCGCGGCCGTGTAGGTCTGACTGTGCCCGCCCGAGCCGGAGATCGCTGGCGGGATGCGGTCGAGGTAGGCCGCGGCGCGGCGGAGCACAGCGTCCCCCGCTGAAAAGCGATCGTTTCGTAGTGACGGCGGCTGGGAAGCGGCCGTTTCCTTACGCCCGTGCCGCGCCTCGGTCACGGCCTCGGCCAGTGCCGCGACAGCTGCGGCCAGTTCGCCAGCGTCGACCACGGCGGGTTCGCCGTCAAGCGGGTCGTAGGGTTCCCCGCTGGGATGGATGCTCGGGCCGACAACCGTCTGAGCCCCGGTGCTCCGGAGTTCCACGATCATCTTCTTCGACACCGGGTCCTGGTGCTTTCGGGTCTTCATCCCCTCGCACACGTACCACCAGTGCGACGCGGGCTTGCCCGGCCGCCCGGACATCGCGCCCGTCGGCGGCAGGAACTTCGGCGCGAGCGTTACCGCCTCCTCGCAGTCGAGGTCCACATCCACCAGCCACCCGCTCGGTTCGCCCAGCAGCACGCCGATGTTGCCGGTGCCGTTGAAGTGCGCCGGCAGGTCGCTCTCGGAAAGGCGCAGGTCCGTCCACCCCTTGAGCACGGGGATCTTCTTCCGCGCCGGCACAGGGATGACCGCGTACCCGCGGGCGAGGTAGGTGCGCGCCGACTCGAGCAAAATGGAGGGGCCATCGCTCATCGCTTATTCGTTGTCCTCGCGGCGGCGGATGGTGGCGCCCATGATCTTGAGCGTCTGCGCCGCGGTCTCGCGGTCGCGCTTGCTGGCGCGGTAGTCCAGCAGTCGGTCGATCTCGATCACGGGCTTGATCGCCAGGTCGAAGCCGTACGTCCCGGTGGCCAGGCCCGCCGCGTGGCCGATCGCCCGCGTGCATGAACTCGCCCGGTGCGTGCCAGCGGCCGCGATCAGCAGCGGGATTTCCGCGCGGGCTTCGGTGTGGTACATCAGGCCGCCGACGCTCCGCGCCAGCAGCGAGCCGATGCCCTTGGTGTCGTTCTTGTCGATGGGCGCGGAGGCCACGTGGCGTCCGAGCAACTGCCCGTCCTTGTCGGTCTCTTCGATCGTGATCGTGATCATGCGGTACTCCTTGTTCAGAAGGGGATTTCGTCTTCGGGGATGCCATACGTCATGCCCGCGGGCTCCGGCGGCCGGACCGGCAGGCCTTCGTCGCTGTCAAGGCGCGGGGGCTTGTCGCCGAGCACATGCTGCGTAACGCGCTCGAACTGGTCGCCGGCCTTCTTCTCGACGGTGATGGAGAGCGTCGGGGCGAGCGCGCCGGCCTTGGCTATCTCGACCGCTTCCTCCGTCCCGCCGGGCACCGGCTCAACCGAGCGAGCCCGCCACCAAGCTTCCGCCTTCGTGCGGGCGTATCCGGTGTGGTCGAAGCAGACCCACTCGCGGAAGAAGCGGTTGAAGCCAACGCGGTACTCGACACGCATGGTCAGCGGCGCGGACGGGTCGCTGCGCTTGTAGTGCACGTGGTACGTCGTCTCGCTGACGCGGTGTTCCTCGCGCGTGGCCTGGCCGCTGAGGATGCCCTCCGTGCTGGCCTTCGCCTCGTGCTGCTGGCGGTTCGGCTCCGGGAACTGGTGGCCGCACTGCGGGCAGGTCTGGTAGCCCGCCGCAATCAGGGCCTGGCAGTTCGGACACTCCTTCGCCGGCGCTTCGCCGTCGCCGCGATCGTCGGTGGCGATGCGGATCGCGTCGACCGGGCCGTGGCGGAGCACGTTGCCGCCGAAGTCCAGCACGAGGCAGTCGGACTTGCCCGGGTGGAGGCGGAAGCCCCGGCCCACCATCTGGTAGTACAGGCCCGGCGACATGGTCGGGCGCACGAGCGCCACGCAGTCGATATGCGGTGCATCGAAGCCGGTCGTCAGCACGTTCACGTTGCACAGGTACTTGAGCTCGCCCGAACGGAAGCGGCCGAGGATCGCCGCACGCACGCCGTCGGGGGTGTCGCCGGTGACGAAGCCGCACTCGATGCCGTGCTTGGTCTTGAGCACATCGACGATGTGCTGCCCGTGGCGGATGCCCGAGGAGAAGATCAGCGTGGCGCTGCGGTCGTTGGTGTGCTGCGCGATCTCCGCGCACGCGCCCTCAACGAGCCCCTCCTTGTCCATGAGGTCCTCGACCTCGCTGGCGACGAACTCGCCGGCGCGGACGTGCAGGTCGTCGGTGCTGATCTTCTGCAGGCCAGCCTTGGTCTTGAGCGGCGACAGGAATCCCTGCACGATCAGCTCGCGGACGCCGACCTCGTAGCAGACGTGGTTGAGGATGTTCTCGGCGGCGCAGATCGAGCCGGACTTCATGCGGTACGGCGTGGCGGTCAGCCCGATGATGCGGACGCTGGGGTTCACCACCTTCGCGTCGGCGATGAACTGGCGGTACATCCCGTCGTCCTCGGCGGGGACCATGTGCGCCTCATCGACGATGATCAGATCGACGGGGCCGAGGTCGCACGCCTTCTTCCAGATGCTCTGGATGCCCGCGACCGTGACGGCGTAGCCGAGGTCCTTGCGCTTGAGGCCAGCCGAGTAGATGCCCATCGGCACGTCGGGCGCGATGACGCGGAGTTTGTCGGCCGCCTGCTCGAGGAGTTCCTTCACGTGCGCCAGCAGCACGACGCGGCCGCCCCAGTGGCCGACGGCGTCGCGGCAGATCGTGGCGATCACCGGCGTCTTGCCCCCGCCGGTCGGGATGACCACGCACGGGTTGTCGTCGCGGGTGCGCAGGTGGTGGTAGATCGCCTCCACCGCTTCGGCTTGATAGGGTCGCAGTTGCATTTCAATCCGCCGACGCGGCTTTCGCCGCGCCGACGCTCACGCCAATCCGCGCCACGCCACGCCTTGCCCTACCGAGCCGCGCCGCGCCACGCCGAGCCGGTTCATGCCCAACCATGCCTCGCCTCGCCCCGCCCGACCTCGCTTTGCCTCACCGCGCCCACGCAGTGCTCGTCGTTTCCTTCAGTGCGCACACCTCCACATGCACTCCGCCGCCCCGCGTACAATGGCCGCGGCGGATGTCGATCCGATCGATCATGCTGTCATCTCGGTAGAGCCCCCCGTGCTGGAGCGAGTCGAGCAAGCACTTGAGAAGGTTGTCGAGGTCGCGACGCCTCCGATCCGGCGGGTACACCGTCACCAACACGGTGAGGGGACCTGTCACGGACGGAGAGCCCATGGCCAGCAACGCCGACGTCACCGCTGCGCGGTACTCACGCCCGGCCCGGCTGATCAGCGTCGCGCGGCCGACGCGCCGGTAGTAGTGATTGGCCGAGGGTGGGAGTGGGAGAGAGAGTTCCATAAGGAGTGCCGTGCCTCGCCGAAGCCTGCCGTGCCTAACCGATCCACACCCTCGCATACCTCTCCAAAAAGCATCAGTCATTGAGCAGGTTGAACCGGGTCACACGGAATCGGCCGTACGTCGGGCGGAAGTCCGCCAGGCCCACCAGGCGACCGGCGTCGGTGAGCAGACCGTGCAACATCTCGGGCGAGACGTACTCCGGCAGGTTGACCATGAACACAAACGTGGCGGACCAGCCGGTCTTGAGCGCCGGACGCACGCGTGTGATGCCGTTGCGCTGCACCTGCACTCGACACTTGTGCTCGTAGTCCCAGCGCGTGGTGCCGAGGCCGGCGAGCGGCGTCAGGCTCACGACCGCCGCTTTCACCAGGTCCTGAGCGCTCTTGCGCGGCGACCGGGGGTCCTGGCGGAACTTGGCCGCCGCGATCACCGCCTGGCGGAGATACTCACCGGGAACGCAGAGCTCGCCCTCGTCGTTGCGGTAGACGTACGACTCGATGTCGTCGGTCTTCTTCGCCGCCGATCCCTTGGCCGAGCGTGCCTTGGCCTCGACGGCCTCGCAGTTCCAGCGGTGGAACAAGAGGTCAGCCTCGCCCTTGATCTCGACCTCCACGCGGTACGGGATGGTCATGTCGATGGTCCGCTTGCCGCCGTTGCTGATGTCCGGTCCGATCGCTGTTGCCGTGCTCATTCGTGTGCTCCTTGGTTGAACGCCGCCGCACACGTCTCCGCGTGAGGCGACCCTTGCCAGACCAGTGCTCGCCGATCCAGACCCGGCCCATCCCGACCACTCCACGCCCGAACGCACCCCACCAGAGACTTGTTCAGATCACCGCTTCCAGGGCGGCGTGCTCCCCGGGCCGACGCCGACGGGAGCGCGGGGGCTCATCGGCAAACCGCCACCGCCCTTCTTTGCGTAGCCCTTGATGACGTTGGTGAACTCGCCGTTGTCATCGCGCTTCTTCAGCCCGACGTTGATCTCCAGAGGCACGTTGTGGAGCTCGACCGAGTCCTTCGGCTGCATCACGCCGATGGCGCGGCAGATGGCCGAGAGCTCGCCCCGAGCGATCTTGACCGTCATCTCGCTCTTGTTCTCGAGGTTGAGCCGGGCCCAGACGAGCCGGCCCTTGAACTCGCCGTCGATGACCTGGAAGGTCAACTGCAGGTACTTGCCAACGCCGGTCTTGGTCGGCTTGAGCTCCGACTCGGAGATGACGGCGAGGTACTTGCCCGCAGGAAGCGGGTCGAGGGCAACGGAAGGATCGACTTGGTTCGCGTCAAAGTTCAGATTGGCCATTGGTGCAGAGCTCCTTGATCGATAAAAGAAGTGCCATGCCTTGCCGCGGCTCGCCAAGGCTTGACTTGGCAGGCGGTGCCGCGCCATGAATCAGTTGGTGCCGGCGTTGTCGGTGGTGGGGGCAGGGGTGACGACGGCTGCGGAGGGGTCCTCGCCGCGCACGAGCGCCGCAAAGACGCGGTAGTCCAGCGGGATCTCCTCGGGCAGACCCAAGCGGTTCTTGGCGACGTGCGCCGGACGCTCGACGGTGCGGATGATCCGCTCGCCCGTGCTCACGCCGTTGTGCTTGGCCTTGTTGAAGCCTTCGTCGACCTTGATCGTGTGGACCTTGTACGTGGCGAAGAGCACCTCGTCGGCCCACTCCTGCACCAGCGCCGACGCGAGCTTGTGCAGGCGCGGCGAGTAGCGGTCGTACGGCACGGTCTCGGGGTTCTCGAACTTCTCGATTTTGGCGTGGGCGATGAGGACCACCGTCATGCCGCGATCGCTGCGGAGCGCATCGAGCGCGCCCAGCACCGCACGCCACTTGTCGACTGCGAAGGCAAAGCCCTTCGCGTAACCAATCTTCTCGATGTTCTCGACGCTCTCGTCGGCGCAGACTTCGCCCCAGATCAGGCGCTCGAGCCAGTCGAGGCTGTCGATGACGACGGTCCGGTAGTCGTGGTCGCTCGAGTACAGGGACTCGAGCGCCGCCATCACCTCGCCGAGGCTGCGGGCCAGCGGGAACGACTCGCAGTCGATGTCGGCCAGGCCGTCCTCGGTGGGGACGAAGATGGGCTTCTCGGCCATCGCGCCGAAGGTGCTCTTGCCGATGCCGTGCGTGCCGTACAGCATCACGCGGCGGGGGCGGGCCTTGCGGCCCTTGCTGATCTGGTTCATGAGGGTGTGGGGGGCTGCGGTTGTGGGCATGGACTCTCCGTGATTGCAGAAAGTGGGATCGATGTCATGAGGCCAGATGTCGCGGGTGAATGCGCCTTGGCCGAGGCGGACGAGCGGAAGTGGTGTGATCACGCGGCGGCCGCCGTGGGCTCGGCTGAGGACGCCTTCACGCGCCGAACGGTGAAGGCGTCCTCGCCGAACTCGCGCAGCATCAGCGAGGTGAACATGCGGACAACCGCTGCACCCACCGGCGTGGTGCCGTCGACGGTCAGGCTTCGGCCGTCCTGATCCGCCGTGAAGCTCACGTCCATGCGGACGATCGCGTTGCCGAAGAGCCCCTCGGCGGCGATCATCGCCAAGTGCAGCGTGGCTTCCGCGTCGGTGAGGGCGATGTCCTTGTCGAGGGTGAAGCGGTACACGCCGGTGGTCATGGTGAACTCCTCGCTGCACACTGGGGTGCTGCTCCCCGGCTACATACGCCGTCCGCAGAGCCGCTGTCCGCTTTGGTCAAAACGTCTCGAAGCCCGCGGCGGCAAATCGCACGCGAAGCTCGGCGATGCGATTGCGAAGCTGGCGGCGGGAGATGCCCAGGCCGCGAGCGGTCGAGACTGCGGAGTCTTCCTGGAGCGCACGGCACAAGTCGGCGAGATCTGGGGGCAGCGCTGCCACGATCTCGCGGATTGAGTCGCTGAGGTGGAAGTCCTCGATAGGGGAGCTAACCTCGCGCCCAAGGCGGCGAGCCGCATCGGCCTCCCCGACCGCTGCCGAGCCGGTGACCGGATCTGTGGTCTGGCTCTCCCGGAGCCTCTCGATGGAAGCTATGTCGTGGTCGCCGGACCGCTTCTCGCGCTGGCGAGCCCGAAGCAGGGTGATCGCGGCTGAGTCCAGAACGCGGGATACGAACGTGCGAAGCTGGGCCCGCTCGGGATCGAACTGGCCGAGCCGCTTGGCGAGGATGAGCGTCAGGTCACGCAGAACGTCGTCGCGTTCGACGCCCCGGAAGGCCGGGGACTTCATCAGGCTGCGGGCCTTGATCAGGATGAGTGTGCGGATGTATTGGTCGTTCAGTGATGCGCCGTTGGTCACGGGTGACCTCCGGGGCCGGAGCCATCACCCGTCCGTGCCAATCTCGCGTCGCGGCGCACGCCGCAGACATTCACGAGCTTGTAGCGACCGGCGGGTTATGGCCCTCGTGGCCCTCGGACCCACCGGCCGGTGTCGCGGTTCTGAACGCCCCGCGACGCACGCCATCGATGTCGAACAACGCGCAGAGGCCTGTTTTCACGGCACCTGCACGATTTTCAGAATCTCCCACCTTTGTCGCGTCGGTGCGACGCGACAGTCCGAACCACCGAGTTGCTGTTGGCTCCGTTGATGACGGCAGAGGGGCCGCCGGCGCGGTCCACGGCGCGCTTGACCTTGTCCTTGGTGATCTTGGTCTTCAGGCGTGCCGACAGAACCTTCGCCGCCTCGCGGTACGAGTGGCATGCCTGGTACGCGCCGACCAGTACCTCGTCCTGCTGGTGTGATGCTGCCGCAGCCTGGGCCTGCCGGCGCAAGACGCGCTTCTTGCCGGCTGGGTCTAGGGGCAAGAGCTCCACCTGCGCCTGAAGCTCGTCGGCCTTTTGAACCAGGTCGTGAAGCAGTACGCCATCCGCCTGCAGCCCTGTCGCATCCTGCGACATCACACGCGACAGTGCGACACACCCCGGTGGCCGGCCCGGCCAGATGTGGGATGGGGGTTCCTGCCCGCTGACCAGCACAATGGGCCGACCTGCCTGACCCGCGTGGGCTGCGATGCGGGCGGCATCATCGGCACTGAGCCCCCGGGCCAGCAACACCTCACGGGAAGTCTGCTGCCATCGGGTTGTGCCGAGCCGCCACACACGGCCAGACTCGATCGGAGTGGGACGTCCCTGAAGACCAAGCGCCGCCGCGATGAGCGACGCGACGGCGTCACCGTCGATCGTCCATTGCCGCAGGGCTTCAGAATCAACCTCGACCGTGACCGACTCCGGGCACGCAATGAAGAACCGAGGCGGGTCGGCGTCGGGAACCTCGAGCACATCCTCGACATGCCCCGAAGGGCAGCACGAACAGCCCACGCGCGAGGCGGACGTCGTGGCGCAGAGCACCCCGCGCTCCTGGAGCCACTGGGCTTGCCCATCCGGCCATGATGCCACCTCACGGGCGGAAAAGAGAGGCTCGCTGCTGTCGAAACACGCCCACAGGCGGGAGAGGAGATCACCCATGGGTCACCTCCCACAGCCGCAGGCACCGCTCGCCGATCGCGCGCAGCTCGTCCGGCTTGCTCTTGAGGTCGCAGGAGTTGGGGCAGCTGACGCTAAACCTCAGCGGGCGGGGGCGCGCGTCCGCTGAGAAGCGCAACTCGAACGACATCTGCTTCACCCGCAGCCGGTTGGGCGTCAGCCGCTGGGTGTTCAAGTACTCGGCAATCGCCTGATCGATCCGGTGAATGCCTCGCTCGGGGTTGAGCCCAAGTTCGATGTACTCGCCGGGGCGGTCGATCGGCTCCACCCGCACGCGGGTGATCGTGACCGCGACGATGCGATCCTTGGGATCGGTGGGCAGCCTCCTGTCCGGCTTGAGCAGGTGATCAAGCGCGTACGCGGGGCGCTTCGGGTCCGCGGGCCCGATGTCAACGCCAAGCACGGCTTTGCAGAACCTCTGCTGGAGGGGCTCGTACACCTTCTTCCCGCCCTTGGCGTACACATCGAGCGTTCCATCGCTGGGGTTGAACACGAAGACGTTGTCGAACACGCGCCGCTCTTTGCTCCGCACGAGATGCCCGGTGTCGTCGAAGACCACCGGGTCATCGGGGTAGTCATCGAGATAGGCAAAGAAGTACTCGCTCCCGCCGATCCTCGTGTAGTGCTCGATCTCGCAGATCTTGCCGCGCAGCTGGCGATCCCAGTAGAACTCCGCCAGCGCCGCCTTCAGCGCCGCCTTGTGGGAATCATCAACCGCGATCGCCTCCTTCGGCAGGCTGTTCCGCGTGATCCAGTAGCGGCCCGTGGAGAGGGCCTCCGCCCGTGCGAAATAGGCGGCGACCACGAACGCCATCTTGACGTTGAGGTACGTCCACATCGCGCGGTCGGCCTGGCCGACGATCGCGTCGAACTCGGCGAGGCGATCGGGCGCGATGCGCTGGATCTCCTCAACCAGCACCTTCACGCCGCGCTCGTCCGCCAGTTCGTTGATGTCTTGGAGCACCAGCTGGATGAGCCGGCGCTTGTCGTCGGGCATCTTCTGCCACGCGGCGAAGATGGGCTCGACCTGGGTCTCGCCCAGGTCGTCCCAAGGGATGCCCTCGACCACGCCGGCGCGATCGAAGCACACGCGGGTGAGCGAGTTGGAGATCTTGCGGAGGATGCGACGCGGATCAAAGTCTTTGGCCATTTCAGGGCCTCCAAATGTCCATGTCCCGTGAACAGTAAACGCACTGCGCACAAGAACACTGGGGGTTCAACCAAACAGGGATCGATCACGAGTGAGGAGCCCAAGCGCCTCCAGGCGGTAGCTCATGGCCTCGGCAGACACATGGAACTGCTCAGCGAAAGGCTTCGCGAAGCGTTGCATCGCAGCGTCCTGCTGTGCCTTTATGCTTCCGGATGAGGTTGGCGCGTCGAGATCAAGCACGCACACAACGTCTTCGGCGCGCCGCCACTTGATCCACGCCCGGCGAATCAGGTCACGCGGCATGAGCAGGAACGCCGCGAACATGTTCGCCTGCACCTCTTCACGCGCTTGATCGGTCGAGCGGCACACGAAAGCGGGCGCATCCGCTGCGGATGTCAGAGACATCTGTGTCTCGTCGCGGAGAAAGACCTTCCGGTGAAGCTGCCAGTGGCCGATCTCATGGGCGAGCGTGAACCGGTAGCGTCCCAGCATGCGCGGATGCTCGACGGGATCAAGGCTCCGGTCGACTCGGATGAGCTTCTCCTTGAACCAGATCGCTCCCAGAACATCGCCGTGACCGAATCGCTTCTGCAGGTCATCTATTTCATACCGCAGGTTGAGCTGCAGCTCGATCATCTCATCGACAGGAACCGGGGGTTCAGAGACCTCGCCGTGGGCCTTCTGCCACAGCGCAAAGAGCGTCTCGGCTTCGGCCTCGATGCTCTCATCGCGCAACCACGGCACGCGTTCGGTCTTGGCAGGCGGTCGCCCCATCATTGCTCCTCTTTCTGCATCTTCTTGGCCTGCGCCGACAGTGCCTTCAACTGGTCTGCCGTCAAACCCTTTGCCGCCCGCAGCAACTGAGGCATCTCTTCCGGCTCGCTCTGGATGATTCCGCGAAGATCCTCAGGCATCCGGCCGGCCAATGACATCAGCTCATCTGGGTTCTCTCCGAGGACCTCCGCCATCCGACGCACCCGCTCGGCGGTCGGAGGGCTCTCCACCTTTCCCTGCTCGACGAGCGAGAGATAGGTTGGACTCACATCGATGAGCTCCGCGAACTTCCGCAGGCTGTGACCCTTCGCGAGCCGCTTCTCGCGGATGTGCTCGCCAAAGGCTGGTTGTTTCTTGCTCATGTCTGTCGTCCGTTCACAATTCACTCCTCAGGCCGCTATCGGCCACTCCGCGTACAACGCCTCCGCCTGTGCCATCAGCACGGGCATCAGCCGATCAAAGTCCTCAGCCTTCACGCCCTGTTTCGTCAGAACACGTCGCACCGCGGCTCTCACAGCGGCCTTCACATCCTCACGGTGCGGCTCGGTCCAATCCACCTTCAGGTTTCGCTTGATGCTTTGCACAACGTCGTGGATCAGGCCCTTCAGGAAGTCCACGCCGTACACGTTCTCGTAGTTGATGGCGACTGCGTCATAGAAGGCGAGCTCATCCTCCGCCAAGCCCAACTGTCCGGCCCGTTGATCCGAGGCCTCCATGTCCTTCTTGATCTCGATCATGGCGCGGATGACCGCGGCCGCGTCGATGAGCCGGTTGTGGTACTTCTGGAGCGTCGCTTCGAGTAGTTCGCGGAACGTCTTCGCCTTGGCCAAGTTCTTCTTGGCCCGCACGTGGATCTCGTCAGCAAGTAGCTTCTCGAGCAACTTGAGCCGAAGGTCCGGCAGCGGCCGATCCTTGAACGTCTGAAGGAACTGGTCGTCGAGGATCGAGATGTCGGCCCGCGTGATCCCCGCGGCCTTGAAGATGTCAACGACGCCCTCGCTCTCGACGGTGTCATCCACCAGGTCCCGCACTGCCTTCTCGATGTCTCTGGTAGGGCCACGCCCGCGGATCGTCTTGAGGAGTTGCTTGCGCACCCGCTGACAGAAGATCACCTCGTCGGCACTGGCGCGGCAGTCATCCAGGTGCTTAACGAGCAGGAACGCGCTCGTCAGCCGCAGCTCGGCGTCCAAGAAGTGGTCCCGCAGGTCATCGTCGCTGGTCAGATGCCCGTAGACCGCCGCGTAGCGGTCCTCCAGCGCGATCGGCGAGAGCCGCCGCCAGTCGCCGTAGTTCACGCCTTCGGGGAGGAACGACCGCACCTCGGCCAGCGCCGCCACGAACAGCGGCCGGGCGTCTTCATCCAGCCCGCCCGCGGGCTTCCCGTGATCTTCTCCACCCGCAGAGTACTTCGCGGTCGCTGCCCGCAGCTCATCGCCGATGCCGATGTAGTCCACGATCAGCCCGTGCGGCTTGTCGCTGAACACGCGGTTCACACGCGAGATCGCCTGAATCATCGTGTGGCCCTTCATGGGCTTGTCCACATACAGCGTGTGCAGGCATGGGATGTCCGTGCCCGTCAACCACATATCGCAGACGATCACCATCGACAGCGGATCGTCCGCGTCGATCATCCGCTTCTTGATCGCTTCGCGCTGCTGCTTGGTCGTCAGGTGCCCGGCCTTGCTCCACGCCTCGGGGTCCTTGCCCAGGTCGCCGGTCATCACCACCTTGATCTCGGGGCACCCCGGCAGCGCCTTGAGCGCATCGTACAGCCGCACGCAGTTCTCGCGAATCATGCAGACGACCATCGCCTTGCCCTTGAGCGTCGCCGTCCGGTCCTTGAAGTGTGCGAGCAGGTCGGCCGCGAGCAGTTCTATCCGCTCCTTCGCGCCCGCCGCCTTGGCCAGCGCAGCCCATTGACCCTTCTTTCTCTCCAGCTCGTCAATCGCCCCCCCATCCGCATCTTCGACAATCTCCGCCAGTGCCCCATCCACGTCCGTCTTGTTCAAATGAAGCTTGATCTGCCGTGGCTCGTAGAAGATCGGCACCGTCGCCTTGTCATCCTGGCTCTGGCGGATGTCGTAGACGTGGACCAGGTCACCGAAGACCTCGACGGTGTCGGCCCCGCTGAAGGAGACAGGCGTGCCGGTGAACCCCAGCCGCCGCGCATTGGGCAGCGCCGCCCCGAGCCAGCGTGCAAAGCCCTTGGTGAACCCGTACTGACTCCGGTGCGCCTCATCGGCGATCACGATCACATTGTCTCGCGTCGAGAGCACCGGATGCTCGGCCTCGCCCTCACGCAGCGCGAACTTCTCGATCGTGGTGAAGATCACCTCGCCGCCCTGCGTCTGGAGCAGCCCGCGCAGATCCTCGACGCTCTTGGCGTGCTTGACATCGCCCACCAGCGACCGCGCCGCGACGAACTGATCGTGCAGTTGCTGGTCAAGGTCCGTCCGATCGACCTGAATCACGAAGGTCGGGTTATTGAGCACGGCCTCCCGCCGCAGCATCCCGACCAGGAAGCACATCGACAGCGACTTCCCCGAGCCGGTGGTGTGCCAAATGACGCCCAGCCGTTTGTCCGCCGTCCCCGCCTTTACCGATTCCAGGATCTTCCTCGCCCCGATCCGCACCGCGAAGAACTGGTGGTACTTCCCGCCTTTCTTGATAATCTTGCCCCCAGCGGCTCCGATCGTCTCGAACACGATGAAGTCGCGGATGTACGCCAGCAGCCGGTCCTTGGGCAGCAGCCCCTCGACCAGCGTCTTCATGCTCCCAGTAGTGCCGCGCTCGACGCTCGTGCCGTCAATGCTCTTCCACGGCGCGTACCACTCTTCGTTCGCGGTCCACATGCCGTGCAGCGTGGTCACGCCGTCGCTGGCGATGCAGAGCGCGTTGTGGTCGAAGAGCTGCGGGATCTCGTGGCGGTAGTGGCCGATCTGGTTGATGGCGTCCGCCACCGTGGGCTGGTCGTCGTACGGGTTCTTGAGCTCGAACAGGACCAACGGCAGCCCGTTCACGTAGACGATGACATCGGGCCGGCGGTCGTTGCCATTCGGACCGTGCACGGGCAACTGATTCACGACCAGGAACTCGTTGTTCTCCGGCGTGTCCCAGTCCACCGCGTAGATGTGCGCGATGCGTTTGTTCGCAGGCGTCGTCTTCGTCGCTGGTTCCTCGACGGCAATCTCCACGCCCCCGCGCAGCATCGCGTGCAGCGCCGCGTTGCGGCGGAGCGTGTCCACTCCCTCGGGCCGCGCGAACTTGGCGACGGCTGCCTCAATCGCCGCCTCCGGCAGCCCATCGGGCCGGGTGACAGTCCGCCCGTACCGCCCTCTCAAGAACGCGCGCAGATGGTCCCGCAGCACCACCTCGGCCTCATCGCCGCCCCGTGCGGTCAGCAGTTCGGACCCGTGGACATGGGCATAGCCCAGCGCCTTGAGCCGCTCGATGGTGGTGTACTCAAACTCGGATTCGGAGCCGTGCCAGCCCATGCGTCAGGCCCCCCCTTTCGCGCCCGCGTGAACCGTCCCCGCGCCCGGGCGAGCGGGCCGCTCGGGTGGTGTGGATGTCGCGGTGGATCGGAGCACATCACCCACGGCCCGCTCGGCCTCACGCTCGTTCCGCAGCCGCACCTCGCCCGACAGCAGGACGGGCAGCAGCGCATCGCGGGTCGCGGCCAGTGATCGAGCCTCTTTCTCATTCACGGTGATTTGCGCGTCCCACGGCCCGGCGATCCGCTCGAACGCTGCCACCATCTCGGGCGGCGGCACCAAGACCTGCATCTTGTCGAAGTCCGACTTGCCGATGCAGCCGAAGAGCGTGCCGTCGCCGTTGAACACGTCGAACGCTTCCCGCAAGGCCGCCATCATCGCGTAGGTGTAGGAAGTCGCGCCGCTCTTGTGCCTTACGGCGGCAACGCCACGTCCCGCCGCGCAACGCTCGTCGGCCATGTTGATATCGCCGACGGGAGCGCGCACGCTGACCAGCGTGTCTCCCGATTCCGCGAACCGCGTCGGCGCAGTGCAATACACGCGGCGAGTCGGGAAGCGAAAGCCGAAATCCGTGCGGCCCTGATAGAACGGCACACCCGCTCCGTCCTCGTTGTATGTCGAACCCGGCGGCGACTGCCCCATCGTCAGGTTGAACTCCTCGCCCACCGTCCCCACCCTCCACCCCTCGGGGATCGGGCCGAGGGGCGAATCGACCAGGCGCTTGGGGAACAGGTCGGCGGGCGCGGCCCCCGCCGAAGGCGACGCGAGGGGGACCGAGCCCCCGCCGGAGGAGGGCCTGGGCGAGCCGCTGCCGGCCAAGCCCTTGCAAGGCCCGGCGAAGCCCTTGGAAGGCTTGACGACGGGGTCAAAGTCCACGAACCACGACCGGAACACCCCCCGCGCCAGGTCCTCCAGCGTCCGGTTCATCCGCCGGTTCAACTCGATCTTGTCATCCAAAGCCCCCAGCACCCGCGCGATGGCCCGCTGCTCGGGGAGAGGGGGGAGGTCAAACCGAAACGCCTCGATGCGCGTCGGCGCGGTGTGGACGATCTTCGTCCCGCTCGACGACGCCACGAGTTCCGTGTTGAAGTCCTTCCACAAGAACAACCAGTAGAGGTAATCCAGCGAGACGCGCTTCGGCTGCTTGACAACGACCTTGCCGAGCCGTTGGTTGTGCAAGTAACGGCGTCCGTCGTTGGGAACGCGGGCAGGGATGCCGAGGATTTCGCCGCCGGACGTTTGGCATGTCATCACGAGCAGAACGTCGCCGGGCAAAAGGTCATAGTCAACGGGATACTCGCCGAGATACTCCTTCACGTTTGTTGAGTCGAAACGGAAGCCGCCCGTGTACTGGAAGTTGCCGACCGCAACGACGATCGGGCGGCCCGTCAGCTCCTCGCTAAACAGTTCGCTCTTGAACGGCCAGCCGTGCTTGATGCCGACGAGTTCGCCGAGTTGGACGGAATCCCATGAGTGCTCACCCACGCCGCACCCCCGATCCGCCCGCGTGCAGATCCGCTGTTGCCAGAGGGGCGTGCCGCCCCTCCGGCACCTCCCCGGCTCGGACGAAACCATCACCCGCGCGGACCAGTGCGCGAACTGCGGGCCTCCGTGGGCCGTGCATTCCCCTCCGGGGCGCTTCCATTCCCCCCCGGCGCGCCGCCCCGGGCATCCGTGCGCCGTGCATTCCCTCCCGGCGCGCCGCGCCGGGACCGTCCGACTCATCCGGACGACGCGACAGGTGGCCCGGACGACGCGACGACTCACCCGGACGACCCGCCGGATGGCCCGGACGACACGCCGACTCAGCCGTCAGGCCCGCCAGCTGACTTGGCGGTTCCGCCGGGTGGTCCGGACGACGCGACAACTGACCTGTCGCGTGCGACGAATGACCTGTCGCGTGGCGGGGACGACCCCCACGAGGCAGAATCTGCGCGGCGGGGGCGTGGCTTGCGTGTCGGGGTGTCATGACTTCCCGCCCTTCTTCTTGCCGGGTTTCTTCGCGGGGCGGTCGGGCGCGGGCTTGGCCTTCTTCGCCTCGCCCTCCAGCCGCTTGATGTTCTCGACGGCCTTGTCGAAGTCGCTGGTTGGCTCGGTCGCCTCGCGCAGTCGCACCTGCGCCTCATACTTCTCGAACTCGCGCTCGGCGTGGCTCTGGCCCATCTCCTTGGAGACCTTGCCCGCGTGCGTCAGGATGTTCCGCTCGGTGAACTGAAGGAATGCGTCAAGCTTCTTGACCCAATCGGCCATGTGCATGGTCCGCTTGTTCCGTGCCTGGTCCTCGGCGAAGTCGAGGTACATCGTCACGATGCGGTTGAGGGCGTCGAGCTCGTCCTTGTTCAGGTAGTTCTTCGCCACGGCGACATCGGCTTTGCGGATCGCGCCGCCGGGGGCGTTCTTCCAGGTCGTCAGCCCCATGTTGGGCTTGTTCGCGTCGGCACGCTGCTTGATGATCTCCGCGGCGGTGTGCCCGTGGATGGCCCAGTGCAACTTGTTCTGCACCGTGGCGTAGAACTCCTGCGTGAGCGCGGCGTTGGCGTCGTAGTCCACGCTCGTCGCGTAGATGTCGGTGATCTTCTGGTAGAACCGCCGCTCGCTGGCCCGGATCGCCCGGATGCGTTCGAGCAGTTCGTCGAAGTAGTCGGTGCCGAAGTGCTTGCCCTCTTTGAGCCGCTGGTCGTCGAGCGCGAAGCCCTTGACCAGGTACTCGCGGAGCGTGGCCGTGGCCCACTGGCGGAACTGCGTACCGCGTGTGGACCGGACCCGGTATCCGACGGCGATGACGACATCCAGCGAGTAGTGATCGACCAGCCGCTCGACCTCCCGTCCGCCCTCATTTTGAACTATCCGGTATTTCCGGATAGTTGCCTCGGGGGGCAACTCCCCCTCGGCAAAGACGTTGGCGACGTGGTCGTTGATCGTCCGCACGTCCTTCTGGAACAGGTCGGCCAGTTGCCGCTGGGTGAGCCAGAGGGTTTCCTGATCCAGCCGGACCTGGAAGCGCGTGGTGCCGTCGGGGGACTGGTACAGCACGAGGCCCGGCACGGGTTCCTGCGGGGCGGGGAGATTGTCAGCCATTTACCGTGCCCTCCCGTTCGTGACCGCCGCGTCAGCGGAGTTTCCCATCGCCGCCGCCACCTCGGCCAGGCTCGCGCGGATCTGCTTCTCCAGCGCCGCCGACTGCTTGAACTGGTCATCCAAGGTCGCCGCCAGGTGCGGGAAGCGATCCTCGAACGGCTCATCCGGATCATCGTTCTCGGCCGCGCCGACGTAACGCCCCGGCGTCAGCGCGTAGTTGTGCTCGCGGATCTCGTCGAGCGTCGCGGCTTTGCAGAAGCCCGCAACCTCGGCGGGTGTGCCCTTCCGCTTGAACTCGCGATAGACGGCGGCGATCTTCTCGACCTCTTCCGCCGACAGTTGCTTCTGTTTCCGCGAGCCGGGGATCAGGGTGCCGAGCTTGCGGCCGTCGATGAAGAGGATCTCGTTCTTCCGCGCGCGGAAACCGCCGACACCGCCACGGTTCTTCGACAGGAACCAGAGGCAGCACGGAATCTGCGTGTTGGCAAAGAGCTGGCCCGTGAGCTGCACGATGCAGTCCACGTACCCGTGCTCGACCATCGCCTTACGAACTTCGAGGCGCGCGACTTCGCCATTGGAGAGTTCGCCGGTGGCCATCACGAATCCGGCGGTGCCTCCGGCGTGCTTCTTTCCATCCGGGTCACGGAGGTGATGCAGGAAGTGCATCATCCACATGGTGTTGGCGTTGCGCGGCGAGAGAGGCATGGGCTGGCCCGCCGCGAGGCCGTTGGGTGTGGTCCCGTTCGCGCCCGCACGCTTGGCGAAATCCAGCCGTGGGTCCTTGCTCGTGATGCGGTGAGCGCCCCAGCCGTCCTCGCCCTTCGCGCCGTCGTTGAAGGGGGGATTGGCGATGACATAGTCGGCCTTCGTGTCGGCGTGCAGATCGTTGAAGTAGGAACTGCCGAGTTGGATGTTGCCGTCGATGCCGTGGATGAAAAGGTTCATCCGGCACAGCCGGTACGTGAAGTCCTTGCTTTCCTGGCCGATGAACGACAGGCGGCCCGAGTGCTTCGTGAACACGTCCGACTGCACGAACATGCCGCCAGCGCCACAGCAGGGGTCGTATACGACGCCGTCGGTGGGCTCGAGCATGGCGACGAGCGTGCGGACGATGGAGACGGGCGTGAAGTACTCGCCGCCGCGCTTGCCCTCGCTGTTGGCGAACTCGCCGATGAAGTACTCGTAGACGCGGCCGACCAGGTCTTCGCCGCCGTGGTCCTGCTTGAAGATGTCCTTCGAGAACAGGTTGATGAGCCCGGTGACGCCCTCGCGGTCAAGGTTCGAGCCCGCATAGATGCGGGGCAGCAGGCCGCGGAGTTTGTCAGGGTAAGTCTTCTCCAGAAGTTCGAGGGCGTCGTCGAGGATGCTCTTGATCGTGTCCGCTTGGGCATGCTGGAGGATGTACGACCAGCGGGACTTCTCGGGGACGATAAAAGCACCCGCGGCGCGATACTCGTCGGCGTCGGCCAGGATACGGGCGCGGGCCTTCGCGTCCTTGGTGAAGTAATCGCTCTTCGGGTCCGCGAGCAACCCCTCGAGTTCCTCGCGGCGGCGCTCATAGCGAAGCGAGAGGAACCGGAGAAAGATGATGGGCAAGACGTACCGCTTATAGTCGGCGGGCTCAATCGAGCCGCGCAGGTTGACGGCGGCCTGCCACAGCTCCTTCATGAGCTGTGCCGTCCCGTTCTGCGGGGCTTCGTCCTTCGGCTTCTTCGCGGTCCGCTTGGCCATTTTGTACTCCGTCCATGTTCAGTGAACGTGGACAGGGTATCATAACCAGCGGGTCAAAGCCAGCGGATCAGGGTAGATCCGAAAGCCCGCGTCAAAATGGAGTAGCCGCTATGTCGAAGTCCAAGGGATTCAAGATCGGTCGGGACAATGAGACGGGCCGCCTGAAGTCCGTCGAGCAGGCGAAGGCCAACCCCCGTGGGTCGTCGGTCGAGATCATGCCCAAGAAGGGGAACGGTGACACGGGTCGCTACGACAACAAGAAGAAGTAGTTGTCAGCGGCGCGGCAGCGATCCCCATCGCCGCCGCTGCTCGATCCAGTCCATCACGCAGGCCACGTCGCGCAGCATGTGCTCGTGGACGGGATCGCGCCCACTCATTACTAGCGGCAGGAACAGAATCTCCTCCTGAATATCCGGCGCGAGGTGGCAGAGGTTCATCAACTGGGTGATCCGAGGCTGGGTGACGTGCGTCAGCCGGGCGATCTCGGAGATATTGGCGACCTTGCCGGCGCGGATCATCTCGTCGAAGTGGATGGCCAGCGCCATCAGGCGGGAGATCCGCGGCACGCGGCCGGGGTCCACGGCCACGCGCGCGGCGGGCTTCGTGTCGATCGTCTTGCGCCCGTGTGCGGCGCGGTTGAAGAAGACCTTCGTCTTGACGGTGATCATGCCTGTGCCTCCGGTCCTTCTGCTGCCCCGCCCGCCAGCGCCTTCACGCCCGACGGGTAGAACGACACCTCGATGCTGCTGTCGAGGGCGTCGAATACCACCTTGTTGATCAGCAACTGGAGCATCCTGACCTGCTCTCGGGGCGCGAGCGCGGTCCAGACGTTGTCGAAGTCGGCAAACGCAGCGTGGAGGTCTTCGGCTGAGAGCACTTCCGCTCGGTGGCGTTCTACGGCGGCCCCAATCTCGCTGGCCCGCCGCTCCGCCTCGCGGATCTGGTCGTTGAGGTCGGTGATGCGGCCCGCGGACGCGGAGGACGCTGGCTCGGTGGTTGCCAGGCGGCGGATCTCGGCGTGATTGCGCCCCAGACCACGGTTGACGATGCGCAGCTCGGCGTCCAACTGCTCGATGGCCGCGTCTGCTTGAGCCCGCGATGCCGAGAGCGTCTCCTCCAGAACGCTCTGGTCCTGGCCGACGCACCGGATCTGTTCGACGACCGCCTGCTCGATCTCAAGGGCGGGCAGCGAACCACTCTGGCAACGAGCGCGGCCCTTCTTGATGGCGTTGCAGCAGACGTAGTACCGATACGCCTTGTTCCCACGCCGGGTAAAGGTGTGGACCATCGCGCTGCCGCACCCCTTGCAGTACAGCAGTTTGCGCAGGAGCGCCCCAAACTGGTTCCGCAGTTCGTTGCCGCGCGTCCGTGAGTTCTTCTGCATCAGCACGTGAGCACGCCGGAACGTCTCCTCCTCGACGATGGCCTCGTGCTGACCCTGGTACGTTTCGCCTTTGTGGACCACCTTGCCCATGTAGATCGGATTCGTCAGCGTGCAGTACACTGAATGCCGGTCCCATTCCACGCCGCCACGAATCACCCCAGCCTTCGTTCGCCACGATTTGGTCTTCCAGCCGCGTTTGCAGAGATCTTCACCGACCGACAGCAACGACCCGAGTTCGAGGTACCGCTCAAAGATGTGGCGAACCCGCGACGCCTCAGCCGGGTTGACGACGAGGCGTGGGCTTCCGTTCGAGCGGTCGACGTCGTACCCGAACGGCGGCGGACCGCCGCCCCATTTGCCCCGCTTCTTCGCCGCCGCGATCTTGTCCCGGATGCGCTCGCCGATGATCTCACGCTCGAACTGGGCGAACGACAGGAGGATGTTGAGCGTGAGCCGGCCCATCGAATGGGTCGTGTTGAAGTGCTGGGTAACCGAGACGAACGAGACCTTATGGCGATCGAAGACCTCCATGAGTCGCGCAAAGTCCATCAGCGACCGGGAAAGGCGGTCCACCTTGTAGACCACCACGCAGTCGATCTTGCCCGCCTCGATGTCGGCCATCAGGCTCTTGAGGCCGGGCCGATCGACGTTGCCGCCGGAGAATCCGCCGTCGTCGTATCGATCGGCAAGCGCCGACCATCCCTCGTTCCGCTGGCTGGCGATGTACGCCTCCGCCGCCTCACGCTGGGCGTCGAGGGAGTTGAACTCCTGCTTGAGCCCCTCCTCGCTCGACTTTCGGGTGTAGATCGCGCAGCGACATTGCGGAGGCGGAGTGGCGGCGTGCTTTCCGTTCTGGGTGCCTCTGCTCATCGACGGCCCTCCAGGTTGAAGAACCGGAATCCGTTGATGTGCGATCCGGTGACCGCTTTGGCGATCGCCGACAGGGAGCGGTAGCGCTCACCCTCGAACTCGAACCCGTCAGCCAGCACCATGACCCGCACCGTCCGGCCCCGGTAGTCCCGGACGATCGCCGTTCCCGCGGGTGGTAGCCGTGGGTCCGCCGTGGCGGCGAGGGCGACCTTCTTGGCGTCCTTGGGGGCCTCCCCGAGCGTGGCCCACTTGGGCGGCGTACGCCGCACGTCGGTCGGGTTGGCGAGTTGGGCCGCTCGGACACGGGCTCGTTCGGACAAGCCACCTTCGGCGTTGGCCTGGATGCGCCACGCGATGCGGCGGACGAGGTAGATGCGATGGCGGCTCTGAATCCGCTCGCCGAAGAGCTCGGCGTAGCGATCGTGTAGTTCGCCGATCGTCATCTTTTCCAGCGCCGCGAGGTCCTTCGAAACGGTTGTCGTCATGGGCAAGTCTCCAGATGCCCGCACCGCTAACGCGCGGTACGGTCAGACACACTGAGGCCGGCTTCCTCGCCCAGTTCAAGTTCGATGTCAGCTTCTTCTTGATGCTGCGGTGTCGGGGCGTGTGTGGCTGCTTCAACCGTGCCAACAACAAGGCCCGTCGCCTTGGCACGCCGGTGCCAGCGCATCGCGCCCGTCGCCAGTAAGGCGATCACCTCGCGGCGGCGCTGGTCGGCGGAAAGATTGGCGTCATCGTCATTGGCAACCATCGGCGGTGCTCCCGGCTCGTCGTCGGACGATTGAGGTGGCGTGGGGGCGAGAAGGCAAGGCATGTCTTCTCCCCGGCTACATACGCCACGCGGAGGCGGGCTGTCCGCACTGGGCATGTGAACGCACAACTGGTTTCGATTCGTGTGGCACCTTCGCCAGCACGCTCGCTGGAACGCCCACGCGAAGCGAGCCGATGCGTCGGCATCACACCAACCGAGTTTGCGTTCGAAATCGCCGTCGACCCTGCCGAACTCGCCATGTGTTGCCGACCTACGAGCTGTCGGGTCACGGCTATAACGGCGTGCCGGGTGAGACGCAGAGACTCTGAGACTTTTTGGGTTTGGACGCGTCCCCGCAGGCCAGATGCCGCGCCCCGTGAGTCTCACGGCGCAAGTCAGTGAGACTTCCCGCGGTGGGGCATGTCGAGAGACTCGGCAAAACGCGGCCCGGAAACGCAAACGCCCCGGCCTTGCGGTCGGGGCGTTCACTTCTAACGGGTGGGTCGGCCAGTTTCTGGACGACCCGGGCAATAGCGGGGCCAGGATTTGAACCTGGGACCTTCGGGTTATGAGCCCGACGAGCTACCGGGCTGCTCCACCCCGCAATCGAGGTAAGCCAACAGTAGGCGGAGAGGGATCGTTCGTCAAACGCGGAGACGCGTCTCGAGTCAATTCGTTCAACGCGGCGTGTGCTCGGCGGTACAGCGTTCATGACGACTGTTCCTTCCGCCGCGTTTCCTGTGAGCAAGCAGTCGATTCTCGACGCCGTGGTGCCGGCGCTGCGGGCCGATCCCCGCGTGCTCGCGGCGTGGCTTGGTGGTTCGGACGCGACGGGGCGCGCGGACGAGATGTCGGACATTGATCTGTGCTTGATCGTGCAGGACGGCTGCGCAAAGGACATGCGGCCTGTCATGGAAGGGCTGATCCAGACGACGGCGCCCATCCGTGTGAAGTTTGATCTGCCGGAGCCGACGTGGCACGGGTTTGTGCAGTCGTTCTACCAGCTTGAGGGTGCGCCCGAGTGGCTGATGGTGGACTGGATCGCGGTCGAGCGCGGGCAGCACAACCCGTGGATGGAGATCGAGCGGCACGGCGCGCCCCGGGTGCTCTTTGACAAGGCGGGGGTGATCCGCGAGACGCACGCGGACCACGCGGCGCTGGGTGCGGCGGCGGAGAAGAAGATCGCCGAACTGCGGGTCAAGTTTCCGATCTTTCGGCATCTGCCGGTCAAGCTCGCGCGGCGCGGGCTGCCGGTTGATGCGCTGCATTTTTACAACAACCTGGTGCTACGGCCGCTCATCGATCTGCTGCGTGCCGTGCATTGCCCGGATCGCTACGACTTTGGTCCGAGGTACCTCAAGGACGATCTCCCCCACCACTACGAGGACCTGTGCCGCCTGTCTGTGGTGGCGTCGCTGGAGGCGTACGAGAGCCATGTGGCGCTGGCGAGTCGGCTCTTTGACGCAGCGCTGCGGGAGCATGACGCCCGCGGGCGGTGACGGCGGGGCCTCAGATCGGCGACCCGGACCGCTACGATCGGTCGCACATGAGCGACACGATCAACGTTCTTCTCATCGGCGGCGGCGGCCGCGAGCACGCACTCGCGGTGAAGCTGCGCCAGTCCCGGCGGCTCGGCGAGCTGTGGATCACGCACCCCGAGAACGCGGGCCTTTCAAAGCTGGGCAAGCCGGTGGACGTGCCGGTGAGCATCCGCGAGATCTACCGCCTGCAGCAGTTCTGCGAGAAGAACAATGTTGGTTTGGTGATCATCGGGCCGGAGGATCCGCTGGCGGAGGGATATGCCGACAAGCTCGCGGCTCCGGGACGCCTGGTGTTCGGTCCGACCGCCGAGGCGGCGCGGCTGGAGAGCGACAAGGCGTGGGCGAAGCAGCTCATGAAGTCGTCGTCCATTCCGACCGGTGATGCGCGAATATTCACCGATGCACGGGCAGCGAAGGACTATCTCGCGTCGCGTGAGCATCCGCCGGCGCTCGAGGGCAAGGCGCAGAAGCTCGCGGGCAAAGCGGGCGCGGAGTTGCCGCCGGTGATCAAGGCGGCGGGCCTGGCCAAGGGCAAGGGCGTGATCGTGCCTGCGACCTTCAAGGAAGCGAACGAGGCGATCGATCGGATCATGGTGGCGAGAGAGTTCGGCGAAGCCGGCTCACGGATCGTCATCGAGGAGCGACTCGAAGGGCCGGAGGTGTCGGTGCTGGCGATCGTGGACGGGCACAACATCCTGGTGCTGCCGCCCTGTCAGGATCACAAGCGTCTGCTCGACGGCGACAAGGGGCCCAACACCGGCGGCATGGGCGCGTACTGCCCCGCGCCGGTGATTGATGACTCGACCTTGGCGATCGTGGAGCGCGACGTGCTGGTGGCCACGCTCGATGCCTTGCGGCGTGAGGGGATCGAGTACAAGGGCGTGCTGTACGCGGGCGTGATGCTGACGCCGGCGGGGCCGAAGGTGCTGGAGTTCAACTGCCGCTTCGGGGACCCGGAGTGTCAGCCGCTGATGGCTAGGCTCAAGAGCGACATCATCGATCTCTTGTGCGCCGCGTGCACCGGCACGCTGGACCGGGTGGACGTGGAGTGGGACACGCGGCCGGCGTGCTGCGTGGTGATGGCGGCGCGGGGCTATCCGGATGCGCCCAAGAAGGGCGCGGTCATCGAAGGGCTGGACGAGGCGCAGAAGCTGGCGGACGTGCAGGTGACGATCGCGGGGGCGACGCGGAACCGCGACGGAGCCGTGATCGTGAGCGGCGGACGGGTGCTGAGCGTGACCGCGCTGGGCGACACGATCGCCGACGCGCGCACGCTGGCGTATCAAGCGTGCGAGAAGATCCGCTTCGAGGGCGCTCAGATGCGGCGCGACATCGCCGCGCGGGCGGGGTGAGATCGCTCGCGTTGGCTGAGCCGGCGATCAGCGATTGGCGGCGAGCGCTTTGACGCTCGCGAGGAACTCGCGCGGGCGTTCGGTCGCGATGACGCGGCGGACGCGATCGACTGTGACGCGGATCGCCGGTACGGAGGGCGCGCCCTCGGTGCGGGAGGGGATGGTGTCGGCTTCGAGCGTGGCGCGCCCCAGCTCGGCGTTGTTCACGCCGAGCAGGCGGACGGTCACTGTGTCGGTTGTCGGCTCGGCTTGAGAGGGGGACTCGTTCGGAAGAATGTTGATCTGCGTCGCGGGGATCTCGGTGAGCAGTCGGAGCAGCGCCCGGGCATTAGCGTCGGCTGAGCCGAAGCCACCGTCGGGGCCTCGGGAGACCGGACGGTCGCCCGCGTCGATCGCGGTGACGTCCGCGGCGGCGAATGGGAAGCTGACTCTGGTCAGGAACGCGGCGGGGTCGTCGGTGATGCCGGCGAGCAGGCTTGTCTGCAGCACCGCGTAGGACGGCCCCCACAGCGTGGCACCGGAATCCGCGTTGACGCCTTGCACGCGCACCAGGCTGGATCGCGGGTCGAGTTCCGGTCCGAGCTCGATGCGTTGCTCGATTCTGCGGCGTTCCAGCGAGTCGGCGGCGACGACGAGCGTGCGCACGGGTTGGAAGCCCTCGGACGGCGCTTGGTCGAGGAAACGATCGACCGAGGCGTTGGCGAGCCAGAGCGAGACGCCCTGAGCCGCGGCGGTCTCGGCCCGCAGCTGGAGCGGCGCGCTGAGCAACCACCCCGAGCCCGAGCGTTCGGCGGTGAGCCAGCGCGAGGGCTCGATGTCGCGGCGCCCGAGCGTCAGCGCGTGGCTGCGGTCGGGGGCCCAGGGCAGGAGTGACTTGGAGCGCCATTCGGCGAGGGCATCGGGCTTGACGAGGGCGGCCAGATCCTCGCTTGTCGACGCGACGCGCAGGACAACGCCCGAGTCATCGACCAGGGCGGCGCGGGCCCGGCCGGCGAGGAATTCGGTATCTAGGGCAACGGACGCGAGCACGCCGGCAGGGCCGATGAGGCTCACGATCGCCGCCCGGGGCATGGGGCGTGTGTCGGCAGCCGTGGTTGTTCGCAGCTCGGAGAGCAGGCGCAGGAATCCCTGCACGCGGGCAGCGTCCGCCACCGCGCGGGGGCCGGAACCGAGTTGCAGCAGCCACACGCCCTCGAGCGGCCCGCGTTCGAGAGTGCCGGTGGCGCCCGCGGGATCGGCGATGCGGATCGAGCGGATCTCGGCCGCGGAGACGCTGAGCAGTGGCGGCCCCTGGGTTTCGATCGTGGGCCGCGGCGACGTCCACCACACGAGCGCTCCCAGCACGGTGCAGATCACGACCCAGATCAACGCGCTCACTCGGGACATGGGCGGAGTGTACGAGGATCGGGTGGCTGTGCTTGGGCGGGATTGCGGGGGCGACGCTTGCGGTCCGGCGCTCGGGCGGCGGTGGGGCCAAGAATGACGCGATGAGCTCACGCAAACCGACCGTCGGGATCACCGCGGATGTCTCGGAAGCCAACGGACGCGTCAAGCTGGACGTGGGTCTGGCGTACGCGCGGTGCGTGCAGCGGGCGGGGGGGACGCCGGTGGTGCTGGCGCCGCTGATGGAGTCGGTGCACGAGCACGCGAGTGGGTGCGACGCAATCGTGTTCACGGGCGGCGACGATCCGGCGATGGAGTGCTTTGGGGTGGCGTCGCACCCCAAGATCACGAAGTTGCACCCGCTCCGCCAGGAGTACGAACTCGCCTTGCTGGCCGCCCTGGAAGAGCGGCCCGAGAAGCCAGTGCTGGGTGTGTGCCTGGGGATGCAGCTCATGTGTCTCCGCGCCGGGGGCGCGATGGATCAGTACATGCCCGAGACCATGCCGACACACGCTCGGCACTGGGGGATGGATCATCCGATCGTGACGCGGGGCGACGGGCCGGTGCACCTCGCGTCGGGGGTCGTGCACAGCAAGCACAAGCAGGCGATCGTGGAGGCGGGGGCGATGCGGGTGTTGGCGACCAGCGACGACGGCGTGATCGAGGCCGCGGCCGACCCGGGCCGCCGGTTCTATGTGGGTGTGCAGTGGCACCCCGAGCGCACCGATGCTCCGGCATTGGGGCAGGCGATCTTCGACCAACTCGTGGCGGCGTGCGGGCGCGAATGGGGCCGTTGGTGAGTCAGTTGGTGAGTCAGTTGGCGGGCGCCGCCTCAGCTCTCCGATAGGTCGGAACCGAGTCTGGGAGGGGGAAGACCCAACGGACGACCGTCGTGCCCTGAGAAGGGACCAGCGCATTGTCCACGTAGACGCCGATCGGCGCGTCCACGGTGTCGCTCTTGAGGAACCCGACGACGATCAGGCAGGGCTGGGTGAACCAGCGACCGAAGTCCATGGCGTGGGTCGCTTCCCGGCGGACGATGCCCGCGGACATGCCGTTGGTGTTCTTGACGTCCTCGGGGATGCCGAACTGTGTGTAGAAGGTGGCGGCGGTGAAGGCCTCTCGCACGGTGCGGAAGAAGCGGAGATCGGCGGCGGGCAGGCCGAAGCCGGACTGGGAGAGTGGGACGAGGTTGGCGAGCCACAATTCGCCGCTGTTGCTGGAGGCGGCCTGGGCGGTGGTGAGGGTCAGGTCCAGAGGCGTCCCGGGCACCCAAGGCTCTTGGAGTTTCCAGAATTGAACCGCCGAGACGAGCCTGGGACGCAGGTCGGCCCCGACGGGGCGTTGGCCCAGGACGACCGCGAGCGTGACGTCTTCGAGGGCCGCGGGCAACTCGTGAACCAGTGCGCCGAGAACCTTGGTGCCCTCGACGCGGATGCCTTCGTCGTGGAAGGGTCGGGGCATCTTCCAACGTGGTGCCCCCGCCCAATCAAGTTCGGCGAGCTTGACGGTGGAGCGTGAAGGGAAATCGAGGCGGGTGGGATCGCGGGCGTCCACGGCGTACTCGCGGGCGTCGAGGAATCCGCCGCGGCGATCGGCACCCACGGGGTCCCAGGGAGCAAGCACGCCGCCGAGTTCGCGGCGGCTGCCGGCGGCGGGAGCGGCGCCCTCGGAATCGGGGGCGAGGACCGAGACGGTGCCGTCGCGCGGGAGCATGAGGCTCATCCACGATCGGGCCCGCTGGACGCGCTGGCCGTACACGTGGTCGAGAACGGTGAGGTGTGTGGCTTCGAGCCTGGTGGGGCGGAACCAGGTGGCCGTGCCGAAGGCGACGGCGGTGAAGAGCAGCGCGACGGCAACGAAGCCGACCCACGCGAGCCGCTGAGCGTTGCGGTGCTTAAGAGCGGCGAAACCCACGGGGCCCGCGATGAGCCAGTACACCACAAAGAGCAGCACGCCCAACAGCAGGCCCGTGGCGGCCGTGCCGCGTTTGGAAACCTCGCCCGAAATCACGCGATCCACGAATGCTTCGTTGTTGCTGCGGGGGACGACTTCCTTGGCCTCGGGGGTGAGGATGCCGCGGCGTCCGAGGACGCGGTGCCAGAAGACGTCGGCGTCCAGCGAACCTCCTTGGCTGAGCAGACGCGAGGAGAAGTCGATGCCGACCAGCGTCACCGCGCCCACGCCCACCAAGCGACGGGCAACAACGCAGTCGCCGCGCGGGCCGCTGAGCAATCGGATTGCTTCGCCGTCGCCGGCATCGGCCCGGGGCAGAAAGGTGTGGACGACGCCCGAGCGCGGCAGGCTGACGTCGGGGGACCGGACCAGGAGGGGGCGGTACTCGGAGAGGTCCACGTTCTCGCGCCGGGTGATGCTGACCGCGGGAAGGATGTCGAGCAACTCGTTGGTGGCGGGGTTGGTCCAGGCCTGGCCAGTGGGCGGGAGAACGATGACGAGATGACCGCCCCGCTGGACCCATTCCTTGAGGGCGCGGGTGCGCTCGCCGCGGAGTTGGCTGACATCGGCTTCCGCTCCGCCAGGGGAGTCGCCCCAGAAGACGACCTCGAAGGGGGCCCATCCCAGCCAGCGGTCGGGGAAGGTGCGGACCGCGAGGCCGGGGGCGCTGTCGGTAACCTCGTGTCCGAGCGCGGGCCAGGGCTGGCCGCCGCCAGCCATGGTGGCGTACTGACGCAGGCCCATTTCGTTGGTTCCGATGATCGCAAACAGCCCGCGGGAGGCCTCGGCAACGCGCCCGGTGCTGGTGACAAGCTTGCGTGCGAGGAGGCGCCCGGGGCGAGAGCCGACGGCTGAGGAATCATCCGTCGCGGGCTCGTGGACCTGCACCAGCACGCCCTCGCCCTGGCTGAACCAGAAGGGGAGGCGCAGAAAGAACCACGCGTCCTGGGTGACGCCGGGGTTTAGGGTGAGCACGCGGGAATACGCGGGACGGTCGGCGTCGGCATCTTCGAGCTGGATGCCGACCAGAACCTCGCGTTGCTTGGAGGCCGAGTCGGTGAGCTTCAGGCGGATGCCGCACCAGTCGCCCGCACGAGCGATGTTGCCCACCCCGAACTCACCCACTTCAATGCGGACTTCGTCGGGGACTCCGGTCTGTGCAAAGACATTTCCAAGCGGGAGCAGCAGCAGGAACGCGATCAGCAGCCTGAAGCCCAGCCCATGGCCAAGCCCAGTCGGGCTCGCCGTCGGCCTTCGAGAAGCCGTCGAGCCGCCCCACCCACTCTGTCGCGTCCGTGCTTGCATACGCCGATTCTAAAGACCCTCTGCCTTCCGTGCGTTGCCCGGGCTCGCTCGGTTCGAGGCATTCGCACAATCCTGCGGCGTCGGACCAAAGTCCGGCACGTCCTCATCCGATTCTCGTGCCATGGCGGAGATCCTCGGCAACTCCTGGCTGGTGGTGATCGCCCTCGGGCTGGCCGGGGTTCTGGCGGTGCTCTACACCGTCGCGTCGGTCATCCGCAATCAGAGCTACATCCACGATCTGCAGGTCAACGTCGCGCGGCTGCGGACTGAGTACTACGCCAAGCTCAAGGCGTTGCAGGATGCCGCCCAGTCCGGTGAGGTGGAGCTCAGCCCCACGAGCCACGGGGCGAAATCGGTCCCGAAGGCCGCTGGCCATGCCGCCCGGCCGGGCGCCGGGCCGCACGCCAAGCACTAGCGACCGGATTCAGAGCTTCCGCAGTTCATCGATGAACATCGCGTGGCTGCGGGTGCCCATACGGAGGCACTCGAGCTCGAACTTCTCATTGGGCGAGTGGACGCGATCATCCTCAAGACCGAAGCCCATGAAGATGGTCTCGACGCCGAGCTTGCTCTTGAGCGAGCCGGCGACCGGGATAGAGCCGCCGCTCTTGATCAGCTCGGCCTTGCGTCCGGTGGCGCGGTCGATGGCGCGGACGGCGGCCGACAGCTCCTTGGAGTCGGTGCGGACCGTCGCGGGGTGTCCGCCGTGATGATCGATGAGTTCCCAGCGACAACCAGGGGGCGTGCGGTCCTTGCACCATTCAAAGAACGCTTCGGTGATCTGGGCCGGGTCCTGGTCGGCGACGAGGCGGAAGCTGATCTTGGCGCTGGCGTAGGCGGGGATGACGGTCTTGGCGCCCTTTCCGGTGTAGCCGCCGATGATCCCGTTGATCTCGGCGGTGGGACGGGCCCACTCGCGCTCGGTGGCGGTGAAGCCGGTCTCGCCGACGTTGGCCTCCGGCCCAAGCCCGATCTTGCTGAGGCTCTCGGCGGGGTCGATGTTGAGGCTCTTCCACGCGTCGCGTTCGCCCTGGGTGAGCGGGCGGACGCGGTCGTAGAAGCCGGGGATGGTGACCCTGCGGTCCTTGTCCCAGAGCTGCGACAGCACCTTGGTGAGTTCGCTGATGGGATTGGGGCAGCGTCCGCCCCACAGACCCGAGTGCAGATCCTGGTTGGCGGCGTGCAGCACGACCTCGGTGTACGCGAGGCCGCGCACGCCATAGGTGATCGCGGGACGCCCGCGATCGAGCATGCCGGTGTCGGAGATGAGACAGACATTGCACTTGGAGAGCTCGGCCTTGTTGGCGTCGAGGAACGCGTCGAGGTTTACGCTGCCGGACTCTTCTTCGCCCTCAAGCAACACGGTCATCTTGACGCCGCCTGCGGCAAGGCCGCTGATCTCCTTCCACGCGCGCATGGCGGAAAGGAACATCATGACCTGTCCCTTGTCGTCTACGGCGCCTCGAGCGACGATCCGGGGGCCGGGCCCGCCGGTGGTGCCGGTCTCGATGAGCTTGGGCTCGAAGGGGGGTGATTCCCAGAGATCGAGCGGGTCCACGGGCTGGACGTCGTAGTGGCCGTAGAAGAGCACGTGCGGGCCCTTGTACGATGCGTCGCCGGGGGTGTGCGCGAGCACGACGGGGTGTCCGGGGTTGGCGGCGGTGCCGGTCTCGCGCAGCGCGGACGCGAAGCCGCTGGCGGCGAGATGGTCCGAGGCCCACTGCGCGGCCCGGCGACAGTGGGCGCGGTAGGCCGGGTCGGTGCTGATGCTGGGGATGCGCAGCCAGTCCATGAGCTCCTGGACCTGCTGTTTTTCCTGCGATTCCAGACGGGTGAGGACCTGATCGACTCCAATGGCCATGGCGTGCTCCGCGGGGGCAATGGTGGGGACGCCCCAGCGTAGCCGGGCGGCGTGTGGTCCGTTCACCAGCCGACCCGGGCGCGGTCCTGCAGGATCTTGATCTGGTCCTCGATGTCCTTGATGGGGATGTCGGAGCTGAGTCGCGAGCGGTGGCGTTCGAGCTGGTAGCGCATGTTGCCGCCGATGTGGCGGTTGAAGTAACGCATGTTCCAGACCTGGGCGTTGCCGATGGAGTCGCCGATCAGCAGCTTGCGTCCGTCGGGGCTCCACTCGACGGTGTTGACCTCGTAGCTGCCGAAGCGCTCGATGGTGAGCATCACGGGCTCGTTGGCGTGGTCGCGGTTCCAGAGCTTCATGGTGCCATCGACGCTCGCGGTGGCGAAAATCATGGGCTCGCGAAGCCGGATGGCCAGATCGGTGACGAGGGCGCCGTGACCCTGGAAGGTTTGCTTGAGTTTCATCGAGCTCAGGTCCCACAGCTCGGTGTTGCGATTCCATCCGCTGACGAGCATCTCCTTGGAATCGGGCGTGAACTCGAACGACCACGGCTGGGGGTTGATGGTCTCGGGGCGGAGCGTGGCGATGAGATTCCGCTCGGGCCACGACCACAGGCGGACCGCGCGATCGCGGTCGGTGGTGGCGAGCATCGTGCCGTCGGGCGAGAAGCGTGCGGCGAGGGATTCTTCCCTGTTGGCGCTGTCGATTCGGCCGACCTCGACGAAGTCGGGGAGGCGCAGGATGCGGTGGCTCGCGTCGGTCGCGGGAAGGACGACGACGGAGTTGTCGGGAGCGAAGGCGATCGATCGTGGGGAGTAGCCGCGGATGCCCGCGAGCACAAGCATGGGTTCGGGGTTGGGGTCGGCGGTATCGAAGACCGAGGCGGATGTGCCCTCGCCCGTGACGACGAGATAGCGTGCGTCGTTGTCGAAGCGAAGGGCCCGGACCCGGCCGCAGCTTGCACGCATGGTGCGCTCGAGTGCGAGCGTGTCGGCGTTCCAAAGCCGCACGGTCGAGGAGGCGTCGCCGGTGGCGATCCACCTGGAATCGGGGCTCCAGGTGGCCATGGTGCGACCGGCGTGACCGGAGAGATTGCGGGCCGCGGGGGAGGAATCGGTGTTCCAGCCGCGGATGGCGTTGGCGACGCCGGCCCAGACTTCCTGGGCGTCGTTGGCGAAGAAAAGTGAGATGCCGCTGGCGGGGAGCGACATGCGTCGGAGCACGGTCTGGGTGCGCCACTGCCAGTCGTTGATGGTCCACCAACCGGAGACGAAGATGCGTTCGGTGTCCGGGGTAAAGAGGATGCCCCGGGGCGTGCCGTTGGGAAGATCGAGCTTGGAGAGCTGCTCACCCGTGCCGAGCTTCCAGACGATCACGAAGCGATCGAGCGCGCCGGTGGCGACAAGGGCGCCGTCGTCGCTAAAGCCGATGGCCGAGACGTCGGTGCTGTGACCGCGGAGCGTGCGCTGGAGCGAGCCGTCGGCGGCCCACAAGCGGACCGAGCCGTCGCGGTGCCCGGTTCCGATCACGCGGCCGTCGTGCGAGGTGTTGATGAACGTGATGGCGGCTTCGCTGGTCGCGAACTCTGCCCAGGCCGGGGAAGATGAGGGTGTGCAGCGGAGCGTCGTTCCGCCGCGCGTTCCGACCAAGAGCGAGGCGGAATCGGCCGCGAACACAGCGGTCGTGATGACTTGATCCTTCGCCTCGGTCTGAGCGATCAACGAGCCCGTGTCGGCGTCGTAGAACACGACCTGATTGTCGTCGTGGACGAAGGCGACGAGCTTGCCATTGGGGGAGAGCGCGAGCCAGCGGACCTTGACCGAGGGCGTGGGGATGCTCCGCTCGATCTTCATCGCGGCGACGTCCAGCACGGTGATGGCCGGTATCTCGAGGCTGGTGGTCGCGGCCCGCTTGCCGTCAGGGGTGGCGCTGAGGAACGAGATCGTCCCCGGGTGCGCCTGGAACGAGCCGAGACAGGGCTCGTGCATGTAGAGCTCCCAGAGCGCGAAGAAGGTGTGGCGGGAGTTGGGGTTGCGGAGGTGGGCGGGCCAGATCAGGTCCTCGGCGGCCTGGAGATTGCCGCTCATACCAAGCAGGCGTCCGCGTTCCACGTTGGAGCGTGCGAGCTGGTCGGCGAGGCTTGCGGCGGTGTCGTTGGCGCGTCGGCGTTCGGTCTCGGCGACCTTGAGGTTGGATAGGGCCTCGGTCTTGGCGGCCTGCTCGGTCATGGCGAAGCGCGAGGCACGCACGGCCTGGATCGCCGAGAAAACGCCCAGCGAAAGCACCACGAGGAACGCGAAGACCGCGGTGGTGACGACGCCCCTGTAGCGTTTGAGCTGCTTACGCAGCACGTACATCGCCGAGTCGCGCCGAACGGCGATCGGCTGTCCGGAGAGATACCGCGCGATGTCGTCGCCAAGCTCGTTCGCGGACTGGTAGCGCCGCGCGCGGTCCTTCTCGAGCGCCTTGGCGACGATCATCTCGACATCGCCGCGGAAGACGCGGTCGACGGAGCTGAGCTTGGTGGGCTCCTCGTCGCGGATGATGCGAGCGGCCTCGGGCAGCGAGCGGCTGGAGAGGTCGTAGGGCAGCTTGCCCGCGAGCAGCTCGTACAGGATCACACCCAGGGCGTAGACGTCCGAACGCGTGTCGACGGCGTTGGGGTCGCCGCTGACCTGCTCGGGTGACATGTAAGGCAGGGTGCCGATGAGCTGCCCCACGGCCGTGTGTTCGCTGGTGAGCTGGAGCTCGTTGGTGGTCGTGCGGGCGACACCGAAATCAAGGACCTTTGGGCGTCCGGTCTCGTCGACGAGGATGTTGGCGGGCTTGAGATCGCGATGGATGACGCCGTTGCGGTGTGCGTGCTGCATCGCGTCGCAGACGCGCTCTAGGAGCACGAGCTTCTCGCGCGTCGCCATGTTGTGCTTGGCGGCGTACGCGAGCAGGGGCTCGCCCTTGACGAGCTCCATCGCGATGTACGGATGCGTGAGCCCGCCGGCCTCGTACGTGCCGGCTTCGAAGATCTGGGCGATGCCGGGATGGTGCAGGCGCCCCAGCAGCTCGGCCTCGTGCTCGAATCGTCGCAGCACGCGCTG
Organism: Phycisphaerales bacterium; assembly: GCA_036392375.1. GTDB lineage: Bacteria > Planctomycetota > Phycisphaerae > Phycisphaerales > UBA1924 > JAFEBO01. The sequence goes on from DASVYC010000085.1 coordinate 35,349, forward strand.
GGCCGCGGCGGAGTCGGGGTCCGCCATGACCCGACGCATGACCTTCAGCGCCACGGTTCGCTTGGGGCGTTCCTGCTGTGCGACGTAGACCACGCCCATGCCGCCGGCCCCGAGCTGGCCCAGCACCTGGAAGTTGCCGATCTTCTTGTCAGCGGGAAGAAGCGGCTCGGCCTCGGAGAGCGCCGAGGCACCGAGCTGCGTCAAGAGGCCCTTGCCGGGCGCGACCTTGGAATCGAGAAAGCTCGCCTCGCCGGAGTGGTGGTCGAGGAGCGAGAGGATCTCGCGAAGGGTCTCGGCGTCGCCGGCGCACTCGCGTTCCAAAAACGCACGACGATCCGCCGTCGGCATCTCGGCCGCCCGGAGGAACAACTCCTCCACGCGATGCGACGGTGCCGCGCTCACGAGTCTTCGTCCGCTCCGCTGCCGGCAACCTTGCGCTTCAGCCACGCCTTGGCAAACGTCCAATCGTTCTTGACGGTCGCGGGCGAAATGCCCAGGGCGTCGGCGGTCTCTTCGATCGACAGGCCGGCGAAGTACCGGAGCATGACCACATCGTACTTGCGGCGGTCCTGCGTCTCGAGCGACTTGAGAGCATCGTCCAGGGCGAGCATCTCCTCGGCGGGCGGCTCGCTGGCGAGAGCGGGCGAGAGCTGGGCGACTTCCATGTCGATCCGCTTGGCTTCCCCGCCGTGCTTGACGCGGGAGCGGTGGCGGGCTCGCTCGACCAGGATGCGGCGCATCGCCAGGGCCGCGGCTCCGAAGAAGTGCCCGCGGCCGTTCCAGCGGACCTCGTGATCGCCGAGAAGTCGCAGGTACGCCTCGTGCACGAGCGCGGTGGGTTGCAGGGTCATGCCCGCGCCGCCGGCCCGCTCACGGGCCATGCGTGCCGATGCGAGGCGCCGCAGCTCCTCGTACACCAGGGGGAGCAGGTCGCGGGCGGCCTGCGAGTCCCCCTGAGCGGCCGCGACCAGCAGTTGCGTCACCTGCGCCACTCCGGCTGGCGGCGGAGTCATCGGATTAACGGATCCGGGATCGGAAGCCATGTCTTTCCCCTGCACGATCCACACCGCAATGACTGTCCTGCGGCGGTGAACCGTTGGCTTACCTTCCCCGCCAGTGTATCGGAAAAGCCAAGCCGCCGGTTCTTGATCGGAGCGGTATCTTTCGTCTCTCTGCGTTCGAGAGCGGGATCCGGACCCGCAACCCGCAACAGTTGCCGGGGAGTTCTCGGAACCTGCACCGCTTATCGAGCCGCGGCGGCCTGATACCCCCGCCCTTGCAGAAGCTGCCAAAAGAAGCGCCGCTCGGCCTTGTGGCGGAAGTACCGGCGCGATTGCGTCACGGGAGACCGAATCCATCGCGCGAGCGCTCCGGCCGATCGCCACTGCGTCAAGCCCCCCGTGATGATGCCGGCCAGCGACTCTCGCCAGACGCGGGCGATCGCATCGGGCGTGTGTTCCAGGGCTCGGCGGCGGCCGTTCTCGACCATCGCTCGGTACAGGCCCGGCTCGCGCGCCAGTCGCTGCATCGCCGCCAGCGCCTCGGCGGCGCTACAGACCTCGAAGTAATCGAGCTCGCTCCGGCGCTCGTCGCGATAGCCCGCCTCTGGTCCGACGAACGCGACGCACCCGGCCTGCCAGGCGTTCACCAGCTTCAGTGCGGGCTTGATGGAGCGGAAGTACTCGCTGCCGCCTCGTACCGCCAGCACGGCGTCGGTTTGGCTCCAATCACGCCCGGCATCGCCGATGCGACTCTGCCTGAGCGGATGCACGACGAATCGCACTCCGATCGCGGCGAGTGCGGCCCCGAACTCCGGCGTACGAAACTCGGGCGCGATGTTCTCGATCTCGCCGTGGAAGACGATGCTCTCGAAGCGGTCGCCGCGGCGCTCGTCGCGCGGCCGAAGTGAGAGCTGCGGCCAATGCGGCACAAAGTGAACACCCGGCCCATCAACCGACGTTCGATTCTGCACGATCACTTCGTCGCAGTACGCAGGCTTGGCTCGATCCATGCGGCAGCACAGGATGTAGCTCCGCCACGAGAACATCCGCTTTCCCGCGCGGGCGGCGTCGTCGTACGTGAGCACGCACAACGCACCGGGCACGAGACGCTTCGAGAGCCGCACGTCGAGGCCTCGACGCTTGAGCTGGATATAGGTATTGATGATCCACGCCGTTTCGCCGTCCCACTGACGCCAGTACACCGACGCCGGCGGGGGCTCGGCCCCGTCGAACAACGGGAGCCACGGCTTCTGGCGCCGCTCGTCGAGCATGACGAAGTAGACCGGTTCCGACAATGGAGCGAGCGGCGTCTCCGTGCTCATCAGCCGCATCATGTCGTGTGCATCGGGCGTGCGCATGGCGTCGGTCCGGTGCAAGCGCTTATTCGATCGGCGCCGGAGCCGGGATCGCCTCGCTCGAATCAGGGTCACGAAGCTCCAGGTCGATTTCGCCCGACCCATCCTGCTTCACGCCGATCATGCGTCGGCGGACCAGGTCGAGCACCGCGAGGAACAGCCCGATCATCTCGCTCCGCTTGCGTCCGGTTAGCAGTGTGCGGAACGACAGTCGCTTCTCACCCCGGGCGATTTCATCGCTCTTGAGCCGCTCGACGATGTCCGCCGCGTGCAGTTCAATCGGCGTGTCGTCGTACACGACCTGGTGATCGCCCAGCCGCTCGAAGTTCACCGTTGCGACGATCCGCTTGAAAGCGTCGAGCAGATCGGTCAGCTCCAGATCCTCGACATCGAGCGCCGCGACCTCGTCCGCGATCGCATCGGCGTCGGTCGACACAACCTCAGGCTCCGCCGCTCCGCCCACCGCGAAGCGCGACTGCCAGTGGGTGCCGCGCGTCTCGAGCGCGGCGGCCGCATCGCGGTACTGCTTGTACGCGAGCAACTGCCGCACGAGATCAGCCCGCGGGTCCTCGCCGCTCGGCACCTCGCCCGACTCCGTCGTCTCGCCCGGCGTTCGCGCCAGCCAGCGGCTCTTCACTTCCATTAGCGTGGCGGCCATCACCAGGAACTCGCCCGCGACGTCGATGTCGATCAGCGAGCCGTCGGCGTCGAGGCTGTTGAGGAACGCGATGTACTGGTCCGCGATCGTTGAGATCGGGATGTCGTTGACATCCACTTCGTTCTTGCGGATCAGGAAGAGCAGCAGATCCAGCGGCCCCTCAAAGGCCTCCAGCCGCACGCGATAGTCTTCGGTCAGCATCCATGCCTCCGCAACGCGTGTCAGGACTCCGCCGCACGCGGGAACAGTGTACGCGATCCCGCTCTCAAGCACCTCGCTCTTTGGTCCCCCATCGCACTACCCTTCCCCGATGTCCCGCACGAAAGGCCCTTCTTCCGCCGACGCCGCCAAGCAGCCGCACGCCGCCATCCTTCCCGAGGCCAAGCCCGCCACGCGCCCCGCCGCCAAGCCCCGCGTCACCCTCCCCAAGGACGCCCCCGCGCTCGCGAAGAAGATCCTCCGGTCCGAGGCCCAGGCCCTTGTGACGCTCGCCGATTCCCTCGGCGATCCCTTCGAGGAAGCCTGCCGCCTCATCGTCGCCTGCGCCGAATCCGGCGGCACCGTCCTCGTCACCGGCTTGGGCAAGTCCGGCCTCGTCGGGTCCAAGATCAGCGCCACGCTCGCCTCGCTCGGCATCCCCAGCCACAGCGTCCATCCCTCCGAAGCTGCCCACGGCGACCTCGGCCGCTTCCGCAAGACCGACACCGTCGTTTGCATCTCCGCCAGCGGCGAGACCACCGAGGTCGTCAACGTCGCCTCGATCCTCCGCCAGGACGGTCTGCCCATCATCAGCATCACCGCCCGCACGGTGCCCCAAGGCGCGACCAAGCCCTCGAGCCTTGAAGCTCTCGCCACCGTCGCGCTCGGCCTGAATCTCGAGCACGAAGCCGGCGAGCCCGACTTCGCGGCTCCCACGTCCTCCACGACCGCGACGATGGCCCTCGGCGACGCCCTCGCGATCGTCGCCGCCAAGGCACGCGACTTCACCGACGCCGACTTCAAGCGTCGCCATCCCGGCGGCACGCTGGGCGACCTGCTCCGCCCCATCACCGAAGTCCTCCGCTTCAAGCTCGGCAAGGACCTCCCCCGCATCACCGACGACCGCTCCGTCGCCGCCGCACTCGAAGAGGCCGCCAAGTGGGGCCGCCGTCCGGGCGCGATCATCCTCTGCGACGCCAAAACCGGCCGCCTCAGCGGCATCTTCACCGACGCCGATCTCCGCCGCCTCATCCTCCGCGACCCCGCCGAGCTGCACAACCCGATCGCCGCGGTGATGACCAAGAACCCCCGCTACCTTCAGGACTCGGCGCTCGTCCGCGATGCCGTGAAGCTCGTGCGCGAGCACCGGGCCGACGAGATCCCGGTCGTGAACGCCGCTGGCGAGCCCGTGGGTGTCCTCGACGTGCAGGACCTCATTACCATGCGGCTGGTCCAGGACTAAGGCTCTTCCTTCATGAACCACGGCACGCCGCCCCGACATCGCCACGCCAAGACGTCCCACGCAGTGCGCACCGGCAGCACGCGGGGCGTCGGTCTCTTCGTCGCCTTCCTGGTCGCGGTCGTGACCATCGCGGGCCTGTGGTACATCTCCTCGTCCGCGCCAAAGGTCAAGCCCGTCACCAAGCCAACCGACGCAAACGTCGGCGCCGCGCCGAAGCCCGACGACGATCTCTCCGGCGATCAGATCTCTCTCCAGCTCGTCGATCGCGACAACCCAGGTCGCCTCGCCGCGGAACTGAAACTCCCGTCCGTGCAGCCGCTGGCCGCGAAGCGGTACGCCGTCGATGCGCCCTCGGGCTGGGTCTATCCCCGCGACGGCCGCGTCGTCCACATCCGCGCCGACAAGGGCGACCTCTTCCTCCCCAACCGTCAACAACTCCCCGAACGCGGCGAGTTCAAGGGCAACGTCATCGTCCGCCTCTTCGCCGGGCCCGCGGGCCGCCCCATCGACCCCGACAAGGAAACACCGCTCCTCATCGCCCGCACCGACACCATCGCCTTCGACGGCGCGATCGGAGAGCTGCAAGTCCCCGGCCGCATCACCATCGACGGCAGCGGCGTCGCCTACGCGGGCAGCAGCCTCCGCATCCTCTTCAACGACCCCGAGCAACGCATCGAGCTCCTGACCGCCGAGCAGAGCGAGTACCTCCGCATCGATCCCAAGGCCGCCCGCACGCCGCCGTCGCTGTTCGCGTCGCGCGACGCCGCGGCGAACCCGTCCGCGAAGACGTCACCCAACGCGACCTCACCCACTCCCGGCTCCGCCACCAACACTCCCAGCGGCACGCGGCCGGGCTCGTCGTCTCCCGCCACAGCTTCCAGCAACTCCCGCGAGCAGCTCTACCGCATCCGCGTCGAAGAAGCTGTGCGGGTCGTCCAAGCCGCCCGCACCATCGACGCCGCCGTGGGCGAGATCTACACCCGCCAGTCCGGCTCCTCCTCCGTCGCGAGCACCACACGCACCACGCCGCCGCAACGCACACCATCCACCGCCCGCGACGCAAATACGCCCGCCGCCATCACCCCCGTCGCCTTCCAATCCCCGTCTTCCCCTGCTCCCCTCCTCCCCTCCTCCCCTGCTCCCCTTTCCTCCTCCGACTCCCCCGTCACCATCACCTGGCTCGGTCGTCTCGAGCTGCGTCCGATCGCCGCGAGCCCGACGACGCCCGCCCCCGAAGTCCTCGTCAACAACGATCTCGCCGCCGTCTTCTACGGCGCGGCCAACGCCCCCGCCCGCGTCGTCGACGCCAAGGCCGAGCTCTCCGCCAGCGGCGACACGATCACCTATCTCGACACCCGCCGCGAGGCTCGCATCTGGAGCGACCCCACCTCCAAGGCCGCGCTCGGCTCGGTGCTGACCGCCAAAGGCCGCGGCCGCGTCCTCGCCACCGCCGCGTCGATGAACCTCGCCACGGGCATCGCCACCTTCACCGGCGCGGGCCAGATGGAGAACACCGACAGCGAATCCGCGACGCCGCTGCCGTCACGCGACGCCGAGCCGCGCGCGGTCGCATCCGCCGCCTCGCGCTCCATCGCGTGGAAGGATTCCGCTCTCCTCCGCTTCAAGCCGGACAACCGCCCCGGAAGCAGCGGCGATCCCAGCGTGCTCGAGTTCGCGTCCTTCAAGGGCGCCGTCACCGCCGCGGGCGGCGGCTCCTCCATCACCGCCGACGCGGTTGAAGCCTCGTTCGTCCTAGCTCCGGGCGCGGAGCAGCCCTCGCTCAGCATCGTCACCCTCACCGGCCGCGCCAAGGGCGGCGACAGCAAGGGCGGCACGCTCGCCGCTGATCGCGTCGAGGTGCGGTTCTCCCCGCCGCTCTCGGGTTCCAAGTCCAACGAAGCCGTCGCCCAAGGCCTCATCGCCCGCGGCAACGTCGTCGCCTCGTCCAAGGGCTCCACGCTCCACACCGACGCGCTCGACGCCGCACTGAGCACCGACGCCACGCCCGACGCGAATCTCGGCGTGACCATCGCCCACGCCAAGGGCGCCGTCCGCTTCAGCCGCGCCGACGGCACCCGCGCCGAGAGCGACGAGCTCATCGCCGACGTGCCCAACCAACAAGCCCAACTCGCCGGCCCCGTCGTCGTCCTCGCCAAGGGCGACTCCGCCGTCACCGGCGAACGCATGTTACTCGACGGCACCACCGGCCGCATCGAAGTCGTCGGCCCCGGCGTCTTCCAGCACGAAGGCAAGACCAAGGACGGCGAACCGCGTCTGGCCTCCGCCCGCTGGACCGGCCCCGACGCGAGCATGACCTTCGAGGACTCGACGGGCGTCCTCGAAGCCACCAGCCCCAACGGCCGCACCGTCGCCGAAGCGATGCCCGACGCCCGCACCATCGACAAGCTCGAAGCCGCGTTCGTCCGCGTCCTGCTCACGCCGTCCCCCACCGACGCACCCGCGAAGGACCGCGAAGTCCTGTCCGTCGTCGCCACCGCCGCCCCCAACTCGAGCGAAACCAGCAACGCCGCCGCAACCGCACCTGCTTCCACCCCCGCCGTCGTCAAGGTCGAGTCCCGCCGCTACGCCGCCGCGATCACCGATCTCAGTGAAGGCGACAAGAAGCCCGCGTTGGAGCGTCTCCTCTACCTCGAATCCACGCGCGTCGAAGCCGACAACACCAAGGGCACGGTCCACGTCCCCGCGCCCGGGAAGATGCTCGTCCTCGCCGGGAAGGACGCGTCGGCAGAAATTGGAAGGGGTGAGAAAGCGGGAAGGGGTGAGCAAGAAGGGGTGAGCCACGACAAGACCCCACCTTCCCGCCCCTCCGAACTCACCCCTCACACCTCACCCCTTCCCGCTTCGTCCGCCCCCGCCCTTGTCGCCGATCGTTCCGCCGACCTCTCGGCCGACTCCTCCCGCCTCGGCCGCTCGCGCACGCTCTTTGACTGGAAGAACGCGATGACCATGACCCGAGCCGCCGCCACCAGCGGCGACGACCACTCCATGGTGATGAAGGGCACCGTCAAGCTCACCAGCATCCGCGAGTCCGACAAGTCGCTCACCCAGCTCGACTGCGACAAGCTCAGCGCCTGGCTGACGCCGAGCCCAGCGGGAAGGGGTGAGCAAGAAGGGGTGAGCAAAGACAACGCCGCTCCCTCCGATTCCTCCTCTCTCACCCCTCAGACCTCACCCCTTCCCACTTCTCCAACCGACCTTCGCGGCGAACTCTCCCGCGCCCTCGCCGAGGGCACCGCCCGCCTCAAGAGCGGCACCAAAACGCTCCTGGGCGACCTCATCGACTACGACCCCGCCAACGGCACCGCCACCGCGGGCAGCCGCGACAACTCCACAGTGCGCCTCATCGACGACGAGTCCGCCTCCCCGATCACCGCCCGCGGCATCCTCTGGGACATGAGGCGGGGAAGGGTGGAAGTGAAGAACGTCTCCACGGTCGTCGCGCCGAGGTGAGGCGGGGGAGTGGAGCAGGGGAGCAGGGGGGCAGTGGAGCAGGGGGAAAGGCATGCGTTGATGCACGCGGCTACCGGTCTAGTTGCTCCGGCGCTTGTGACGACTCTTCAAGTGCTGTAGAATTCCATCATGGCGTGGGACCGCGGCTGCACTCTGACTCTCATCACGGCGACCGGGTGCTCACTGGTCGCGATAGTGGCCGCGGTCGCGGGCGCACCCATCACCGCTCCCGCGGTGGCCGCCGCGTTCACCGCCCTGGGTGTAAAAGCGTTCGAGGGGGTGCTCAGCAACCTGCTGCACGAGAAGGCGAGCAAAGCAGCCGACGCATTGTCCACCGACGCAGCCCTTCGCGCCCGCGGATTGGAGAACGCCGATCTCCACCGGCTCATGGGGCAGGCGATCGCGCTGGTGCTCGACGAGTGCGCCCGCACCTTCGTTGGCGATCCTGCGGGCGCGACTTATCTGAAGAACGCCCGCGACGCCGTCGCCAAGACCTGGGCCACCCACCACCCGGACAGCCGGTACCACGCCATCACCGAGCCCGCAGCCAGTCGGTTCTTCTCCGCCGCCCCGCACGACATCAAGAAGACACCCACGCTCGACCTGACGCACTGGCACAAACTCGTCGGGAGCATCGCCTACGACGCCGGGTTTGAGGCGCACGAGAAGGCGCTGGGCTTCGCCGCCGAACGCCTCGTCGCGCGCTACGCCGCCGCGTTGTGGGAGGCCGCGAAGCACGCATGGAAGAAGGACGATCTGGCGTGGCCCGCGCTGCAGCTCCGCCTGATGAGCGAGATGCGCGGGGTGCTGGAAACGGTGGCGACGCAGGGCGCGCCAAACGCCGCGGAGTTGAAGGCCCTCCGCGACGCTCTGCCCGAACTGGCCGCCAGCGTGCGAGCCCGGGCCCGCGGCATCGTCCGCTCGCTGGGCACGTCCATCGACGCCTCTCAGAAGGCCGTGATCGCCGAGATCGACGATCTCTCCTCGGAACTCGCCACCGCCTTCGGGCAGACCTTCGAGTCGCTCACGGCGCTGCACGAGCAAGTCGCGAGCGTGAAGGCCGACACCGCGTTCATCCCGACGCTCGCCGGAGACCTGCAAGCCGTCAAGGCCGCGGTCGCTCCGCCGCTGCCCTTCAAGCCGCTCCCCGATCCCGGCAAGCGCGGCACCGGCTACATCTACACCGATCGCCGCATCGATCTCTACGGCCGCGACGCCGACATGCAGGCCTTGCGACAGTTCCTCCGCGACGATCGGCGCGTGCTGTGGTGGACCTGGACCGCGGCCGCGGGCGTGGGCAAGAGCCGCCTCGCGCTCGAAGCCTGCCTCGAAGCGGCCGGTGCGATGCACCCCGGCGTCGGGATGTGGAAGGCGGGCTTCCTTGACTTCCTGAAGCCAATCCCCTCCGATTGGACCACGCTCCCGTTCGAACACGACACGCTGGTTGTGGTGGACTATGCGTCCGCCCGAGCCGCCGAACTGCACAAGTGGCTGGACCACCTCTCGCAGCGGCCCGCCTCGCCCGAGGCACGCCGCGTCCGCGTCCTGCTGCTCGACCGCCAGGAGTACGACACCTGGACGAACCAGTTGCTCGGCGACCAGGACCGGCGGGTCCGCATCGAGGGCATCCGCTACGACGAGACCCGCTCGCTGCCTCCATTGGAGCCGGACGCGCTGTGGCGGATCATGACCGACGTTTTCAAGGCGGCGAAGAAACCCCTCCCCGAGAGCAGGCGAGAAGAACTCCTCACCAAGCTCGCGTCCTGCAACGCCGGGAACCGCCCCCTCTTCGCCGCCTTCGCCGCCGACGCCCTGCTCGCCGGGAAGGACATCGCCGCGTGGAACGAAGAGGACCTCGCCGCGTACGTCTTGGGGCACGAGGAGATCCAGTGGGCCAAGGCGGCGACCACGGCGGGGGTGGGCCCCGACGCGCTGGAAAAGCACAAGAACCTGCTGGCGTTGGCGACGCTCGCCGCGGGCGTCGACTGCGGCGGCGACTACGACGCGCTCCTGGAGAAGATGAAGCCCGCCGGTTTCAATCCCCTGCTCCCGCCGCCCGGCTGCTTCGCCGCCAACTGGGGTCTGATGGATCGCCTCGCGTCGCTGTCGAACCGCCCCCACGGCGCGGAGCTCGTGCCGCTCGAACCGGACTACCTGGGCGAGTTGTTCGTGCTGCACCGCGTCCAGCACACCTTCACGAATCCCACCGCGCCCGCGAAGCTGCTCCGGGCCGCGATCGCCGCCGACGCTGTCGGGGTGGCGGCGGTTCTGCTCCGCATGTATCAGAACTTCCCCCGCCATCCCGGGCGCTCGGCGCTGATGTCGGCGGTGGCGAACCGCGCAACCACCGCCGCGACGCCCGCCGACCCGCTGGGTGCCTCTCCGTTCCCCGACGCGGTCGCTGCGCTCTTCGACGCGGTCTACGCCGCCGCCCTGCACACGGCTGATCAACCCGCCGACGCCGCCCCGCACTACCGCCGCGCCCTCGCGCTCCGCCCCGACGACGCGGACACGCTGAACAACTACGCGAACCTGCTCAGCAACGACCCCGCGCGGGCGGCCGAGGCCGAGGGTCTGTACCAGAGGGCCCTCGCGCTCCGCCCCGACCACGCGGCCACGCTGAACAACGACGCGATGCTGCTCATCGACCGTGTTTCGCGGGGCACCGCCCCCGAGATACGTCTGAACGAGGCCGACGAACGGCTCGTCCGGGTGCTCGCCGCGCAACCGACCAGCATCCCGATGCGGCTGGTGCTGGCCACCCTCCGTCTCGGAGCGGGCGAGAACGACGCCGCGGTGCGGTGTCTCGAAGCGGTCTTCAAGCACGCGAACGGCATCCCGGACGGCCTCTTCGGCCTCCACACGATCGCGCTGCTCTACCTGCACCGCCTCCATCCCGAGCACGACGCGCTGCTCGCCGTCATCAAATCCGGTCTCGTCGAGCACGGCGCCAGGCTCCCCCGTCTGTGCCTCCACCGCAACGCCGCCCGCGCCGCCCAGGCCGGGCACCCCGAGGCCGCCTGGCTCGACCGGCTCTGCGCCGTCCTCGAAGATCGCGCCGACCCCGCGGTCCTCCACGACTGGCCCGCCTGGCGCGACGCCGGTTCCTGACCAACGCACCGAACCGCCGCGGGACTCTCCACTCTCGT
>DASVYC010000086.1:0-31056 GCA_036392375.1 Phycisphaerales bacterium
GCGCTCCGATCGTGCTCGCCCCACGAGCCAGACCCTCCGCTTGTCTATCGGCGTTCATCCATGTCCAATCCCACCCGCTCCACCACACCCCTCCCGACTCCGCCAGAAGGGTAAGAGCCAGAAGGGTAAGAGATTGTTCGAGCGCCCGCCCGCCGTCGGTTCCCGCCAATGCCGCAGTTCCCGAGCCGCTACCGCACCGTCATGGACCCCGACCCCAGGGATTGCACCGCCTCCTCACACCGCCGCGCCACATTGCTCCACCCCTCGCGGCTGTCGGGTTCTTGCTCAAAGACCAGCGGCGTGCCCACCCGCACCGTGATCCGCGCCGGCCGGGGCAGCTTCACGTTTGCCGGACACGCCTCAAACGGCCCGTCCAGGTAGCACGGCACCACCGGCACATTCGTCCCCGCCACGATCATGCCCAGCCCCGCCTTGAACGGGTTCATCGTTCCGTCGCGGCTGCGCGTTCCCTCCGGAAACAACACAAGCCCGCCATGCCCGCTCGTCACCCGCTCCCGCAGGTCCACCAGCGCGTGTGAGGTGACACCCTTGCGGTACAGCGGCAAGGCGTTGAGGAAGAGCGACGCGAGCAGCGACGTGGCGCCGTTCTTGAAGAACACATCTCCCGCCGCCACCGGGTGCGTCTCGATCCGTGCCTTCAGCGGCAGCGCCGACACCAGCACCAACGCGTCGAGGTGACTCTCGTGGTTGGCGATCACAATGAACGGCACCCGCCGCGGCAGGTTCTCCGCGCCCTCGATCCGCATCCGGTGATACAGCCGCAGATACAGGCGCACGCCGAGCGTGGCGGCCGCGTTCATCGAGACCGACACCAACCCGGCCTCACGCCGTGTGCTGCGGAAACGCTCGCCGGGCTTCATCATCGAGTCGGCGGCGGGTTTGTACGTGAACGGCTTCATCGGTGGTTCAGTGAGGTCGAGACGAAAGAGCCGACCGCTCCGATCTTTGCGTAAGCCGATACCCGCAGCGCCTCCGCACCCCCTTGCAAACCACACCTTTCGTAGGTTACCATCTCGTTCACACGGAATGGGGTGCAATCATGGAACAGCCTGATCAGGTCCGGGAGAAACTTGCTCGCTGGATCGTTGTCGGTTCATTGATTGTGACCGGCGCAGTCGCGATCACCGCGATCGCGACGGCGAGCTGGGCACAGAGCACCAGCAATCTTGCGGTGCAGATTCTCACCCTCGTGCTCCCATTGCTCGGCACCTGGGTGGGCGCGGTAATGGCGTACTACTTCGCGCGCGAGAACTTCGAGTCCGCGGCGAAGCAGACCCGGTTGCTGCTCGGCCAAAAGCTCGACAGCCCCGCGATCGACGCCGCCATTCCAGCCGCCAAGATCCAGGCGTTGACTCTCCCGCAGACCGACAACGGGTCCGGGCTCGCACTCTCGGCTATCCGTGACAAACTCAAAGAAATCGCCAAGTACCGGGTCCCGATCTTCGACGAGAACAAGGCCGCTCGTTTCGTGGTGCATCGCCAGCCCCTCGACGGCTTCCTCGCCGATCGCCTGGGTCAGCCTGCGACGCCACCGCCGATGTTCAACGACCTGCTCGACTCACCTGAGTTTGGAAAGCAGGTGCAGAACGCGTGCGCGTACATAAGCAAGGACGCCACACTCGCCGAGGCAAAGGCGGCGATGGAGTCGCGACAGAATTGCCAGGACGTCTTCATCACCGAGCACGGCCGACCAGATGAGCCCGTGATCGGGTGGTTGACGAACAACGAGATTCAGCGAGCTTCGGAGGCGTAGGGATTCCGCCGTCAATGACCAAGCACGCTCTAAACGCAGGAAGGTACCGCCGTCGGCGCGGCGTGGAGCTTACTGCAATGTGCTCCCGGTCTTCGTCATCGCGAGCCGGTGGCGATATGCAAGCAAGCTGCTCCCGAGCGGCGTCATTCGAAACACGCTCTGGATCGCGGGCCACTGCGGCACTCTGGTGGCGGGCGCGCTTTCAGTGATCAACCCCCAAGACACGAGTGCGCGAAGGTCGCAACTGATCGGGACGGCATCGGGATGGGCGAAGTAGTCGATCAGCCTCGCTACATTCGACTCCGGCGGGAGCTTCAAGAAGAATTCGAGCAGTGTCAGCCTACCGAACTGGGTCGCGGCTTTGATACCTTTGAGACTCTCTTCGATCGCAATCAGGCGAGCTTCTTCGGCACGACTAGGGTCGATCGCCGAGAGTCTCTCACGCAGCGTCGCGTTATCCCGGCTAAGACGGGCGATCTCATTGGAGGTTTCAGGGGTCGCCGCCGCGCTCGACGGCACCCACCCCGGACGCTCGAACTGCGCAATCGTTTTCCCAAGCGCGACCGCAAAGTTCGTGGACAGTTGCTCACGCGAGTTCCAGAATGACACCATGCGGCTTGAGACCTTCGATTTGAACTGTTCGAGCCGCTTCGCAGCCGCCCGGTTCTTCTCGCGCTTGGTGCTTGGCCAAGCCGCTCCTTCGGACAGGACGAACGCCATCACCGGCACGCCCTTGGAGACCGCGTAGTCGTACTCCTTCTCGGTGTAGCTGATGCCGCCTTCCGCTGGGATCGTTGATCCATACCTCGCCGCGACGATCAACACGTAATAGTCCGATTGATCGATCGTGCGCCGGATCACCTCCCACTGCGTCTCGTTGCCGGCGCTGAACATCTCCATGCCGATGGGAAAGTGGCCCATCTCAAGCGTGGTGCGTACGACGTCCTGACGCTCGTCCTTCAAGTCCTCGTACGTCGAACTGACAAAGATCGTGTACTTCTTATTCATGTGTCCGCCTCACCCATTCCGGCGAGAAACGCAGTCGCGCCGATCATCACACTCACATCCCAAGCGCCGCCGTAAACACCCGCGGCGTCCTCTCCAACCCAAACCCGATCGCGTACCCGATCAAGTGAAACGTCGCCGGCGCAACCAGCAGCGCCGAGTTCAGTCGATCGAGGAACCCGCCGTGGCCGGGCAGTGTCGCGGCCATGTCCTTGATGCCCAGGTCGCGCTTGATCGATCCGAGCAAGAGGTCGCCGAGCTGCCCGCCGATCGAGATGATGAGCCCGAGCACGATGAGCGCCCACGGCGTATCCAGCTTCGTGCCCTCGAACACCAGATGCCCCATCCCCGCCGCAAACGCGGTGGTCAGCACCAACGCGCCCAGATGCCCGCCCAGCGTCTTGTTCGGACTCGTGTTCGGGAACAGCTTCCGCCGCCCAAACGCCTTGCCGCAGACGTACGCGAAGATGTCGTTGAGCTGCACGCTGACCAGGATCAGGAGCAAGATCGGGCGGTAGTTCGGGTCGTTGGCGATGTAGCCGAGGTGGCCGAGGCCCGAGCCGAACAGCAGAAACGCCACGCACGCGAGTGAGACGCGCTGGATGAAACCCTGCGGCGAATCCGCCAGCACCGCCGTCGCGGCGAGGATCACGATCGTCAGAGGCGTCAAAGCCATGAACATGCCGTACCAGTGATCGAGCGATGTGAGCGCGACGAGCACGATGCTGATCGCCACGATCGCACTGAGCGACCGAAATCGGAACAGCCCCGTCGCCCGGGCGTACTCGCGGTAGCAGAGCATCGACGCCACCGCGATCGCGATGATCGCCGTCGCCGGGCACAAGAGCACCGGCACCAAGAGCGCGGGCGCGATGACGAGCCACGTCCAGTAGCGGGTCCAGACGTCCTTGCGTGTCTTCTCCGACATCTTCGCCGAGAGCGCGAGCGTCGCGAGCGGTGCCGCGATGAACGCGCCGGCGATCAGGTAGAGGAACACACGCGTCGCCGGGTGCGACAAGGCGTTGGAATAGGTGAAGAGATAGTCGATGCCTTCTTTCACGTGCCGCCTTTCAAGTTCCGCGACTCCGAAGGTTCCGTGCCAGCGTCGCCAGCCGCCGCCACGCCGTGTACAAGCCGCCGACCGCGATGAGCAGCAGCGTCCAGTCCATGATCGACATCGTCGGCCCGCCGGGCCAGAACGGGACCACGGGTCGGAAGCCCGGCGGTGCGAAGGCGAGGTACAGGCACGCGACGGTCATCGCGAACATGCGCTGCTGCTTGGCCATCGGCCCGCGGAAATCGCTGGGGAAACCGAGCGAGCGTCCCAGCACGCGGATGTAGGTCACGAACAACGCGGCACACGCCGCCGCCCAGCCCGCCCACGCCTCGCCTGCAAGGCAGTAGCCCGCGCCGACGAAGATGAACGTGTCGGACAGTCGATCGGGCACTTCGTTGTACAGATCGCCCACCGCCGAGCGCATGTTTCCTTCGACCGCGACCATCCCGTCGAGCAGGTTCGCCATCAGCCGCGTCTGAATCCCCGCCGCCGCGACGAGGTACAGCGTCAGGTACGGCATATCCACGCGTCCGACGAGTGCGAGGCTCAGCCCCGCGATCGCCGCCGCCACCACGCCCAGCACCGAGATCAGATTCGGGCTGACGCGCGCCCGCGCCAGCATCGCGGCGAAGCGCTGGATCGGCCCCAGGCTGCGTGCCGCGATCGGACGACGATCAAAGTCGGTGGATTCGGCCATCGCTAGCGCCTCCCCATCAGCCACATGCCGGCGATCAAGAGCACCATGCCCAGTATGTTCGCGGGCTTGATCGGCTCCGCGAAGGCGAAGTACGCGATCGCCGCCGCCCAGATGAATGTCGACGCATAAATGGGATACAGCGTCGTCAACTGCCCGCCCCGCTTGAACGCGGCGACGAACAGCACCATCACCGCGACGTAACACACCACGCCCGCCAACAGCCGCGGATTGAACCACGTCAGCACCCGGGCCACCTCGAGCCGCTCCGCTCCCGACTTGTACAGGAACTGCCCCAGCGCCCCAAAGAACGCGGCCGCCGCGAACATCACCATCGAGATCGGCGGCGTGGTTGTAGCGGTCTCGTCCATGCCGCTAAGGTATCAGACTGCCATGCCCCGCCGCCCACCCCCCGACGACGACGGCCCCATCGCCTCCGACCTCGAGAAGTTCGGCGATGTCACGCAGACCTGCGAATCCTGCGGCACCACGCTCTACGACGACGCCGACCTCTGCTGGAAGTGCGGCCACGCGCTGGGGACGCATCCCGTCAAGCAGGTGCCGATGTGGGTGCTCATCACCACCAGCGTGCTGATCGGCGTGATCATCCTCGGCCTCGTGCTGCGTTTGATCTGATCCGAGAGGACGGGGGCGGGGCCTTCCAGGCCCCGCCGAAGAACACCCCAACCCTCATCAACACCAGTGGGACCGGCCTCCCGGCCGGTCGACGGACGGGTGGACTGGAACAACTCCGGGTGCCAGTGCACGCGGCCCCGCGTGATCGAATCCTCTCTTTGCCGCAACACCATCGCCTCGCGCCCGAATCGACCTGCAGAGGCACGCATGGCAAGGCATAACCAACCTCCCGGGATCACGCTCCTCGAAGCTCTGTTCGTTGTGCTGTTGATCTTGTTTCTTGTAGCAATCCTTCTGCCGGCCCTAGGCGGCCGGGGCGATACCTCGATGTTTAAGGACGGCACGCAGATCCGAGGCATCCAGCAAGCCATGGTCACCTTCGCTGGCAACAACCAAGACACCTATCCACTTCCAAGTCTGCTCGACGCCCAAGACACCCTCCCAGCTATCGGCGGCGTGCAACTGCAAGGCGCCGAGAAGGACCTGCCTCGCTGGATCATCTCACTCATGATCTACAACGGCCTCTTTGGTCCGGAGCTGTCGGTCTCGCCCAAGGAATCCAATCGCTCGATCCGCATCGACAACAACTACGAATTCAGCAACCCCAGCGCCGTCGAAGCGAGTAAGCGTTCGATCGCCATCCTCGATCCCGCGTTCGCGGCCTTCTCCAACGAACCCGGCGGTGACACTCCGATTCAGCGTCAGGGCCGATTCGCCCCCGGTGCCGCATGCTCATACGCGATGGTGCCGCTGGCCGGCGCTCGTCGTGCCGTGTGGTCATCCACCTTCGACGGCACGCAAGCAATCATCGGGAACCGCGGCCCGTGGTACGAGCAGAACGCCGCGGGCGAGTGGCTGCTCAACCGCAAGGATCGGCGCGGCGCCGCGAAGATCCGGGCCTCGGGGTCGAACACGCTGCTGATCCATGGAGCGCGCACTTCCTGGGAAGGCAACGTCGCCCGCAACGACGGCTCGATCAACTTCGAGACCCGCCCCGATCCAGAGAATATCCCGCTCTTTCACTGGAGCAGCGACGGCGGCTCCAACCCCGTACCCACGCGATTCGACAACATCTTCGCCAACGAGGACGAGCAGTCCGCGGCCGCGCGATACAGCCCCAGTGATGACGACATCACCGAGGCCACCAACACCCGACGCAACAACTACCTCCGCTGCTTCGGCGACCGTGCCGCACGCACGTTCGATGCTGATCGGAAGAAGCTCCTCGCCATCGGCGGCTTCTGGTACGACTGATTCGCGCCAGTGGGACCGGCCTCCCGGCCGGTCTGCCTTGGTGTGTGGTCACGGAAGAAGCATGTGTTGCAGTCCACCCGTCTGTCGACCGGCCGGAGGCCGGTCCTACTGGTGTTTGCCTGACCGGCTGGAAG
The DNA here is from genome assembly GCA_036392375.1 of Phycisphaerales bacterium. GTDB lineage: Bacteria > Planctomycetota > Phycisphaerae > Phycisphaerales > UBA1924 > JAFEBO01. The sequence goes on from DASVYC010000086.1 coordinate 6,555, forward strand.
CCGGTCCTACTGGTACATCTTGATGAGCGCCCGGGCCACGGCTTCCCAGGTGAACTTCTCTTCGATGAGTCGGCGTCCCGCCTCGCCCATCGCGCGGCCTTTGGCCGGGTCGCTCATGATCTTCAAGAGGCCCTCGGCCACGCCGTCGACCGTTCGTTGCACGACGAACCCTGCACCCGCGTCCTGGGCCTCCGGGAAGTGACACTCCTCGCTGATCACCACCGGCGAGCGTGCCGCCATCGCCTCGGCGATCGCCACGCTGAACGCCTCGTGCCCGCTGGGCAGACAGAAGCACGACGAGTCCACCATTGCCGCGTACTTGTCCTTGCTGAAGATCGGCCCGGTCAGGTGCACGCGATCCGCGATCCCCAGCCTCGCGATCTGTTCCTCGATCGGCTTCTGCATGCCGAAGTCGGGGCCGGTGATGACGAGCCGCGCGTTGGGCACGCGAGACAGCACCTTCTGGAACGCGTCGACGAGAATCGGCAGGCCCTTGATCGGATGCAGGCGCGACAGGAACAGGATGAACGGGTCGTTCCCGAGCTCCGGGTGCTTCGCCCGGAACGCGCCGGGCGCGGGCAGCGGATCGATCTCCGACAGGAACACGCCGTTGGGCACGATCCCGATCGGCTTGGTCCAGCCGAAGACCCGCATCTCTTCCTCTTCAAACCGCGACAACGCGTGCACGCGGTCGAAGCGGTGGATCGCGCGGCGGTACGCCAGGTTCATCGCGACCAGCTTCTTCAGCCGCTTCTCGCTCAGCGCCCAGCGAGTGAGAATGCCGTGCGGCGACAGCACCGTCGGCTTCTTTTGCCGCCGCGCTTCGTTCACCGCGTGGATCAGAATCGGGTCCCAGATGTTGTGGACGTGCACGACATCGTGCGACGCCACCAGCGATCGGAGCATCTCGCGGCAGTCCGTGCCGCGGATCTTGGCGAGCGTGCCCTGCGCTGGGATGCGTTCGATGCGGACCTTTTCCGACCCGGCGATCTCCGGCAGGGGCGTTTCCTTGGTCGCGCTTTGGCGCGTGAGGATGGTCACTTCGTGCCCGAGCCCGGCCTGTGCCGCCGCCACCCGCGTCGTCACCATCGTGGGCCCGCCCTGATCGGCGGCGAGCGAGTATGTCACGTGCAGGATCCGCATGAGAGACAGTATCGGACAGATGAAGGGGTGACAGAGTGCCGTGCGAATGACGGAGAAGATCGCGTCCAAAGCGGGCGCATCACCCTCTCACACCGTCACCCCCGCACCCCGTCCGCTTTGTCCTCACTCCGTCGGCACGTTCGCCACCGCCGTGTTCGGCAGCGGGTTCACCGCCTTGTCCGTCGGCACGATGTCGTTGGTCCGCTTCGCCCGCGCCAACGCCGCCGCGAGTTCGCGGTAGCTGAAGCCGCTGCGGAGCGATTCATCGAAGGGGTTGGCGCCCCGGCCGGCTTTGCGGCTCACGCGCGCCACCTTGTTGGTGTTGCCCGCGGGCGGGAGCAGGAAGAGCGGGTTCACCTGTCCCGCGGCGATCGAAGTGCCGCCGCCGTCCGACACGGCCGCCGGCGCGACCGCGCCCTGCAGACTGGCGCCCGCGCCCGAGAAGGACGCGACCTGCCCGTTGCCGGCCGAGCCGCCACCGCCTCCGCCTCCGCCACCACTGAAGCTGGAGCCGCCACCGCCGCCGCCACCACCTCCGCCACCGCCGCCACCACCACCACCTCCTCCGCCGCCACCGCCTCCACCCGAGGACGCTTCGGCAGACGCGCTGGAGCCGTCGGTGCCGCCATCGCCGCCGGAGGTGGGATCAGGGCCGGGGTCGGTGCCGATCCCGCCGTCGATGCCGGGGATGTCGCCCGGATCGGTGCCGGGATTCGTGCCCGGATCCGTGCCCGGGTTGGTGCCCGGATCCGTTCCTGGGCCGGTGCCGGGATCGGTACCGGGGCCGGTGCCGGGGTTGCCGCCGCCGGAGTTGGGGAAGACCAGCGGATAGAGCAGCGGACGCGCCTTGGTGTCGTAGTAGTTCTGCCACTCGGCGATCTGCTGATCGTTGTAGAAGAAGTCCCACAAGATGATGCCCGACGCGCCGGCCTGCTTGGTGAAGTTGATGCCGTAGGCCAGGTTCAAGTCGTTCAGGAACTGACCCGCGTACGTCGAAGCCTGGTGGTAGCGGAACTGGAAGAACGGCAGCACGGGCTTGCCCTTGGCGTACCGCACCGATTCACCAACCAACCCCGTGATCCAACGCTCGGTGCCGAGCGGATCGGTCTGGCCGGGCATCGGGTTGTTCGAGATCGAGTAGTTGGCGTAGATGGTGGGCGTGACGACGTCCACGAGATCCCAGTACCACGCCAGCTCGCGCTCGTGGATGTCGCGGTAGCGCACCAGATCGACGCCCGCCTGCTTGTAGCCGTTGAAGATCCAGTAGGTGCCCAGGGGCAGGCCGTAGTACGTGACCTGGGCCTTGGGACGCAGCTGCCGCGTGAGCGCCGTGGTGAACTCGTAGTACTTTCGGACTTCCTGGCGGTAAGACTCGGCGAAGATGGACTCCCACTCCGATTCGAGCTTGCCCGCGAGCAGCTCGGGACGCTGGGTCTTGATGTAGTTGCGCCACGCCGGCTGCGACGGGCCGCTCCACTCCCACGCGGGCCAGAAGTGCTCGTAGTCAATCATCACGACGCCGGTGAAGTTCTTGTCGGGGATGGTGGCGTCGAGGTCGGCGGTGAACTCGGCCTGGTGCCGCGCGTAGAAGGTGGGGTCCGAGGCGATCTCGTCGGGACCGTTGGGATGCAGGCCCATGGCACCGCCGATGATGTTGTTGGGCGCCGGGATGCCGCGGGTCTGTAGACCGCCGGCGTTGCGGCTCTGGATCGAGAGGCGCACGTCCCAGGCTTGGGCCCACGCGGGTGCGGCGAGCGAGCCCACGCTCAGCAGCGCGAGGGCCAGCGACTTCGACAGCATCGAGCGGGACGCAAGCCTCATGATCATCTCCTCCAGCGGGGCCGGTCAGTCTTCATCGTCAAAGGTCGATTACGACTGCGTCCCGCGCCCGGTCCGGGAAGCACACCGCACGCACGCGCGCCGCCCCAGACCGGATAAACCAACCCCGCCGCGAACCGCGAACCCACGCCCCCCGTACCACCCGCGGCACCCAAACGTCCAGGCACCAACCTCACCCCTTCCCACGCCCCACCATGCCATACGTCAACGTCAAGATCACCAAGGACGGCGTCACCCGCGAGCAGAAGTTGCGGCTCGTGCAGGAGATCACCGACACGCTCGTCCGGGTTCTCAACAAGAAGCCCGAGCAGACCCACATCGTCATCGACGAGGTTGAGACCGACAACTGGGGCTTCGCCGGGATGCTCACCACCGACTACCGCAAGCAGCATCGCTGATCGAACGCCTCGCGCCGCAGTGAGGACCAACGCGGGGCCAACGCGGGCCAAGGTGGAGCCGACGCGGCGTCGCCGCCGGGCCGCCCCGCCGCAGTGTCCAACGCACATTGAACTCCGTTGCACGCGCGGTATTCGTATGAATTCTTCTTCACGCGCGCGCTCCGGTGCCCCGAGCGCGGGTAGCCTCATCCCGTCCGCAACATACAGGAGCGCACCCATGAAAGTTCTCTTCACCGCAGAAGCCAAGGCCGTCGGCGGCCGCAACGGCCATTCCGAGGCCAGCGACAAGAGCGTGTCGGTCGACCTGTCCATCCCCAAGGCGATGGGCGGTCCTGGCAAGCCCAACACCACCACGCCCGAGCACCTCTTCGCGGTCGGCTACGCCGCCTGCTTCGGCAGCGCGCTCGACTACGTCGCCAGCCAGAAGAAGATCGCCATCCCCGGCGCCAGCGTGACCTCGCGCGTCAGCATCGGCACCCGCCCCGACGGCGGGTTCCAGCTCGCGGTGGTGCTCGAGGTTGGCCTGCCCGGTCACGAGAAAGCCGCCGCCGACGCGCTGGTCGCCGCGGCCCACCAGGTGTGCCCGTACTCGCACGCCACACGCAACAACATCGAGGTCACGCTCACCACCGTCGTGTAACTCAAACGCCGAGGCGAAGGAGGCGCGGCGACACGTGCACGCGCTATCGCTCGCGCGGCGTCAGCAGCACGCTCGCTACTGCGCCGCACACAAGGCCGACGCTGAGCAGGATCACGCCTGCCGCCGAGAACTCCTGCGTCCGCATGAAGTGCAGTTGGTTCAGCACGGCGCGCGCCAACGTGTCGATCCCCGGCGGCTGCAGGATCACGGTCGCCTCGATCTCGTGCAGCGACAGCACGCCGCCGATGATCGCCGCACCGACCAGCGCCCGCGCGTGGCCGGTCATCGCCGCCGCCCACAGCGCCCCCAGCGAGCGCACGCCGTCGAGCGTGCGCTGGTCGCGGGCGTCGCGTGATTCGATCCCGGCGAGCAGGCACCCAAGCGCAACGGGCACGACGCCACATCGTGCGAGATGCGCGAGCACCAGCACGAACATGGAGTCTTCCAGCGCCGGTGCCAGTGTGCGCACAGCATGTGCGATCCACAGGCCGAGCATCACGCCGGGCATGATCGCGCCCGCTGCGAGCAGGCCGAGCGCAAGTTGGACAAGCCGCTTCGACACGCCGCCGGCGAGTGTGCCCAGCCAGGCGAGCAGCATCATCGCGGCGCTCGCGGCACCGACGACGAGCGCGATACTCGCGGAGGTGAGCAGGGGTTGCTGGTAGTTGCGGATGAACTCGAGCAAGCCGCCGTCGCGGGCGAGGTGCAGCGCGAGCAGCGCGCCGGGGACCAGTGCGCCCAGTGTGGCGACCGCGAGCGCGCCGAGCCATACGCCACGACTTGCGATGCGGGGTGAGAGGCGTGTCTGCGACTCTGGCGCGTCGAGGCGGATGCCGCGGACGCCGAAGAACGCGGCGACAAGCGCGATCGCGATCAGGGGCAGCGTGATGATCCAGGCCCGCCACTGCTGGTCCTGCGGCAGGAGGTCCATGGCCAACCACACGCGGATGGTGAGGGTGTGGACGCGAGCGACGTGGAGCGGGATGACCGAACCGAGGGTGAGGGCGAGGACGAGGAGGAACGAGCCGCGGAGGCCGTCGCGGGCGAGCGAGAGTTCCCCAAGGAACAGATCCCACTTTGTGCGCACAACGCCGTGGCTGTGCGCGCCCGCGTCGAGCGTGAGCTGCTCGAGTGTGGCGTCGTCGATGCGGCGCAGGTGCAGCGCGAGGATGAGCATCGCGACGGGGGCGCTCCAGATCATGATCGAGCCGAAGGCGATGGCTTTGCCGAGGGCGACGGGGATCCACGGCGATTCGCGGCCGAGTTGTTCGGCGAGGTCGCCGAGCGCGGTGCCGGGGGCGCGGAGGAGGTTGAATGCGCCGAAGGCGAGGTAGTTGGGGAGAAGCAGAGGGGCGAAGAGGAGTGGAGCGAACGTGTAGCCGCGGGTGCGGAGGAGCCAGGCGCCGGGCCAGGCGAGGAGCACGGCGCCGGCGCTGATGAGGGCGGCCCAGAGCAGGGATGTCAGGAGCGCGGAGAGTGAGAAGAAGGTGGGAAGGTCGGCGGCGATGGGGCCGGCGGGTGCGGCGAGGAGGCGGTAGAACGCGACGACAGCGGGAGCGCCGACGAGGGTGCAGGCGATAAGCAGGAGAAAGATGGAGGCGGCGCGGGTGGACATGGAGTTGCGACGGAGCGGGGTTGGGCACGCTCGCACTGCCGACGCCGAGCCGTCGGCAGTGGCACCCGGAGATGCGGGCGGCGCAGCGTATCATGGCCGACATGGCAACTTCAGCGACGAAAAGCGGCAAGGGTGGTGGGGCGAAGTCGGCGGGCGCGGCGACGGATCCGTTTTTGCCGCGGCAGCGGAAAGTGCGGGAGGCGATGCTGGGGCATGAGCTGACGCATCTCTTGGTGAGCAGCCCGCTGGATGTCGGATATTTGACGGGGTTTACGGGCGGTGATTCGTACTTGCTGATCGGGCCGCGGCAGCCGGGGGCACCGGTGACGGCGGCGTTGATCAGCGACTTTCGGTATCAGGAAGAGTTGCAGCCGTTCGCGGACAAGCTGGAGATCATCATCCGCAAGCGCTCGATGGGCGAGGCGGTGGCGGATCTCTTGTCGGGCCCGGGCGTAGAGCGGGTTGGCATCCAGGCCGACATCATGACGGTGGCGGAGCGGGATGCGCTCGCGAAGAAGATCGGGACGAAGAAGGTTGCGTCGACGGTGGGGCTGATCAACAAGCTGCGGTCGGTGAAGGATGCGCAAGAGATCGACCTGATCCGGCGGGCGGTGAAGATTCAGGAAGCGGCGTTGCTCGAGGTGCTGCCGACGATCGAGGCGGGGCAGACGGAGCAGCAGATCGCGGCGCGGCTGGAGAGCGAGATGAAGGTCCGGGGCTCCACCGTGCCGAGCTTCGACACGATTGTGGGTGCGAAGGGGAACAGTGCGCTGCCGCACTATCGCGCGGGGGAGATGAAGGTCGCGAACAACAATGTGCTCTTGATTGACTGGGGCGCGACGTACAAGGGCTATCACTCGGACATGACGCGGACGTTTGCGCTCGGCAAGTGGCCGAAGAAGATGGCAGAGATCTACGAGATCGTGCTGGAGGCGCACAAGCTGGCGGCCGCGGCTCTTTGCGCGGGCAAGAGCAGCGCGGAGATCGATCGGGTGGCGCGGGACCACATCGCCGAGGCTGGGTATGGCGAGCACTTCGGGCACGGCCTGGGGCACGGGATCGGGCTGCAGATCCACGAGGAGCCGCGGTTGTCGCACATGCTGGCGGGCGTGAAGCTGCAGGCTGGGCAGGTGGTGACGATCGAGCCGGGGATCTACCTGCCGGGCGTCGGCGGCGTGCGGCTGGAGAACGATTACGTGGTGACGGAGACGGGCAGTGAGTGCCTGGCGACGTTGCCGATGACGCTGGAGTGGGCGACGCTGGGCTGAGATCTCAGTGCGTGAAGTTCGCGTTGGGATCGGTGGTGCCGAGGGAGCTGATCGCGGAATCGCCGCTGATGGAAGGGGAGCCGGGCGCGATGCGGTTGACGATGGGGCCGACGACGTTGTTGGCAACGATGGACCAGTTGACGATGGTGTTGCCGCGGGCGGAGTTGCGGATGATGATGGGCCCGGCGGGCGGGTTGAGGGGACCGGCGGGTGCTGGGCACGCGAGCAAGAAGCCGGCTGCGGCGAGAGCGACACGGGGGATCACGCGGCATGAGAACGAAGACGGCATGGTGGCGGCTCCTGGCGGGGCGACGGTACCAATCTACCTCTACGTGGTGCGTCTTCAATGGGAATACGGCCCAGAATCCGGGAGTCGACGCGGGGTGAGGGTGACGCCGCTGAGATCGATGGAGACGTTGCCGACGGCGATCTCGTGCTGATGGCTGACGCCGGCGCGTGGCGATCGCGCCGCGGAACGGGTCGACACGGCTTCTCCCCTCCTACAGAAACAGAGCTGCAAGATACCGCGCCGCGCGTTGCGTTCCAAGCGCAAAGCCGAGCCCGCGTCCGGCCGGTTGCGAGCGGAAGGTCCTTATCGGGCAGGAGCGCACGAACATCGGCGAGGCGGCGGGAGATCGAGGCGAACATCATGGTTCGTGACCTGGTCGGGCGTGCCTTCGGGGTGTTTTGTTCATAGGATGGGGAGCCCAGGAGGCGGGACGGGAAGAGGCCAAAGAAACGATCCCTCACTGAGAGCGACGACTGAGAGCTACACCATGATCGATCCGAGCAAGCTGAAGGACCTTGTCAAGCTGATGGTCGAGAACGACCTGACCGAGTTGGACCTGCAGGACGAGAAGGAAACGGTGACGATCCGCCGTGGGCCGCAGGGCGGCGTGGTGAATCACTCGCCGGTGTATTACGGCGGGGGTGGTGGTGGTGGCGGTGCTCCGGCGGCGTTTGCCCCGGCTCCGGTGGCTGCTGCGGCTCCCGCCGCGGGCGGCGGGGCTCCTGCTCCTAAAGCCGCGGACTCCGACGCTGGCCTGATCGCGATCGAGTCGCCCATGGTGGGCACGTTCTACTCCGCGGCGAACCCCGACAGCCCGCCGTTCGCGGCGGCCGGCGCGAAGATCACGCCCAGCACGGTCGTCTGCCTGATCGAGGCCATGAAGGTCTTCAACGAGATCAAGGCCGAGAAGACGGGGACGATCGAGAAGGTGCTGGTGAAGAACGGGGATGCGGTGGAGTTCGGTCAAAAGCTATTCCTGGTGCGTCCCTGAAGTGGAGCAGTGGGGGAGTGGGGCAGTGGGGCAGAACGGAGACGGGAATGTCGTGATGACGCGCGTGCGGAGTCATCGGGACTTGGTTGCATGGCAGCGAGCGATGGAGCTTGCTGAACGCGTGTACGCGATCGCCGCCGACCTGCCCGAGTCCGAACGATTCGCCCTGTCTCAGCAACTCCGCCGAGCGGCACTCTCCGTGCCGAGCAATATCGCAGAGGGGTATGGGCGGCATTCGCGGAAGGAGTTTGTGAAGTTTCTGCGGATTGCAAGAGGATCGGTGTGTGAACTGCTCACACAACTCGAACTCGCCCGTCGTCTCAAGTTGATCGTGCACGACCCCCAGACGTCCGATCTCGCCGAAGAAACCGACCGCGTGCTTAACGCCCTTATTCGAAGCCTCGCCCAACGAACCAACGCCTGACTTGATTCTGCCCCACTGCCCCACTCCTCCACTGCCCCACTCATGTTCAAGAGAATCCTCATCGCCAACCGCGGAGAAATCGCTCTCCGCATCCTGCGTGCCTGTCGCGAGCTCGGTGTCGAGGCGGTCTGTGTGTACTCGACCGCCGACAAGGACGCGCCGTACCTGAAGCTTGCCGACCGGGCGATCTGCATCGGGCCCGGGCCGGCCAAGGAGTCGTACCTCAACATCGCGCGGCTGCTCTCGGCGGCCGAGATCGCGGATGCGGATGCGATCCATCCGGGGTACGGGTTCTTGTCCGAGCGGCCCGACTTCTCGCAGGCCTGCCGCGATTGCAAGATCGAGTTCATCGGGCCGTCGCCCGAGTCGATGCAGGCCCTCGGCGACAAGGTCGAGTGCAAGCGCACGGCCAAGGCCAACGGCGTGCCGGTGTTCCCGGGCTCGGACGGCGCGCTCGAGGACGAGAACGAGGCGGTGAAGGTCGCCAACGAGATCGGGTACCCGGTCATCATCAAGGCCTCGGCCGGCGGCGGCGGGCGCGGGATGAAGATCTGCCGCGACGAGGCAACGCTGCGCCAGCAGCTCCGCACCGCGAGCCAGGAGGCTCAGGCGGCGTTCGGCAACGGCGCGGTCTTCATCGAGAAGTTCCTCGAGAAGGCGCGGCACGTCGAATTGCAGATGCTGGGCGACAAGCACGGCAACGCGATCTACCTGTGGGAGCGCGACTGCTCGATGCAGCGGCGGCACCAGAAGGTGATCGAGGAAGCGCCGGCGCCGAACATTGATCGCGAGAAGTTGAAGAAGGTCGCGGAGTCGTGCCGCAAGCTGCTCCAGAGCGTGAAGTACGCGGGTGCGGCGACCTGCGAGTTCCTGCTCGACGCCAAGGGCGACTTCTACATGCTCGAGGTGAATACCCGCGTGCAGGTGGAGCACCCGGTGACGGAGTTGATCACGGGCGTCGACGTCGTGAAGATGTCGATCAAGATCGCGGCGGGTGAGAAGATTCCGTACAAGCAGGAAGAGATCAAGATCAACGGCCACGCGGTGGAGTGCCGCATCTGTGCCGAGGATCCGGCGCAAGGCTTCCGCCCGAGCGCGGGCAAGATTACGACCTGGGAGCCGCCGGGTGGGCCGGGCGTGCGGATGGACACGCATGTGGTGGCTGGGTATGTGGTGCCGCCGAACTACGACAGCATGATCGGGAAGCTGATCGTGCACGCCGAGACGCGGGACCTGGCGTTGGATCGCGCGGTGCGGGCGCTCAAGGAATTCACAGTCGGCCCGATCAAGACGACCATCCCGCTGCATGTTCAGCTGTGCAACAACGCGGACTTCCGCAAGGGCGGCGTGGATATTCACTACTTGGAGCGCTTGCTCAAGGCGTGAGCCACGGCGAGCGATGTCGTAGCTTCGTCGCGAGGGCGGAGGCGCGGGGGTTCGCGCGTCGATCGCTCCCGGCGTGGCGCACGCGACTGGGCGTCGCCGTCAGGCGCTGGCATTCTCGATCGCGTCCAGGACCTTGAGCGCCGCGTCGGGGATCACCGTGCCCGGCCCGAAGACCGCGGCGACGCCCATGTTCAGAAGCGTCGGATAGTCCTGCGGCGGGATCACGCCGCCGACCACGATCGCGATGTCCGGCCGCCCGGCCTTCTCGAGCGCGGCCTTCAGCGCGGGCACCAGCGTCAGATGCCCTGCCGCGAGCGATGACACGCCGACGACGTGTACGTCGTTCTCGACCGCCTGGCGCGCGACTTCCTCGGGCGTCTGGAAGAGCGGGCCGATGTCGACGTCGAAGCCCAGGTCGGCGTACGCGCTGGCGACGACCTTCTGCCCGCGGTCGTGGCCGTCCTGCCCGACCTTGGCGATGAGGATGCGGGGGCGGCGGCCTTCGCGCTTCTCGAAGGCCTGCACGCGGGTCTTGCACTCTTCGAAGAGGTTGCCTGCATTGGGGCTGGCATCGCCCATCTGTCCAGCGTACACGCCGCGGATGGAGCGGACCGAGGCTTCGTGACGGCCGTAGACGTTCTCCAGTGCCATTGAGATCTCTCCCACGGTGGCCATCGCGCGGGCGGCGTCGACGGCGAGTTCGAGCAGGTTGCCGGTGTTGTTCTTCGCCGCAGCCGTGAGCGCCGCGAGGGCGGCCTCAGTCTTCTTGCTGTCGCGCTCGGCCCGCAGCTTCTTCAGCCGCGCGATCTGGGCCTCACGCACCTTGGTGTTGTCGATCTTGAGCACGTCGACCTGTTCTTCGGTGCCGGGCTTGAAGCGGTTGACGCCGACGACGGCCTGCGTGCCCGAGTCGATGCGGGCCTGCGTGCGTGCCGCGGCTTCTTCGATGCGGAGTTTGGGGATCCCCGCTTCGATCGCCTTGGCCATGCCGCCGTGGTCTTCGACTTCGAGGATCAGGTCCCACGCACGCTTGGCGAGCTCGTGCGTCAGGCGCTCGACGTAGTACGAGCCGCCCCAAGGGTCGATGACGCGGCAGGTGTCGGTTTCCATCTGCAGGAACAGCTGCGTGTTGCGGGCGATGCGTGCCGAGAAATCCGTCGGCAGCGCCAGTGCCTCGTCGAGCGCGTTGGTGTGCAGGCTCTGGGTGTGTCCCTGCGTGGCGGCCATCGCCTCGATGCAGGTGCGGACGACGTTGTTGTAGACGTCCTGTGCCGTGAGGCTCCAGCCGCTGGTCTGACTGTGGGTGCGGAGCGACATGCTCTTGGCCGACTTGGGGCTGAACGACTTGATGATCTTCGCCCAAAGCAACCGAGCGGCACGCATCTTGGCGACTTCCATGAAGAAGTTCATGCCGATGGCCCAGAAGAAACTGAGCCGCGGGGCGAAGTCGTCCACGCTCAGGCCCCGCGCGACGCCGGTGCGGACGTACTCCAGCCCGTCGGCGAGCGTGTACGCGAGCTCGATATCGGCGGTGGCGCCGGCTTCCTGCATGTGGTAGCCGCTGATCGAGATGCTGTTGAACTTGGGCATCCGCTTGGCGCAGTACTCAAACACGTCGCCGATGATCCGCATCGAGGGCAGGGGCGGATAGATGTAGGTGTTGCGGACCATGAACTCTTTGAGGATGTCGTTCTGGATCGTGCCCGCGAGCTGCTCGGGCTTCACGCCCTGTTCCTCCGCGGCGACGATGTACATCGCCATCACGGGCAGCACCGCGCCGTTCATGGTCATGCTCACGCTGATCTGATCGAGCGGAATCGAGTCAAAGAGCGTCCGCATGTCGAGCACGCTGTCGATCGCCACACCCGCCATGCCCACATCGCCGGCCACACGCGGATGGTCGCTGTCGTAGCCACGGTGGGTGGCGAGATCGAACGCGACCGAGAGTCCCTTCTGCCCGGCGGCGAGGTTGCGCTTGTAGAACGCGTTGCTCGCCTCGGCGGTGCTGAAGCCGGCGTACTGGCGCACGGTCCACGGCTTGAGCGTGTACATCGTCGCGTACGGCCCGCGGACAAACGGCGGCAGACCCGGGAACGAATCCAGATGCTGGATGCCGACGAGATCCTCGGCGCTGTACTCGGGCTTCACGTCGATCTGCTCGGGCGTGTGCCAGAGCAGGTCGGACATCTTCTTACCGGTGAAGCGCTCAACGCGGGCGGCCCAGGTGTCCGTGTTTGTGTCGCCTGTGCGCTTGGAGCCAAGAGCCACGCTGGCGAAATTGGGGATCGTCGTGCTCATGACATCGCTCCTTCGGCGCTCAGTAGCTCGCTCAGCACCTTCACCACATCACACTTCACGAAGATGAACCGATCCACGCCCGCGGTGCGGTACGCGTCTTCCTTGGCGCCGGGGTTGCCGGCGAGGACCACGGTCTTCGCGCCCGCGCGGTGCAGGGCCGGCGCCAGTTCGGGCACGGCCGTCTCGTAGATCGCATCCGTCGAGCAGATCACGGCGAGGTCGCAGCCGGAGGCCTTGAAGGCTTCCACTGCGTCCGCGGCCTTCGCGTAACCGTCGCTGGCAAGCGTCTCGAAGCCACCGGCCTCGAAGAGGTTCTTGGCAAAGTTCGTTCGCGGGAGGTGCTGGGCCGGTGAACCCATGCTGGCGAGGAACGCCCGCGGGCGATGGCCGTGGGCCTTGGCGTAGTCGTCGCTGGCGTCGCGGAGATTCTCGAACGCCTCGGCGAACGGGTGCGGCGCGATGGCGGCCTTGAGATCCACGCCCGTGGCGCCGTTCCAGAGCGAGCGAGCCATCTGCCCGATCGTCGCGCCGGCCTTGGCCGCCGCGAATATCTGGGCCGAGCGTTCGCCGGGCGTGCCCGAGACCGCGAGGGAGAACGCACCTTCGCGTCGGCGCGACTTCATCCGTTCGATCGCGGCGGCTCGGATCGGCGGCAGAGCAAAGTTCGCCGGACGTACCGGTTCCTCGCTCGCGTTGGGGAAGTCGCTCACGCCGATGATCGCGTCCTTGCGGAGCGCGATGTTCTTCGCCCGCGGCTCGTAGGCACTGTCGATCTGCTCGTGCACCCAGCCCTCGGCGAGCGACTTGGCCATCCCGCCGCGGGCCTCAATCGACTGCAGGATCACCCACGCCTTCTCGGCAAGCTCGTTGGTGAGGTTGTCGAGATACCAACTGCCGCCCGCGGGGTCTGCGACGCGGTGCAGGTGCGACTCGGACTGCAGGATGTGATGCGTGTTGCGGGCCACGCGGCGTGCGAGCGCCGAGGGCAGGCCCAACGCCGCATCGAACGGCACGCTGCCGATTGCATCAGCTCCGGCGACCGCAGCGGCATAGACGCAGGCGGTGTTGCGCAGGATGTTCACCCACGGGTCGCGGCTGGTGATGACGCGCTTGCTGGTGCGCACGTGCATCCGCATCGCGGTCGATTCGTCGAGCGTCCCGCCGCTGGCTTCGAGCACCCGGGCCCACAGGCGGCGTGCGGCCCGGAGCTTCGCGATCGCGAGGAAGAAGGACGTGCCCACCGCGAAGGAGAAGACCATCTGTTTGGCCGCGGCATCGACGCTCAGGCCTGCCGCGGTCATGGCGCGGAGGTACTCAAGCGCGGTCGCCATCGAGAAGGCGAGATCCTGCGTCGCGGTCGCGCCCGCGTGGTGGTACGGCGCGGTGCCGACGCGGATGGAGCGTGCCGCGGGAAGGGTCTTGGAGGTGTACGCGGCGAGATCGGCCGCGAGCGAGAGACCGGTCTCGATCGGGTACGGCAGGTGCCCGTCTCGGGCGAGCACGGCCAGCGGATCAGCGTTGAACCAGCCGCGGCGCTTCTCGGGCGCGATCTTGCGGCGATCCCACAACGCGCTCAGCAACGCCGCACCGGGTGTGAACGCGGCGCCGGCTTCGAGGCCGACGCCGATCATGTCGAGATAGACGCCATCGAACGCGTCATCAAAGTCCGCGGCATCCGACAGCGAGCAGCCGTCGCTGGCGACGAGCGCTCCGGCCTTGGCGTCATCCGGGTCGAGCCCCGCCCGCCCCGCGGCGTCGAGCCGCAAGATGATCGAGGTCACGCCGAACTGCAGGTCCTCAAGCATCGCCTCGCGCACACCCGAGATCGACGGTTCGCTCCGCTCCTGGCGAATGTCCCAGCCGCACTGGGTGAGCCCCAAGGGCGAGGCCCCCCGCGTGAACGGCGCCGCACCGGAATGCTCGGCCGGGGCCGGCGGCAGCTCCGCGCGTGTATAAAGAGGTTTGACGTAGACACCCTCGTAGGTGTGGGTGATCAGTTTTTTCTCGAACGGCGCGCCGGCGAGGTCCTTGTCCACCAGCGCCCGCCACGCTTCCGGTGTCGGGGCCTTCAGGCCGGGGAAGTCGGCCAGCAGATCGAGCTCGCGGGGCAGGGTGCCGTGCTTGGCTGACGCGGGGGTGTTCACCGGCGCGGATGGGGCGACCGGGAGCGGAGCACTCTGGGTCTTGGCATCGGGATTAGAAGACTTCCCGGTGGGATGATTCGGCTTCTTCGCGGTGGGTCCGGACGGCATGAGGACGCCTCCATCGCTCGAATCACCCGAAATTTTCGGCATTTGCTGGACAACCCGGGTGTTTCGGCTAGCATCATTGTAGATATGTCGGTCGTCTTTTCAACCCGTTTGAGTTCTGATTTCCGAAAGAAGCACATCGGAAGAAGGATCGGCGGCGATTCGTTGGGGGCTTGATGGGGGTCCGGTGGTTCGGGGGCTGGAGGTGCGTATGGCTGCACGTTGCTCGGTTGAGGAAGCCGTCTCGTTCGTCAAGAGCGGGATGAACGTCTTTGTCCACGGCTCGGCGGCCACCCCGGCCCCGCTGCTCGACGCCCTGTCTCGGCGCACCGACCTGTCCGGCGTTCGCGTCTATCACCTGCACACCGAGGGTGCCGACTCGTTCGTGGCCAAGGAAGCCGCGGGACGCATCTTCTCCAATTCGTTCTTCACGGGGCCGGCGGCTCGAACCGCCATCGCCGACGGGCGAGCGGACTTCATCCCCGTCTTCCTGTCGGACATCCCCGGCTTGTTCAAGTCGGGCCGGATCAAGCTGGATGTCGCGCTGGTGCAGCTCTCACCCGCCGATTCGCACGGCCTGTGCACGCTGGGTACCTCGGTCGATGCGGCTCGGGCAGCGGTCGACACCGCCAAGATGGTGATCGCCGAGGTGAACGCCCGCATGCCGCGGACCCACGGCGACGGCGCGGTGCCGCTTTCCAAGCTGCACGCGTATGCCGAGACCGACCGTGCTCTGCCGAATCACCCTCCGGGTGAAGAGAGCAGCGTCGAGGGTCGCATCGGCGAACTGGTCGCCAACCTTGTCGAGGACGGCTCGACCTTGCAGATGGGCATCGGCGCGATCCCCGACGCGGTGCTCAGCCGCCTCAAGAACAAGCGCGACCTGGGCGTGCACACCGAGATGTTCAGCGATCGTCTCATCGACCTGGTCGAGTGCGGCGCGGTGAACAACTCGAAGAAGTCGATCTATCCCGGACGCATCGTCACCAGTTTCGTCAGCGGCTCCAAGCGGCTCTACGACTTTGTCGACGACAACCGCCTGGTCGAGTTCCACCCCTGCGATCACACCAACGACACGGCGCTGATCCGGCGCAACCCCAAGGTGGTTGCGATCAACTCCGCGCTCGAGGTTGATCTCACCGGTCAGGTGTGCGCGGACTCGATCGGGCACAAGATCTACTCCGGCATCGGCGGACAGATGGACTTCATCCGCGGCTCGGCGCTCTCCGCTGGCGGCAAGCCCATCATCGCCCTGCCGGCGACAGCGGCGGGCGGCAAGATCAGCCGCATCTCCGGCGAACTGACCCCCGGCGCCGGCGTCGTCACCACCCGCGGCCACGTGCACTGGGTGGTCACCGAGTACGGCGCGGTCGATCTCTATGGCCTTTCGCTCCGCCAGCGCGGCGAGGCGTTGATCTCGATCGCGCACCCGGACTTCCGGAGTGAGCTGAAAAAGAAGCTCGCGGCGGTGCGGCACATGGCTCTGGCCTGACGCGGCCGAACGCTTGTTGTCCGCCATCGAATGAACATGTCGAACTTGTCACGCGGGGCCTGGCTGCCCCCGCGTGCTCGCGGTTGATGCGGCGTAGTTCGGGTTGTCGCGGGGCTGGTCGCGCCGTGTTACTCGGCGTTGTTGCCTCGTTCCAGGCCCGAGGGCTCGACGTGACCGGGGGTGAAGCCGGCGTCGACGGCCTCGATGCCGCGGACGAAGATCCCGCGGAAGCTGATGTACCCGAGCATGAGCGCCAGGATCGCGGGCCCGAAGACCGCGACGCGGCGGGTGGGGCCTTCGAGTCGCTCGCCGCTCCACACCGCCAGCGAGGCGCACAGAATCGTCCAGATGAGCACGAAGGGCTCGTGATAGCGCTGCCAGAGCTGAGGGTTGAAGCTGTTGGCGGTGATGAAACCCGCCATCGCGGCGAGCATGATCCAGCGGCTGCGGGGGTTGATCGCGCGGAGCCAGCCCGCCAGCACCACCGCACCCATCATCGAGAGGAACGCGATCAGGACCGAGATGTGATCGGCGATCTGGGGCGTCTTGCGGACGATGTGCCACAGGCCCGTGGCGCGACCGGCCGTGCGATCGGGAGTGGTCTCGGGCAGCACGCCCAGCACCAGGCCGATGACCGCGGCGAGGAAGGCGATCCAGGCCTGCTCGTTCACGAGCTTGCGGAGCGATTCCCACCAGAACGCGACGTAGAACCAACCGACGATGCCGACGAGCGCCAGCACGAAGGGCGGCGTGGCCCACTGGATGCCCACGCCGTGCATGTCGTTGAACGACGGCGGGACGAGCCCGTTCCACTTGGCGTGGAAGCCCCAGATGACGGCGAACGCTGGAACGGTGACGGCGAACGCCACGAGCGTGCGGAGCAGCCGCGGGATGATCAAGCCGCCGATGTCCTGGCGCTGGAAGAGCGGGGACTCGCTCCGCGCGGGGCCCGGCCCGAGCCACGCGGCGACCCAGACCAGCCCTGCGGCCCAAAGGTGGTTCTGTCGCATGAGCACGAGCGCGAGCAGCACCGCGCCGGTGGAGAGCCAGTACAGCCAGCCTTGGCTGCGCCGCAGTGTGAGCAGGAGCATCGCCAGGACGCCCAGCCACGCCGCGTTGTCGGGCAGGAGCCAGACGCCCGAGGAGAGGACGTAGAGCGAGGCCATCAGCGGCAGGCAGATGCAGATGACGCCGCCGGCGTTGACGTAGCGGCGCATCCGCCACGCGGCGGCGGAGGCGATGAGGGCGAAGAGCGCGACGGTGATGAGGGACGATGCGAACTGCATCGCCATGCGGGAGTCGTTGACGAAGCGCCCGAACGCGGCGAGCAGCAGGTGGTAGCCGGGCGTGGTGGCGGAGAGGTAGTCCGTCAGGTCCGGGTTGGGCCACTGCTGGATGAAGGTGCGGATCGCCTTCTCGTGGTAGTTGAGCGCGTCGGCGGCGCCGCGGCCCTTGTTGACGCCCCAGGCGATCATGGGCCAGGCGATGAGCGCGAAGACCGCGGCGGCACCGAGCGTTGCCGCCAGCACGCTGCGCCTGTACCGTCCGGTCGAGAATCCGAGGCTTTGGTCCATCATGCTGCGTCGATTCTGTGCACTCGTTCCATCGGGTCCGGCGTGCCGCGGCTTGACCGGCTCGGCGTTCCTGCCTTGCAATGGCGCCCGTCGTGTCCACAGCGGCACGGCTTGCGCGAACGCGGGTCGGACGGGGTGCCGCCGTTCCTGTCGTGGCGGGCCAACTGTAACACGATCCGGACGCTTAGAACCCCGTCACCCCAGGGTGCCACTGCCGACGGCTCGGCGTCGGCAGTGGCGGGGCGTCCGTGGACCGGTGATCTCGGCCCCACCGATGCCCTCGCACTGCCAAGCGAAGCGCTGGGCAGTGGCACCCCGACACCCCCCGCGGCGATCCCGCCGCACTCCTCAGGCGTATTCAGCCGATACTCCCTGCACCCATGCCGGTCCTCGATCTCATTCGCCTTGTCCGACCGGCCCAATGGTCCAAGGGTGTCTTTCTGCTCCTGGGCCCGGCCTACGGCCTGGCGGATAAGCACTGGGACTTCGCGACCGGCTGGGCGTCGCTGCTGGCGGCGCTGGTGGTCTTTTCCTGCGCGTCGAGCGCGTGCTACATCGTCAACGACCTGCTCGACGCGCCCGCCGACCGCAACCACCCGCGCAAAATGCACCGACCCATCGCCTCCGGGCGGGTCTCGCCGGTGCTCGCGATCGCGCTGGCGGGCACGCTCTTGGCGCTCGGCGGCGTGGCCCTCTTCTTCATGCCGGCCAAGCAGGGGCTCTGGACGCTCGCGGGCGTGGGTGTGTACGTGATCAATGTCACCGCGTACTCCGCGATCCTCAAGCACATCGTGATCGCCGACGTGGTGAGCCTGTCGATGGGCTTTGTGCTCCGCGTCTTGGTGGGGTGCGCGGCGGTGGGCGTCTCGCCCACGACGTGGCTGCTCAACACGACCTTCTTCCTCGCGATGTTCCTGGCCTTCGGCAAGCGGCTGGGCGAGCGGCGGCTGCTGGGGGGCGAGGTCGCGGCTCAGGCCCGGGGCGTGCAGGCCGGCTACACCGACGAACTGCTGCGACTCAGCGTGGTCGTCACCGCGGTGGTCTCGCTCGTCACGTACGCCGGGTACGTGCAGAACCAGCAGGAGAAGTACCACCTGGGATTCAACCTGCTCTGGCTCACGATCCTGCCCGCGACGTACGGCCTGCTCCGCGCGATCGTGCTCCTGGAGCGGGGCACGTACGACGATCCCACCATCCTCGCCACCCGCGATCGCCCGTTCCAATTCGCCGGGCTCTTGTTCGCGGCGGCGACGCTGGCCCTGATGTGGGCTCGGCACAACGCGTGGGTGGGCGCGCCGGTTTCCTAGCGGGGTGTGGCTCGGTCGCGAGCGCCCGGGGGTGCGATTTCCACATGCTGTTCGATCGCGTAACCGCCGCACCGGCGGTCCTTTGTGACCGAGGTGCGACGGGCCGTGGTGATCGTCTGGTTTCATCCGAATGTAATTGGTAATCTCCCGGCTCCGGCCGCTCTGGCGTGCCGAGTGGGAGGGAACCATGCTCAAGCGAGTCCGACGTGTTCTGTCGTTGATGGCGGCGGCGATGCTCGTGGCGCCGATCGGGTGCACCGCGCTGCCGGATGTCAGGCCTTTCGCGACGAGTTCGCGAGAGTTTGCGTCGGCGGTGAAGGTGGCGGGGCGAGCGATCTCGCAGGATCTTCGATCGGACGAGGAGTTGGCCGAGAAGGCGGAGGAGTTCGACGCCGCGTGGGCGTTCCGCGTGAAGGAGATGGAAGGCGTGACCCGGCACGCCGACGGGTTGGTCGCGATCGTCCAGGCGACTCAGGACGCACGTGCCAAGGCCCAGGCTCTGGGTGACAGCCTCGCGACGCTGGCTGGAACAGCGGGGTTTGTGAATCCCGCCGCCGGTGCCGCGGCTGACCTGGTTATCCGCGGGGCTTCGTTGGTCTACGCCCAGATCGCGCTGGTGCGTGGGGCTGCCAGCCTGGAAGAGGCGATGGTGCGTGCCCAGCCCGTGATCGACGCGGTCTGCGAGAAGATCATCGCCGACAGCCAGGATATGGAAGAGATCGTCGCTTCGATCGCCCTGCTTCGACGCGGCACGATCACGAGTCAGGGAGGTGGGAAAGCGAGGTACCACCTGAACCAGATGGAACAGTATCGCGATCAAGCACGTGGGAGCTTCTGGAAAGCCCAGGAGCTTGTCGTGAAGGCAGAGGCCGCGCTCGCCGGGGCCTCGGATGACGCAAGACCGGGCGCGATGCAGAGGCTGCACGCGGCCCGGCAGGAAGTGGCTGCAAGCCGGGAGAGCCTTGTCGCTGCGGACCAACTGGTGACCACGGCCCTGGCTGAGAATGAGGCGTACAACGCCGCATATGCCCGTGCTGTGGAGCAGGGGCGTGCTGGGCAAGAGCTGATTGAAGCGATGCGGACCGGGCTTTCGCGTTGGGCGGACGCGCACCGCGACGTGGCTCAGGCATTGCGGGATCGTCGCCCGGTCAGCGTTGAATCGCTGACGAGCGTGGCGCTGGAAGTGCGTGAGCTGTATGTCGATTTCAAGCAGCTGCGCGACGCAAAGCGATGAGCATCGATGCGTTGGATGGTGATCGAGGGTGAAGAGCGGGAAACCGACGAAGGGAACAAGCCATGCCGAACGAGTTTGCGGGCATCACCGGGTACAGCGGGTGGAAGACAAAGCTGGATCAGCTGCTGGCTATCGCGACAACCGCATCCCAGGGCGGCACGCCCGCACAGCGACGCAAGATCGCGGAACGTCTCATCGAGTTTGCGATGCAATCCCCGGACAGGGACGGCATTCCCGAGCTGGACACGATCGCGCTCGACGCATCGCGCACGATCTTGCTGGACAACATCGCCGGAGCGGTGGACTCGATCGCCGCGCGAACTGCTTCCATCGTCGCGATGACCAAGCAGCTGGGCGAGATCGGCCGGGCGGCGGAGGAACAGGCATCTTCGATTCGCCTGGAGCGGGCTCGCCGCATGGTCGATGCGATGACCGAGATTGTGCGAGCCGCCGATGATCTCGATTCGGTCCTGACCGATGACGACAAGGTGCTGCGAGCGAAGATCAAGAAGATCGCCGATGCACTGCTCGATCTGCGTGGAGAGGTCGAAGAGAGCCTTGGACGACGCGACACGTAGCGGTCTTGCAGATTTCGTCGGCTTTGACTCGGAAAAAGCGTCCTGAAAACGACACGCAGGCGTGGTTGTGGTCTCGATTTTTCGGAACCCGTATCGCGGTGCTGCGAAACGAGTGGTGTCTCTCGGGCGTTTTCCCAAGCCGCCCGACCTGCTCAGGAACGGCTCGTCGCGTCAGATCTACCCGCGCTTCACGGACAGCAAGGTCCGGACCGACGTTTCGCGACGAGCCTTGTGTGGATCGTGACAATCCAAGATCTTGCTCTCTCGCCGAGGGCCCGGGTGCAGCTCGTCCCGGCAATCCACGGCCGCGCTCGGCGAGAGAGCTCCAGAAGCTCGCGGGATTCCCTCCCATCCCGTCGCTCGTGCTTCGGGGCGCGCTGTCGCACGCCCCGCGGGGTTGACTCCGTCGGTGGACGAGAGAGAACAGGCTCGGAGGGTTCGTGCATGTTGATGACTGATCGCGCGGCGACGATGCCGCGTTCTGCCGCGACGGACCAGCGCCTCGGCTTGTCCGACCGCCCTGGCGGGGGCGCGCTCAAGCCCACCGCGGCGTGTGTGATCAGGAGATCGTGAGGGGTTGGGTGTGAGGTGTGTTGAGCGCCGGCGTGTGTGCAAGCCGGCGAAGAGGCCGAGGAGAGTGGGCTTGAGGGGGAGAGGGTTGTGAGGAGGGGTGGCCCGCCGAGCGTGACAACCGGCGGGCCGTTTGAGGAGGTGGGTGCGTTGAGGCCCGAGCCATAGCGAGGGCGAGAGACAAGCGGCGGCGAGCGTGAGAGCGCTTGCCGCGGATTTCGAGATTGGCCCGGCGCGTGTGTGCCGCCGCGCCGGCCGGCTCGATTCGGGCGAATCTCGGCACGCGAGAGGCCCGAAGAACATCATGCCCGCGCCAGGGCCTGAAGGACGACCCGCACGACTTCAGGCCCGATATGCCGCCCGCTGGAAGCCGAAAGGTTCGCGGGCGGTTTTCGTTGGTGGACGGCAGATCTTCGCGGAGGACCAGACGCAAAGGGCATTTCACCACGGAGAACACGGAGATGAAGATGATGTGGGAGTGATGCTGGATCGGTACCAAGCCCGACGAGGGCGCGGCAGACGCTTCGTTTCTCTTGGACCGAGTCTGCCTGGTTTTCTTTCCGTGTTCTCCGTGGTGCAGGGTCTTTCTCCGCGTTCTCTGCGTCCTCCGCGGTGAACTGTCATTCCCAAAAACCATCAGGCCCGCACGCTTTCGCGTCCGGGCCCGCTCGAAGGAGGACAGTCGAGCGGGATACCGGCTGGGTTGCCGCGTGATGCGTCGGACGCGGCGGGCGCGTCGAGAAGTTTTGTTGTTTGTGCAAACACCGCGGGGCATGCACGCCGGCTGGACGCCCCTGGATTCGGGCTTCACACGCGGATGACGCCGTCGGCGATGGCGACTTCGCCGCGGGCGTGCATCTGTCGGACGCCTTCATACGCGGCGGCGCACACGGCGGTGGCGAGGTTGAGGCCGCGCTCGCCATCGATCATGGGGAAGCGGAGGCAGCGATCGGCGTGCTCTTCGAGCAGGTGCGGCGGGAGCCCGGCGGTTTCTTTGCCGAAGACGAGGTAGTCGCCGCGGCGGATGTCGGCGTCGAAGACGCTGCGTTCGGCGTGGGCGGAAAAGAGCCACAGCCGCGGCGGGGATTCGGAGGCGCAGAAGGCGTCCCAGTTGGCGTGGTGGCGCACGCCCAGGCGCGGCCAGTAGTCGAGCCCGGCGCGGCGGCAGGCCTTCTCGCTGACATCAAAGCCCAGCGGCTCGATCAGGTGCAGGGCGCAGCCCAGCACGATCGCGGTGCGTCCGATGTTGCCGGTGTTGTTGGGGATCTCCGGCTCGTACAGGACGATGTGCAGCAGCGGATGCGGAAGCGGGGCGGACACGCGGCTACTTCGCGTCCTTCTTGATGGTCCGGATGTACTCGGCCTCGACCTTGCGGCGGGCCTGGATGCCGGGGTCGACGGCGAGGATGCGGTCGAGGGCGCCGCGGGCCTGGGTGGCACCCGCGAAGCCCCACCAGCGGACCACGCCGTCGGTCGAGGCGATGGCGACGAAGGGGATGGGGATCTGGCGGTCGGTGGTGGCCTGCTGGAGCAGCGAACCGCCCAGGTCGACGACCATGGTGTGCTCGTACTGACGGGCGGAGCGGAACTCGTTGATGCGGGCGAAGGCGGTCTCGGCGGTGAGATTGCGCTTGGCCTTTTCTTCCTCGGTCAGGTTCTGGGTGTCGCCCTGGTCGCCCAGGCGCTCCATGTTGGTCAGGGCGCCGATGACCGCGACATCGCGCTGGTATTGGCGCTGCAGCAGATCGGCGTAGGGCTGCATCTGCTCGAACGTCGCCGGCCACGCGGGGTGCCAGAAGTAGACGAGAATCGCCCGCCCGTTGGTCCCGGGCATCTGCGGCGACCAGCCGGACTGGGGCAGGGTGAGGCTGCGCGGCTCGTGCGGCTCGTTGCTGTTCTCCTTCTTGGGGAGTTCGGGCCACTTGGTGTCCTGGTAGTCCTTCTCGGAGGGCTTGGGGAACGGCAGCTCGGGAAGGTTTTTGAGCAGCTCGGCGTCCTGGTTGATGCTGGCGCTCTTGAGCTGCTCGCGCTGCTGGGCGAGGCGGGCCTCGGCCTCGCGGGTGTTCAGCGTGGCGGCGTCCTCGCGCTTCTCGGCGAGCAGGGCCTTCACGGCTTCCTCGACCGACTCGTTGGCGACGTCGGCGAAGCGGAGCTGACCGGCGCGATCGATCAGATAGAAGTTGGGATCTTGGAGGCTGAACAGCGCCTTGCGGAGCTCGCCCTTCTCGTCGTGGGCCAGGAGCATCGTCGAGCCGGCGGGGGCCGCGGGCTTGGCGGCGTCCTTCCAGCCCTCGGGGTTGTGGGCTGCGATGACGACGAGGTCGGCGCCGGCGTTGGACTCAAGCAGGCGGCGGGCGATGGCCAGGCCGCGGGCGGCGGGCTTGTACCAGTCGGAATAGGTGACGATCAGGACGACCTTGTTGTCGAGCGAGGCGGCGGTGGGGGCGCTGCCGTTCTTCCAGTCCGAGAGCTTGGAGAGCAAGGCGACCTCAAAGGGCTTGCGCTCCATGGCGTTGAGCTTGGCGCGGGACTCGCCGGCGCCCTTGCGGACGGGGTCGTAGGCGTGGGCGTGCGGGGCGACGAGCGCGACGCCCGCGGCGAGCGCGAGCGGGAGAGCCAGACGGGTGAGGCGGGCGAAGAGCATGGAACCTCCGATGGGCGTGAAAGGCAGATCGTACAACGGCCGGACGCCCGTGTATTTAGACGCCGAAGGGCTCAAGAGGTTCGGTCGCTGGCACGCCGCGGGCGTGAAAGGCCTGCTCTTCGGGTCTTGTTGGGCGAGGGGTACCATGGCGCATGACGTACGGCGGGCACTACGGCAAGAAGGCGAAGGGCGCGATCAACCGCTTTTATGAGCACGCGGACACGCGGCATTTGGCGACGCTGCAGGAGGCCGCGAGCGAGTTGTATCTGGCCGAGAGCCAGAAGGCCAAGGACAAGCTGTGGGCGAAGGTGGACCTGGCGCTGGGGCACCTGACTCAGGGCGACCTGCGATTGGACTCGAAGAAGGCGATGGCGGTGGTGGAGAGCAAGAGCGTCGAGAAGCTGGCGGCGTTGATCGCGGAGATCGGCGCGAAGAAGTAGCCGAAGAACCGGCGCTGAGCGACGCGGGTGCCGAGGCTTGGCGGCTCGGAGCCAAGCCGTGTGCATTCGAGATTCGCGCGGGCGCACTGCCGGACCGCCGAGCCGGTCCGGCAGTGGCACCCG
>DASVYC010000087.1:0-11834 GCA_036392375.1 Phycisphaerales bacterium
GCCGTTGCGGTTTCCGCCGTTCTTGCAGTTGCCGCCCTCGCACTTGCCGCCTTCCTTGCAGCCCTTGCACTCGCCGGGGTTGTCGCACTTGCCGCCCATTTCCTTCATCTGCTGCTGGGCTTCGCTGAGCGCGGCTTCGAGGGCCTTGCCGTCCTGTGCCATCTGCTCCATCTCGCTCATCTGCTGGGCCATCTGCTGCATGGCCTGCTGGCCTTCCTTGCTCATGCCTTCCTGCGACATGCCCTTGGCGGCCTGCTGCATCGCCTCGCTCATCTTGTCGCTCTGGGCCATCGACTTGGCCATCGCCATCGCCGAGTCCATCAGCTTCTTCTGGTCCTCGGGCGAGAGGTTTTTCATCTGCTCGAGGGCCTTCTTGACCGCGTCGGGGTTCTTGGCGGCCTGCTTGGCGAGCGACTCGGCGGTCTTCTTGTCCATGCCCGCCTGCTGCATGAGGTTCTTCAGTTCCTCCTGCTTGGCGGTCTGGTTCTTGAGCTGCTCGGCGAGGTTCTTGAGTTGCTCGGTGAGCTGCTCCTTCTCCTGGGGCGAGAGCTTGGACTCGTCGAGTTTCTTCTGCAGGTCCTGCAGGTTCTCCTGGGCCTTGGCGAAGTCGCCCTTGGCCATGTTCTTGGACAGCTCCTGCAGCGGGCCGGGGCCGGGCTGCTTGAGCTGCTTCATCTGGTCTTTGAGACCCTGCAGCTGCTGCTGACGCTCGCTCTGCTGCATCTGGTTGAGCTTCTCGTTGACGTCGGTGAGCTTGCGCACCGCGGCGCGGCGGATCTCCTCGGCGGTGAGCTCGGTGGGCGGCTTGGCGGTCGCGCCGTCCTCGGCTTGGTCTTCTTTCTTGAGCTCGACGCCCGCCCTAGCGAGCATCTCGGCGAGCTTGTCGTCCTTGGCCTTGACCTCGGCCTTGACCTGCAGGATCTCCTGCTGGTTGACGGTCTTCTGCTCGCGCTGTGCGAAGAGGCCCAGCAGGTCATAGCGCGGCAGGCTCATCCAGAGGATGGCGGTGCCGAGGATTGCGAAGGCGGGGACGTACCAGCGGCTGGGCGCCTCGATCGGGATCGCTTGCCCGACGCGGAGCGTGCGGGCCTTCTCTTCGGCGGTGAGGACCACGGCCTTGGACCAGGTGTCGGTCTGGTGCTCGACGCAGAGCGCGGTGGAGAGCGACTCGCGCAGGCCGGCGCGCTCGTCGAGCTCGCGGGCGGCGTTCATGGGGCGCGGCCGCGTGACGATGGTCCAGACCAGCGCGACGAGGAACGCGGCGGCGAGGGCTGCGTATGGCGCGATGGACCAGTCGATGAAGACGCCGAAGAGGCGGTCGATGAGCGTGGCGACGAAGAGGGCGACGACGCCGGAGGTGAGCAGCAGGGTGAAGCGGGCGAGGAAGCGGACGGCCCAGAGGCGCCACTGCGCGGCCCGAACTGCTGACTTGACGTGATTCATGCGAGCCTCCGTTCGTGCCGCGGATCGAAGCGGGCTGTTAGAGCCCCTTCTTGGAGCGCGCGGCCACCCCAGTCGATGCACGCGATCCACCGCTTGTACGGAGAATCGACCCTGCACGTTTCAGGGCTTCAGTGTACTAGGGCGGGAAGTTGGAAAAAGTTCGGGAGGGGGCAAAGGGCAAAGGGCAAAGGGCAAAGGGCAAAGGGCAAAGGGCAAAGGGCAAAGGGCAAAGGGCAAAGGGCAAAGGGCAAAGGGCCAAATGGCAAATGGCCAAACTAGGAATGCCCTGATCTGGACCTTTGGTCATTTGGACCTTTGGCCCTTTTCAATTGTCGGCGACGCTTTGGACGGTGACGAGGCCGATCATCTGCGGCTGCTGCCCGTCTGGCGTGATTTCGAGCTGGCAGAGGGCGACGGAATCGGGGTTCTCGCTGGCCCAGAAGCCGCCGGGCTTGAAGGGGTCGCCGAACTCGTCGCGGAACTCGGTGAGGAGGATGGCGACGGATTGGCCGACGCCGATCGGTTCCTTGACGGGACGGCTGAAGCGGCGGTTCAGCCACAGGGTGCCGGGGCCGAGGGCCGAGCCGGTGGTGTTGGTGAACTCGAGCGTCTTGTCACGCCGGAAGACCTGTACGTCGAGCACCGGACCGGGTGGCAGCTCCTTGGGGTACGGACGAGCGTAATCGACGGGGGCGATCGAGCCGCAGCCGGCGAGCGTGGCGGCGGCGAGGAGGGAGAGAACGCGGAGGGCGCGGAGCGGGCGGAGGTTCGCGGAGGAGGGCGTTTTCAACTCAGAAGGCTCCGGGGAGAGTGGAGAAGTGGGGGTTGGGGGGAGTGTGGGGTGAGAACGTGAGGGAGCAGCTGTTTGGGTGCTCAATGCCCCTCCCCGGTCTCGCTTTGCTCGACCACCCCTCCCCGCTTCGCGGGGCGGGGAGGCGCTGGGGGTGAGGCGCGAAGCACGCACAACCTACCGTTTTCCCGCGTGGCACGCGACGACGAACAACGCCCACCTGAGGACGCATCCGACATCTCCTGCGAGGGCGGGGAGGAGTCTATCTCCAACAACGCCACGGCTCCCACGCCCGCGATCGCGCCCGGGATCGAGGATCTGGACGCTTGGCGGGTGGCGGCGGAGATCGGACGGTCGCACGGCGGGCTGGGGATCGACCCGCGGATTCTCGCGTTGGTGCCGGGGTTTGATGCGCCGTTCTTCCAGGCGGGGCTCGCGGGCTATTCCGACGCCGCCATGCGGCTCATCGCCCGCAAGCACGGCTGCCCGTTCTGCGTGACCGAGGCGCTGCTGGACCGCACGCTGCTTGCGGGAGGGCGCGGGTTCGCCAAGGCCGACCTGGGCGAGATCCACGACAACGTGCCCGGCGGCGAGGACGATCACCCGCTCGCCGGTCAGATCATGGGCAGCGACCCGCGCGAGATGGCCGCCTCGGCGATCAAGATGATCGAGCAGGGCACCCGCTCCGACCGCGCGTACCGCGAGCTGGCGTATGAGGATGGGCAGTTCCCCAAGCCGGGCGAGCATTTGAGCATTCCGGGCGGGTTTCAGGTGAAGGTGTCGGCGGGTCCTGGTCGGAGTTCTTCTGCTGCTGCCGCTCCTTCTGCGTCTGCTCCACTGCCCCACTCCTCCACTGCTCCACTTCCGTTCCAAGCCATCGACGTCAACCTTGCGTGCCCGGTCAAGAAGATCAAGGCCAAGGCGCGGGGCGGGCACTGGCTGGCCGAGCCGCTGGGCGCGATCCGTATTCTCGAGGCCGTGCGCGAGGCGGTGCCAAAGGAGATTCCGTGCACGCTGAAGCTGCGGCGGAGCTTCGACGACACGCCGGAGATGGCGGAGAACTTCGAGAAGATCTTCGCGGCGGCGTACGACATCGGGTACGCGTGGGCGACGGTGCACGCGCGGACGGTGGTGCAGCGGTACGTCGGGCCGTCGCGGTGGACGTTTTTGAAGGAGCTGCGCGAGCGGCATCCGGACAAGATCATCTTCGGTTCGGGCGACATCTGGCGAGCCGAGGACATCTTCCTGATGATCCGCTACGCGGGCGTGAGCGCGGTGTCGGTGGCGCGGGGGTGCATCGGCAACCCGTGGATTTTCACACAGGCGCGGGCGCTGATGCGGGGTGAGCCGCCCCGGCCGCCGACGATTGAGGAGCAGCGGGCGGTGCTGGACGAGCACTTCCGGTTGCTGGTGGCGGTCAACGGGACGATGCGTCCCGGCTCGCCCAAAGTCTCGCCCGACGGCAAGCCCACGTGGAGCGAGCGGCACGCGGCCCGCTTGATGCGAAAATTCGGTGTGCGTTTCAGCGTGCATCACCCGCGCGCCGACGCGGTGCGGATCAAGATGATCGCGGTGAAGGACATGGGCGACTGGCGGAAAGTGCTGGCAGAGGACTACTTCTGACCGCATCCGCGTCCGTAGTCGTTTCGCGTTGTCTTGCGCCCGTCCCCCTCTCCCGTCCCCTCCCAACGCATGCTCGTCGGGCAGGGATTTCGGAGTGAGAACCGTGGGATTTGTTGCGGATCGCGACTGCTTGTGTCACACTTATTCGGGCCCCCGTCACGCGGCGGACGCCCGCGTCAGGAGCTCATCATGAAGATTGCATGCGCGTCGTTGGCTGTGGTCATCGCTTCATCGTTTGCCAGCGCGGGCTGGGGTTTGAAGTTTGAAGTCAGTTCGGATGGCGGAGGGACGTGGACCCACGCTGTGAACGCGCTGCCGGGGCAGACGGTGGCTTTCCGAATCGGCGCGTACTTCGACGTAGGCACGAAGATCACCACGGCCGACGGCACGGGGAACGCTGCGGCGACTAACCGCTTCACCGGTTCGAACGAGGTCACCAACTTGGGCGCGGGCGACTCTCTTCAGAATGTTGTCCGGACGGCGTCGAGCGGTTCGACGACGATTGTCCAGATCTCGGGCGGCACGATCGGGACGACGTCCATCACCTCGTTTGCGGGGCAGTTGATCATCGGACCGCTCCCCGATCCGCCGCAGACGTATTTCCAGCTCATCACGGGCGAGCTGAAGGTCGTGAACGGCGCGGCGCGGGTCATGACGCTCAAGAACAAAACGTTCGGCTCGGGTGCCACCAAGGGCCTGACGTTCTACCACGACGGGTCCCCTAGCAACAAGCAGTCTGCGCAGCCGGAAACGGCCCGGACTGATCAAGAGGCGACCATCAACGTGATTCCCGGACCGGGCGGGCTGGCGTTGCTGGGCGTGGCGTGCGTCATGGCGCGTCGCCAGCGCTACACGTGCTTCACCACATCACCAACGGCGTAGCGCACCTTGGCCATTCCCGCGATCGCGTCGTCGCTGGCGCGGTAGCCCGCGGCTGCGACGCAGAGCGTGGTGTAGTCGTTGCCGAGCACGGGCCTGAGCAGCTCGTCGTACTGCTTGGGGTCGATACCTTCCATCGGGCAGGCGTCCACGCCCAGGTTCGCGGCGGTCGCGAGGAAGACGCCCAGCGCGATGTACACCTGCTTGGCGGCCCACAGGCCCGTGTCGAGTCCTGGCTGCTGGGCGAACCCGAGCATCATGTTCTTGTAGCCGTCGAGCGATTCCTTGGGCACGTTGCGGGTCGCGGCGATGCTGTCGATGTAGCGCTGCACGTCCGCGGCGCCGAGATTGGTGCGACGCGCGAAAACGATCAGGTGCGACGCGTCGGTGACTTGGGACTGGTTCCAGCTCACGCCTTTCAGCTTCTCGCGCAGGCCCTTGTCGTCCACCACCACGAAGCGCCAGGGCTGCAGCCCGAAGCTCGAAGGCGACAGGACGGCGGCGTGCTCGAGCGCCTGCCACGTCGTGCCCGGGATCTTCTTTGTGGGGTCGAACTTCTTGACGGCGTAGCGCCACTTGAGGTTGTTGAGCAGGGCGGCGGCGTCCACGGGCTTGGGGGCGAGGGCGGAAGGGGCGATCGTCATCGGGAGATCCTTGGGGCTGGGAAGCGTTGCGAGATCAACGGTACGGTCCGATGCCGCCGGACCGTCTTCGGTTCCGCGCTCGTTTGCGGTGGTTGGTGTCCCCAATGGTTTCCTCGGATTGTGCTTTCCTTCCGGTCGCCGATCCGGTAGATTCCTCGCCCGGATCGGCCGCGGACCCCGCGAGGCGTGCCGGAGATCGGACGCGGAACTGGACGAGCCATCATGAGCGACACACCGACAACCCCCCGGACGGGCAACGGCATTCTCGATTTCATTGAATGGCTGGGCAACAAGATTCCCGAACCGGCGGTGCTCTTCGCGCTGTTTGCCGCCATCGTCGTCGTGGTCGCCGCGGTGGGAGATGCGTGGGGCTGGAAGGTGCAACCGGTGCAGCCCAAGGTGCAGCTCGTTGAGAAGAAGGACGCGAGCGGGGCGGTGGCGAAGCACGCGGACGGTAAGCCGGTGATGGTGCCGGTGCTGGGGCCCGACGGCCGCCCGGAGATCACGCTCGAGCCCAAGGGCGACCCGATCGCGCCGCGGACGTTGCTCACCAGCGAGGGCATCTACTGGATGTTCTCGTCGATGCTGCGGAACTTCACGCACCTGCCGGCGCTCGGGCTGATCTTCGTCAGTATTCTCGGCATCGGGCTGGCGGAGAAGTTCGGGATGTTCGGGGCGGCGATGCGGTGGCTGGCGCAGATTGCGCCGAAGCCACTTCTGACGCCGATCATCGTGATGGTGGGTGCGAACAGCTCGCTGGCGAGCGACGCGGGGTACATCATCCTGCCGCCGCTGGCGGCGGCGTTGTATGCGGCGATGGGACGTTCGCCGATCGCGGGATTGGCCGCGGCGTTCAGCGGGGTCGCGGGCGGGTTCTGCGCCGGCTTCAGCCTCAACGCCAGCGACACGTTCATGGCGGGTCAGGCCCAGCAGGCGGCACAGATCATCGATCCTGAGCGCACCGTGCTGCCGACCGCGAACTGGGTCTTCAAGGGCGCGTCGGTCATCGTGCTCATGGTCGCGGGTTGGCTGGTCACCGACAAGATCGTCGAGCCGCGGCTGCTGGCCGCGGACAAGGCCCGGGGCACGGGCGGGGAAGAGAAGACCATCCACGACATGAGCCTGAGCCCGGTCGAGAAGCGCGGCCTGCTCGCGGCGTTGGTGACGATGATCGCCGTGACCGGCGCGTTCATGGCGCTCATTTTCGTGGAGGGTGCGCCGCTCTACGGCCAGGGCCAGCAGACGCTCGCCAACGGGCACGTGCTCCTCAGCGGCCCGGCGTCGGCGGTGCAGGGCGAAGGCACCGGCGCGCTGCGATTGCTCGAGCAGCCCGGTCACCGCTGGGCCCACGTCATCGTGCCGATGATGCTTTTCGTCTTCATGCTGCCCGGCATGGCCTACGGCATCGTCGTCGGCACGCTCCGCAGCCAGAAGGACTTCGTGGACGCGATGCAATCGGGCGTCAAGTCCATCGTGCCGGTCCTCACGATCATGTTCTTCCTGGGCCAGTTCGTTGAGTACTTCAAGTACACCCAGCTCGACCGCATGCTGGCCTACGCGGGCGGGCAGCTTTTGGTCTCGGCGGACCTGCCCATCCCGGTGCTGATCGTCGCGTTCATCCTGATCGTCATCGCGGGCGACTTTGCGATGAGCGGTTTGATGAGCAAGTTCGCGGTCATGGCGCCGATCTTTGTGCCGATGTTCATGTTCGTGGGGATCAGCCCGGAGCTGATGATGGCGTGCTACCGGATCGGCGACAGCGTGGTGAACGTGGTGACGCCGCTCAACAGCTACGCGTTGATCGTGCTGGCGGTCTTGCAGAAGTACAAGCCCGGCGCGGGGCTGGGGACGCAGATCGCGTTGATGCTGCCATACTCGTGCGTGTACTTCGTGTTCTGGACGGGGCTGCTTCTGGTGTGGTACATGGTGGGCGTGAACCTGGGGCCGGGCGGGCCCTTGACGTACACACCGCCGCACTAAGTGGTGTTTCTCTGGCCTTTATTCAAAACTCGGGCTACTATTTACCGAAGAGATCAACAGAACTACCCCTACGCCTCGGCGTAGGCTGCGAAGCCGCCCCCGGGCGGCTTCTGCTATTTTGTGGCGGTGAGAACCGCTGTCTATGTCGATGGGTTCAATCTCTATTTCGGCGCCGTCAAGGGCACGCCGTGGAAATGGCTCGACATCCCGGCGGTGTGTGCCATGCTGTTGCCGAGCCACGAGCTTGTTCGGATTCGGTACTTCACCGCGATCGTGAGCGCGAGAGAGCCGGGTGACCAGTCCCCTGTGAATCAGAACATTTACCTTCGTGCTCTTCGGGCTTCACCTCTCGTGACCGTGCACTTGGGACACTTCCTGACACATGTCAGAAAGCTACCGCTCGCGAAACCAACCGCGGACCAGCAATTTGCAAAAGTTCTCAAGACCGAAGAAAAAGGTTCTGACGTCAACATCGCGACGTACTTGCTGCGGGACGGTTTTCGCGACGAGTTCGATACGGCGGTGCTCATTACCAACGACTCGGATCTTCTCGAGCCGGTTCGGATCGTTCGACACGAGCTGAACAAGAGCGTGGGCATCTTGTGTCCACACAAACATCCGTCGAAGCAACTTCTAGCCCACGCGACTTTCATGAAACAGATTCGTCAAGGGGTACTTGAAGCTTGTCAGTTCCCGCCCATACTTTCGGACGTGAAAGGCACATTTCACAAGCCGGAGAGTTGGTGAAGTGACTCCTGCATGAATGCGAGTGCTATCGCCCCAGAAAAAGACGCCGATGCCGCATCTCCGCATTATTAGATCGCCGCCGGCAGTCCGCCGCGGAGCTGCAGCGGGTTGTTCTCGAGGCTGCCGTTGAGCACGCCGTAGGCCACGCCGCTGACGACGTGGTTGATGTGCTTGAGCTGGCTGAGCAGTTCGAGGTGGAGCTCGGTGGTCTCGAGGGTTTGCTGGCCGCCGCGTTGGAGGCGGTCGTAGTGGGTCTCGCGGAGGCGGATCTCTTCGTCGCGCATGCGGGCCTTGTGCTCGAGGAGCTTGCGGGCCATGTCGTGTGAGTTGGACATGAAGACGGCGCTGGCGAGCTCGAGGGTGGCCTGCGTGCCGCGGAAGTAGCCCTTGATCTCTTCCCAGCCCGCTTCGCTGAAGCGGACGCCCTTGCGGGTCTTCTTGACGGCGGCGCCGACCAGGTTGCGGTCGATGACGTCGCCGATGGTCTCGAGGTCGGTGAGGAAGCGGAGCTGGCGGTCGCGGTCCTTGTCGAGGTCGGTTGCGAGATCGGGTGAGAGCTGCTGCGTCAGGAAACGCTTGATCTGGCGGTCCAGGCGGTCGACCTGATCATCGCGACGGCGGATCTGCTGCACCAGCGTCTCGTCGCCGGTTTTGAGCGCGTCCCAGGCGTCCTGCAGCATGTCGACGATCTCGCGGCAGACGATGCCGATCTCACGCTTGCTCTGCGTGAGCGCGACGGCTGGGTCGTCGGGCCAGCGGGTGATCCGGAGCGCCGTCGTCCCGGCCTCGCGGGCGCCCTGGCCCGTGAGCGTCGTGACGAACAGCGCGATTGGTTTGAGGAAGGGCATCATCGCAACCGCGCAGACGATGTTGAACGCGGTGTGGGCCGTGGCGATCCGCCCGGCGAGGCCGAAGGGGATCTCGTGCATCCACTGCACGGGCAGGGGGAGCATGTACAGCACGATGGCGGCGACCGTGCCGCGGCAGACCAGCACACCCAGACCCAGACGGCGCGAGTCCACCTGCGACCAGCCCGCGATCGCGAGCGTGGCGGCGAGGCCGACGTTGGCACCGACGATGAACGGCAGGGCCACCGCGTCGCTCATCAGCCGCTCGTCGGTGATGCCCAGAGCCACGATCACCGCGATGGTCGCGGTGCTGGACTGGGCGGCGACGGTGAGGGCGGCGCCGAAGACGCAGAGCAGCAGCGGGTTGTTCGCAGCCATCTCGAGGAGCTGGGGCAGCTCTTTGGTGGCGGCGAGCAGCTTGGTCGAGTCGGAGATGACGCTGACGCCCAGGAACAGGAACGCGATGGCGAGGATGATCTGGCCGACGGCGCGCCAGGATTCGCGGCTGGTGCCCTGGAAGAGCAGCACGCCGAAGAGGGCGAGGATGGGGGCGTAGTGAAAGACGTTGATGGCGATGAGGTGGACGGTGAGCGTGATGCCGATGAAGGCGCCGAGGATGAGGGCCATGCCGCGGTGCAGGGAGAGCCGCTCGTCCTTGACGAGCGAGACGGTGAGCAGGCTGAGCGAGGTGCTGCTGGGAACGACGACGCCCAGGCCGGCGCCGGCGAGGGTGGCGCGGACCGGGCCACCGGCGACTCGTCCGAGCCACACGTCCAGTTTGTCGCCGATGAGCCGGTCCAGCCCCTTGCGGAGGAATCGGATGGCGAAGAGCAGCAGCGCGACGCCGCCGGCAGCTTGCAGAAACTCGATCATCGAACCAGCTCCATCAACCTTGGATTCCATTCCAAGGGCCGTGCCGCGGGCGTGTGAGAGGCCGCGGACGGCACGAACGCTCGAACTCGAACCAACGGGGCGCGGTGCCTTCCACGCCGCCGCATGGTCGATCCCTTCCTACCCGTCGGGCCCCGCGCGGCTTTCCTTGCTCGGAAACCCCGTCGCGCACCCGAATGCGATCCACCAGCCAGCGACCGAACAGCCTCGGAACCCGGCGTCGCAACTGCGGCGGATTCCAGAGCTTCGGCGCGGCGGGCGGATCCGCTTCACCATTTCTTAACACATTATTGGGGTTCGGTCAAGGGTTTATTCAGAGAAAGGGGAGATGAGCGATGTCGTATGTCGGAGGTGGGATGTTGGGACTTTTGTTTCGGGCCGGACGCGAGTGCATTCCGCTGGTAGCAAGGGTAAGGTGCGGAGCTTCGAGTCAGGGCTCGGTGTCCCATCGACCACGGGGCGCATCATCCGAGCCGCGAGTCAGGGGTTGGTGTCAGACTTGTTGGTCTGACGCCTCACCACGGTCGGGTCGGCGGGAGTACGAATCAGCCACGAAGCCGAGCCACCTCCAAGGTTCTCTGTCTTCGCGGCGGGCTTACGCGCTTCGTGCTCGTGAAACCCGTCTCGGCTGCGGCGAGAGGCGCCTGTCGCTCAAGATATCCGACCGTTCACCGTCGATACCCACGCGATGCAATCATCCCGTGTCGGGCCTCCATGGCCTTCCCGCGTCCGCGGGCAACGCAATCCCTGGCGGTACCATTTCCCATGTCTGATTTCGGTAACGATACAACAATAGCGCTGGCCGCAGCAATCATGGGTGCTGACGCGTCCATCTATGTGCGGGGAACAACCGATCTGTTACGCAGGTCTGGACTGACTGAAGGTCATCTACTTGCGGTGGACAGGCGGCTTGATCTTCGTTGCCTTCTATGCCAGCCGACCTTTGGACCGCTCGACGACCCGTTCATTGAGTTGGACATCTTTTCCGCCGGAGAGCCGTTTCCAGACCTCGATCAGGCTGGATCACGCGACTGGAAGATGAGACGTGGCGATGGAAAGGCCGATCGCATCGACATCTTGCTCGATGAATCAGAATGGATAGCCGTACACATTGATTCGAGTGG
Organism: Phycisphaerales bacterium; assembly: GCA_036392375.1. Classification (GTDB taxonomy): domain Bacteria; phylum Planctomycetota; class Phycisphaerae; order Phycisphaerales; family UBA1924; genus JAFEBO01. The sequence goes on from DASVYC010000087.1 coordinate 10,970, forward strand.
ACAGATTGAGTGTGTAGCGTTGCCGGGGAATGCAAGTGCCGCTGCAATGCGATTCCGCCAAGAGTGGACGTTGTCAGACCAGATCGATCTGCTGTACCTCGAACGTGACGATGATTTGTTTGACGAGAACGAAGCGCCGATTGCAGTCGACCCCAAGCGCTATTGGGATGACTTCTTGGCCAAAATGCTGGCGTGCCCGGAACAAATGCAGGAGATAGGGGACCGCAAGTTCGAGGAATTCGTTGCGGAGATGCTGAATCGGGATGGGTTCGAGGTTCGGCTGACCCCGCAAACTCGGGATGGTGGTTATGACGTGCTTGCGATGCGACGACTCCAGGCCTTGGAGCTTCTGTTCCTTGTCGAGTGCAAGCGATACAAGCGTTCTCGGAAAGTTGGCGTCGAGATCGTTCGGAGTCTTTACGGAGTGGTGTGTGAGAAGCGAGCCAACGCTGGGCTCATCGTCACGACCTCGACCTTTTCAAAGCCCGCGTTGGCTGCCACGCGCGGTCTCGGATCTCAGTTGGCTCTAAAGGACTACCACGGTCTGCTTGAGTGGATGCGTCGACTTCGTGGGTGAATCGGCCCATGACGAGCAAGAACTTACCAGTCATTGTGCGTTGTGCGCACTTCGCGCCGCCCTCTCCCGATCTGCGACGCAGACTCGGCGTCGGCAGGGTGCCTCCATGGTCCTTAAGCCCTGCTGGTCGGCCAATGTGTTCGCGGCCCGCAGTTCTTTCCGTTACTCTTCAGAAGCTCGCATCTTTGGAAGCGAGACGATCCCCTGAGTGGTTCAGACTTGTTCCGCATCGAACATCCGACCCCCGTTCACTGCTGGATCGGGCACGTCTCGTCCTCCAACCACTCG
>DASVYC010000088.1:0-56727 GCA_036392375.1 Phycisphaerales bacterium
TCTCGAACACGTCCTCGGAGCGGAGGGTTTCGCCGGCGTCGAGGTCGTCGTCGTGCTCCCACGACACCGAGGTCAGGCGCACGGCGATGATCCCGGGGCAGTCCTCGCACTGCAGACAATCCGGCCCCTTCTCGATGATCGGCCGCAGCGAGAACTTCCGACCCGGGCTGTCGGCGTCGAACAGCAGCGAGTCATTGAAGATGTGCCGTCCGATCATCGAGCAGTACGCTCGGACGTCGCGCTTGACCGGGGCGTTGATGCTCAGCTCACCCGTCTGGCCGTTGTAGCGAACAACGTCGTACCCCTCCGGGCGGAACACGATCGAGCGAGTCTCGCCGTCGGCGTCAATGGTGACCTCTCGCTTCAGCGTGCTCCCGCGACGGACAAGCAGCCGGAACCCGGTCTCCGTCCGGAAGGGGAAGATGCGCACGCCCTTGCCGCGATGGTTGTCGAAGAAGTCGGCTCCGAGCCCGGCCTGCAGCGCCTGGACAGCCGCATCAGCAGGAAGCCCGATCTTCGGCGCGGGCTCCACAGAGGTCATGAACGACTCGAACTTCCGCGGCTTGGTCGACAGACGCTCGGCGTGCATCCGTTCGATGATGGCGCGGTCCGACAAGTACACCCGCAACGCCAGATCCGGCGCGGGCAGATCGCTCTCGAGGACGATGCCCGCGGCCTGGGCATCGCTGCGGAGCCGGTCGTAACTGTCGTCGTCGGAAACGGCGTGGATGAGGCAGAGGGCCTCGATCAAGTCCAGAGGCGTGTTCTCGTCGGGATGCATGAGCACGCGACCCAGCGCGGCGAAGTCCGGCTCACGCCCGCGCTCGATCACGATCCCCCGCGCGGCCAGCGCCGCGGAGAACGGCTCGAGCAACTGCATCAGCAGTTGCGGATCGACTTGCTTGAGAACACTTGGCTTGACGAAACGGCTCGGACGGATGCTCTGCGCCATGGACCGACCCCGACAGGACATTCCCCGAGCTCCGCCGGGGTGCCGCGGCGACCGCGAAACCCCCGCGATCACTGCCCCATCGTACCCGGTCATGAACCAAACATCACGCGTTCTTCATTGGACCGTGTCGGTTGCGTTTAGGGTGTGGAGTTCGCGTGGAAAGCCTGTCTGATGAGGGAGTTATCGATCGGCGGCGGAAGTGATGCGATCCCCGGTCAACGCCCGCCACGCTTCCCGCTGCCGGGGCCACTCCACCATCGACACGAGCGACCGCAGTTCATGCTCGCCGAAGGGGTCACGCCCAGACATCACTGGCGGCATGTTGAGGATCGCTTCTTGAATGTCCGGCGCGAGGTGGAGCAGGTTCATGATCTGTGTGACCCGGGCTCGGGTGACGTGCCCGACAGCCGCCAGCTCGGCCTGCGTGCTGACCGACCCTTCCCGCAGCAGTGAGTCGAACCGGATCGCCAGCGCCATCAACCGCGCGACGCGGGGGACGCGGCCGGGCGGCACCACGTCGTTGGCCGTGTCTGGATCTCGGGCTGTGCGCTCTCTGCCCGGCGCGACGAACCGTGCCGTCCTCGTGAGTGGGACCCGGTCTGACGCGATCGCGGGCTGGCACGGCTCGGTTCGCATCAGTTGGGTGCCTCCGCCGGCGCGATCTCCGGCTTGAAAGTGATCGCGACGTTTTGGGTCTGCCCGTCGTACTCGACGGATGCGATCACGACGTGGAGGAACTCGGCGCGCTCGGACTGCGTCATCGCGTCCCAGACCCCGTCGAAGGCCTCGACTGCTCCAGCAACCTCGTCCTCGTCGATCAGCCGTTCGGCGTCCGCAGCCACCTGCGCGGAGACGGCCGCCAGTGTCCGCCGCACCCGCTCGACCTCGCGGCGCGTGGCGGCCGTCGGCTCCTCGCTCGCGAGCCGGTCGAGCACACCGCGGAGCCGCGTCTGCTCGGCGAGCCGGGCGCTCGCCGCCTCGCGGAGCAGGTCGATCGCCCGGTCAACGACAACCGTCATCTGCGGGGAGTCGGCCAGCAGCGCCTTGACCTGCTCGAGCACGAACGCCTCGAGCGCCGGGCCGGGCAGCGAAGGGGCCGCGCAGTGCTGCCTTCCGCGCTTCACGGCGTGGGAGCAGACGTAGTAGCGGTAGCGGGTCCGAGTCCCATCGGGCTTCTTCTTCGAGGCGCTGCTCGGCGACATCGCGCACCCGCACCCCTTGCACCGGACCAGCCCGCCCAGGAGCGCGCCGGTTGAGTTCTTGACGCCGGCACCGCCGCGCTCGCCGGCGAGCTTCAACCTCGCCTGGACACGGCGGAAGAGGTCGTCCTCGACGATCGCCTCGTGCTCGCCGTCGTAGACCGCGCCGTTGTGCGGCACCTTCCCGACATACAGCGGGTTTCGGAGCAAACGGGAGATGATCGTCTTGTCGAACTCCCGGTTGCCCACCGTGCGCCCGGCCGTCGTGGTCCACGACTTGGTGGTCCACCCGCGGCTGTTGCACTCGTCCGCGACGCGGAGGATGCTCCCCGCCTCGAGATACAACTCGAAGATCCGGCGGACCCGCTCCGCCTCCATCTTGTTGACCACCAGCCGTCGCCCCGTGAACGGGGCGGGCGCGGGCACGAAGTCGTAGCCCAGGACGGGCTTGCCGTGCTGGTACTTGCCCTTGCGGCGGGCCGACGCGATCTTGTCGCGCGTCCGCTCGGAGATGATCTCACGCTCGAACTGCGCGAATGACAGCAGGATGTTCAGCGTCAACCGGCCCATCGAGTGCGTGGTGTTGAACTGCTGGGTTACCGAGACGAAGGACACGCCCTTCCGGTCGAAGAGGGCCATCAGCCGCGCGAAGTCCATCAGCGACCGGCTGAGGCGGTCCACCTTGTAGACGATCACACAGTCGATCTTGCCCGCCTCGATGTCGTCCATCAAACGCTTGAGCGCGGGCCGGTCCATGTTGCCGCCGGTGAAGCCGCCGTCGTCGTAGCGGTCTGGGACGCAAGACCACCCCTCGTTCTTCTGACTGGCGATGTACGCGACGGCGCTCTCGCGCTGCGCGTCGAGCGAGTTGAACTCCTGGCTCAGCCCCTCCTCCGTGCTCTTGCGCGTGTAGATCGCGCAGCGGACGCACTTCGTGCCACGAGCAGTCGCGGGCCCGCTGACCGTGACCTCGGCGGCTGCGCGGCGGGGAGCGCCGGCACGCTTGGTGCTCGCGGCGTTCATGCGGACCCCTTCTTGGTCAGGCCAAAGAAGAGGAACCCGTTCCAGTGCGACCCGGTGATCGCCGTCGCGACGGCCGACAGGGAGCGATACGTCTTCCCCTCGTGCTCGAAGCCGTGGGGCAGCACCGTCACCTCGTGTTCAACACCCTTGACCGTGCGTCGCAGCACGCTGCCCGGCGCAGGCAGGCGGTCGGCCCCGGCGGAAGCGATTCGCCCGGTGACCGTGACGAGCCGCGCCCCGACCCTGGGTTCGTTGCCTTCCCGTTCCCCCGGCGGCCTGACCCGCACGTCGACGTCCCGGGCTAACTCGGCTGCCCGACGGCGGGCCCGTTCGGACAGGTCGCCCTCCGCCAGCGCCTGGATTCGCCAAGCGACCCGTCGATAGAGCCACTGGCGGTTGCCCGAGGACGTTGGCTCGCCGAAGACCTCCGCATACCGCTCACGCAGCCGTGAAACGGGCATGTCGCGGAGATCGTCGATCTGTTGCTGGATGGTGCTGGTTGCCGTCGCGCTCATCGTCCTTCGGGCTCCTTCGGGCAGCAGCGCCCCGGGTTCTCCGGTTCGGGGCGGTGCCGTTCACCCATAGGCACACTGAGGGCGGCATGCTGCGCGAGTTCAAGTCCCGCCCGGGAGGAATCGGCATGCTCGACGCTCCCGCCGAAGTCGTGGGCGCTCGCGTCGATCAGCCGGGCCGCCCCCGCTGCAAGGAGCTCGACGGCGCGGGCCGGAAGGCACAGCGAGCCCACCGGCGTCGGGTTGTTTCGGGCTTCGTGGCGTGGCATTCGGCGAGGGACTCAGCCCTCGCCCATACCTCTCTGATCGCCGGCGGGGTTTGTCGCGCAGCGCATTCGATGTCGCAGCAGAGAAGTGAGCAGTAGCGCCTCATCGACACGCGCGGACTGCGGTCCGTCTCCCCGATCGGGCTCCCCGTACACTCTGTCGCCGTGAAGACCGCCCCCGCCACGTCCCCGTGTTCGCGCATCGAAGAGCCTCTGAAGGCGCTGAACGCCATCTGTCCGTACTACACCATGTTTCCGCTCGACTTCCCGCTTCGCGTCTTGCGAGGTCGCGCTCAGCGAGGCGATTGGGTGGTCGACCCCTTCTGCGGACGCGGTACAACCAACTACGCGGCGAGGCTGCTGGGGCTCTCTTCGATGGGTGTCGACAGCAGCCCCGTCGCAGTGGCGTTGACCAAGGCGAAGTTGGCGGACGCGCGCGTGAGCGATGTAGTTCGTGTCGCCGTCGGCATCTTGGACGACATGCCGTCGCGGGTGAGCGTTCCGCAGGGTGAGTTCTGGGAGCGAGCGTTCGAGCGCTCCGTTCTCCGTCAAATCTGCTGGCTCCGAAAAGAGCTTTTGCGGGAGTGTTCGTGCGACTCGCGGCTGCTCCTGCGGGCAATCCTTCTCGGGGCGCTTCACGGGCCACGCACCAAGTCGGCAGCATCTCACTTGTCCAATCAGTGCCCTCGCACCTTCGCGCCCAAGCCGGACTACGCGGTTCGCTTTTGGCGGAAGCGCCGGCTTAAGCCACCCGTCGTCGACGTGGTAGAGGTCGTGAGGACCCGCGCCCGTCGGTACCTGTCAGAGCGGCCAGGACAAACACCGACCCGCGTCGTTCTCGGCGACAGTCGTGTCGAAGGAGTGTTCGGCAACCGGAAGTTCCGCTGGGCCATCACCTCGCCGCCGTACTACGGCATGCGAACGTACATCCCGGACCAGTGGCTGCGGAACTGGTTCCTGGGTGGGCCAGCAAAGGTTGCCTATAGACCTCCTGAACGAGAATTGGACCACGGGTCGGCTGAGGACTTCGCGGCCGATCTTCGGAAGGTGTGGAAGGGCATTGCGGCAAATGCTGCTGAGGATGCCAGACTTGTGATCCGGTTCGGCGGCATAGCCGACCGGGACGTGGACCCGGTGGAACTGCTGAAGACCTCGCTCAAGGCGTCGGGATGGCGTCTCACGACGGCGGTGTCAGCTGGCGATGCCAACGAAGGCCGTCGCCAGGCTACGCAGTTCGTGCACGGCGGGCCCGCGCCGAAGGAGGAGCACGACTTCTACGCGGTCCTGGCTTAGACGCCCTTGCCCTTCTTGATGAACGGCTTCTGCTCGCCCTTCTTGGTCATGCGCTTCTCGGTATGCCACTCGCCCTTGCCGAATAGCCCGTCCAGAAACTCTGGAACCAACTGGTTCGCCAGCTCATCACGGTCCTCGATCGTGTCGGGAAGCGCATCCTTGAGCTTGTACCAAACCACGCCCCAAGTCGCGTTTCCTGATTCAAGTGACTTCACCAAGTCGGCGTCCGCTCGCACTTTCGAGAGCGCAACTTGGCGAGACAGAGTCAGGAAGTCCGGGGCCTGAGTGCTTCGATCAGTTTCGCTGTCACCGCCGGATGAGTCAGCGGTCGCGACGTTGCCGCTTGCTGCGACCGCCTGCTGAACCTCGCCAAGCAGCTTTGCGCGTAGCCGACTGGCGAATGTGTCCACCGCCGGTGCCGAGTATGTCGGGTCGACGGTCTTGTAGAGGCCCTCGAAGAGCATCGCCCGGAACGGAATCGGGAACGGGCGGCCCCCCACGCTGCTCCAAAACACGCCGTGCCCAGGAATGGGCTCGTTCAACAGCGAACTCAGAAGGTCGTCGCTGTAGTGGGCATTGGCACCCTTCACGCAGCGGAGATCGGCGGCCGACAGCAAGTGGAAGATGAACCAGTTGTCGCCTTGGCTCAGAATCTCGCCTGGGATGCTGCCGGGCTGCTGTGTGATCAGCATCGCACCCAGGTCGTACTTGCGGCCTTCCTTGACCCATTCGATGTACGGCTGAGCAGCGGAGGCCTTGTCGTTGAGCACAGACTGTGCCTCCTCGACGACAGCGATGGTCGGGATGCTCTGCGGTGACTCTTTCGTGAACTCCTCCTGATTGCGGTCGAAAATCCGTCGAAGAATCAGCCCACTCAGAACGAGCGAAGGTCCGCCGCGAAGCTGGGAGACGTCAACGACACAGAGCTTGCCCTCCTTGAGTGCGGCCAGCAGGGCATCCATGAGCCGGCTCGCCGGATCGTGGAGCATGTTCACGATGCGCGTTAGGTTGGCTCGGGCGGCGAATACCTCCATATCGCTCATGTCGCGAGCATTGAGCAGCCGCTTCACCTCGTCGACGCTCGCCGAGTTGCCATCCTGGAAGATCAGGTCGACGAGATCGGACCAGTTCTGCCCGCGGACGGACCGCAGCTTGGCCACGTTCTGCTGGTCCTGCTTTTCCGGAGAGAGTGCGAGCGAGATCACGTCGCTGGCGCTGAGCGTTCGGATGTCCAGCTTGACGCCGGCAGCCACGAACGACATGTAGTACTTGCTCTCGATCTTCCGAGACGTGAAGATGACGAGCCGGTCCTTCAGGTGCGGGACGTCGGCGAATCCGGGCCGATCCTTGTCGTCGGGCCAGAAGTACTCACCGTCGGGATCGAAAATGATCGTGCCGACGGGCACCTGCTTGCCGCCCCGCTTGGTCACCTTCGGATCAGCGCGGTACAGCTCCGAGAAAAGCAGCTTATTGAGGTTCGACTTGCCAAAGCCGGCTCGGGCGAACACGAAAGTGCGGCGAGAAACGAGACTGCTTGCCAGGAAGCGGACGTTCAGCTCTGGGCTCAGGTGCTGCACCCACTCGTCCGGGGCCACGGCGGTCCGCCCACCCGTGAACACGTACTCGCCCATCGCGTAGTGCCCAATGGTCGCGCCGTCGGTGTTGTGTCCAAGCAACTCCTTCAGGATCACATCGTCGACGAATGCAACGGGGCTACCCACATGCGGCAGACGGCGGTGCGACGCCACGAACGTGAGCTTCTTGTCTCCGTTCACCCGAAGCACACCGAGCACCCGAATATCGACGCGGTACTTCAGGTAGTCCTCGCGCAGCTGCTCAGGTACGTTGCGTGACTCTCGCATTGCGCGAATGTTGAAATCCTCACCAGCAGCACCGGTCAGGCGACCGTCGGAGGACAGCGACGTGATACGGCCCAGCACCGCCTCATTGGGCGTCTCTAGCTGCACAAGAACAAGCTGCCCGTGCATCGGGATGTTCTGGAAGTTGCTCTGGTACGGCAGCGCCAGGTCAGCGTGAAACTCCAGCCCGCCTTCGGTGAAGCCACGGAAGATGCCGATCGTCTTGTCTTTGGGGAACAGTTGCAAGGGTGGCCTCCGGGGTCTTAGCGATAGCGGGCAGCAGCCGGGTCGCTCGGCTGCAGCGACATCTCATCCAGGCGACCCGCGTGCTCGGCGAGGATCCCCCTGACCGAACGGACGACCTCGTCCTGCAAGATGGTCATGTCGAAATCAACGAGCGCCGCGTTCTCGTGAGCGCGCTGCAGGCACTGGGGATAGAACGGTACCGGGAAGCCGTCGATCGCATCCGCGAGCATGTAGCCCAACACCGTCGGCGCGTCCTTGGCCTGCGGGATGAAGATGTCGATCGGCCAGATCGGGTCGTGCGGCCGTGAGCCGAACTTCACGAAGAACATCTTCCCGCCGACGAACTTGTTCGCCTCGCCCCCGAGCTTCCCGGCCTCCTCGTCCCCGCGGGCGTACTCGCCCCACACGTAGGACTTCTCCTCCAGTTCTCGCGGCACTTCAACATAGGCAGGATAGTCCGTTCGAAGGACGCCTTCGATCCCCATTGCCAGGCGATAGCGCTGGAGCACCTTGCTGCCCTTGGAAACGCCCGCGAGATAGATGTTCCGCTTGTTCTTCTTCTGCGCTTCAATCGCGTCGTTGAGAAGCTGCCTGTACTTGATGAAGAGCTCGCCCTGGAACACCTTGCTGCGGAGGTTGCCGTCCGCGATGATCACCGTGTCCGATCCGTACTGAAGCTCGCTGACGAGCTTCAACAACACTGCCCACTCGGTCAGCTCCCGATAGACCTGTACCCAGCTCGGCGAGATCGGTTCGATCTTCGCGCCCGGCTGTGGCGGCTTGGGGATCATCGACGTGACGTTCCAAATCGACCGCTCTCCTGCGGGCAGCAGCTTCGTGAGCATCTGGCCAAGCGCCGTCTTAGGCGCTCCAGCAGCATCGAAGTGCCGGGCGTTCACCGCCGTTCGGTCGGTCGTCGGCGTCACCACTTCCAGGCAGTACTCGTTGTTGCTCGAGTCCACGACCCGCACCAGCTGAACCATGAACGGGTCGAACTCGATCTTGTTGTTGCCGCCGTCGGTGCCCACCAGAGAGATTGCTGTGGTGCTCCGGGGCTGAATCTTCCGCGTCTGCCCTTTCAGCGGGCGCACATCCTCCCGAAGCTCGTCAAGGACCCGCCGATCGCCTTGGATGCTGGTGGCGAGTTCGGAACGAAGGGCAGAGATGCTCTCGGGGTCGATCAAATGGGCCGCTCCGGAGCCAATCGCCATGGCGGCGGCGACTGGGCTTTCGTGGATTGTACTGTGCTCGCACGACTTCGACCCGCGACAGATGGGGGTCGCCGAGAGCGAGCGCTCAGCGGGTTGCGGATGCCGCGACACTCCCCACCTATCGTAAAGCGTTCGGGTACACTTTCAGTGCGGAGTTGGCTCCCGACCACCCCCAAAGGCAACGCGCCGACCACCGGTGGCCGGACGGGCGCAGAAACGTGGTTCGGAGTCACCTGTGGCGAAGAAGTCCGGCAAGACGAGCAGTAAGGGGAAATCGCCCGCGGCGGGCAGCGATGGCCTGCCGATGGGCGACATTCGGCACCCCAGTGCCAAGCGCCGCAACATCCCACCCGCCAAGATCGCCGCCGAGGGCACCGTCCCGGTCATCCCTAAGGCTCAGTACGCCTACAACCCGCACCTGCCGCCGGTGCTGCGATTCGATCAGCACGGCAAGCCCGACGCGCTGCAGGAACTCTTGGCCAAGGCACGCCGCAGCCCCCTCACCGATGATGAGGCTCGCACGCTCGCCGAGGCGCTCCGCATCCAGGAGCCGTGGCTGGAATGGACCGGAAAGCGCGAGAAGCCCGGTTTCGCCGTGGACCCCGTCGCGCTTCACATCCACGAGCGGATCAGCGCCCAGGCCATTCTGAAGGTAGCGGCGCGTCAGGATGCATCCAAGTTCCTCTTCGCCGACCCCGAGCAGGAATATCACGAAGCCGTTCAGTTCTACCGACACGATGTGGACTGGGCCAACCGCCTCATCCTGGGCGACTCGCTGCAGGTCATGTCGTCGCTGGCTCGGCGTGAAGACCTCGCGGGCAAGGTCCAGATGATCTACATGGACCCGCCCTACGGGATCAAGTTCGCCAGCAACTTCCAGCCCGAGGTCGGCAAACGCGACGTGAAGGACAAGCAAGAGGATCTCACCCGCGAGCCGGAGATGGTGCGGGCGTACCGGGACACCTGGCATCTGGGCATCCACTCGTACCTCTCGTACCTCCGTGACCGCCTCGTAGTCGCCCGAGAACTGCTCGCCGATACGGGCAGCATCTTCGTGCAGATCAGCGATGAGAACGTCCACCGCGTTCGTGCCCTGATGGATGAGGTGTTCGGCAGCAGCAACTTCTGCGGCGAAATCGCATACGTCAAGACCAGCGGTCTGACGAAGACGTTTCTGCCCGATCAGTTTGACATTCTGCTCTGGTACGCCCGAGACATCGAACGGGCCAAGTACCACCCCGTCTTCTTCGAGAAGAGCGCCGATCAGGGGACTGCGACTAACTACGGCTGGATCGAGCTGCCAGATGGCCGCCGTCGCGGCATGACTCGCGAAGAGAAGGACACACGCGATCTGCCGGACGGTGCGACCGTGTACAAAGCGGACAACATCACCTCAAGCCCAAATCCTGTTGTCCCGTTCGTATACGACGGTCGTCAGTATGGCCAGCGATGGAAGACAAACCTCGCCGGTCTTCAGCGGCTCGGTCAGGCTGATCGGTTGCACAAGGCGGAAAACAGTCTCCAATATGTGCGCAGGATCGATGACTTTCCCGCCATCCCGGTCACGAAGATGTGGTCCGACACGGCGACCGGCAACTTCACCGACGAAAAGCTCTATGTCGTGCAGAGTGGTACAAAGGCCGTCGCTCGCTGCGTCCTGATGACCACCGATCCTGGTGATCTTGTGCTCGACCCAACGTGCGGATCCGGCACGACAGCGTTCGTCGCGGAGCAGTGGGGTCGCCGGTGGATCACGATCGATACGAGTCGCGTCGCCGTAGCAGTTGCTCGCCAGCGATTGCTGACCGCGAAGTTCGAGCAGTACAAGACGAAGGCGACGCGGAAGGACTCGCGCGGGCTGGACGTGCCCGACCCGTCGAGCGGATTCCATTACAAGACTGTGCCGCACATCACGCTCAAAAGCATCGCGCAGAACGTCGCGCTCGATCCAATCTTTGCCAAGCATGAGCCGCTGCTTGACGCGGCCCTCAAGAGGGCGAACGCGGAGCTCGCGGCGGCGCTCAAGAAGGACCCTTCGCTCCGCCCCAAGCTTGCGGGGAAGCTCGCAAAGAAGGAGAAGGACGAGGGCAAGCGGGCCGTGACGGACGCCGACCGTCGGCGGTGGGTGCTGCCGCCCGACAACCGGGAGAAGGGCGTCAAGTACACCGTCGATGCGAAGTTCGACGGCTGGTACCACTGGGAGATGCCGTTCGACACCGACACGGACTGGCCCAAGGGGCTGGCCGAGGCGATGACGGCGTACCGCGCCGCGTGGCGGGCGAAGATGGACGAGGTGAACGCGTGCATCGCCGCGAGCGCCGAACAGGAGGAACTGGTGGACCAGCCCGAGGTGGTCCGCGGCGTGACGCGGGTGAGCGGGCCGTTCAGCGTCGAAGCAGTGCAGCCACCGGAAATGACGCTGGGCGAAGCCGTGGACGTCGGCCCCGAGTTCGGAGGCGCTCCCGAGGACATCAACGACACGTTCGAGGTGCGGATGGTCGAGGCGACCGGGTCGCTGGAGGTCGCCAACGTGGGAGCGTACCTGGACCAGATGATCCGCTTCCTTCGCGCGGACGGCGTGCGATTCCTGAACAACAAGCAGATGAAGTGGACACGTCTGGAGCCCCTCTACGAGAGCGGGAAGTCCAGCGGTTTCCATGCCGAGGGTCGCTGGGTCGCCGTCGGCGATGAGGACCGTGATCCAGACGGATCGAACAATGTCGGCGTCGTCTTCGGCCCGCAGTATGGCCCGGTGACCGCGAAGATGGTCGAGGAACTGATCAAGCCCGCAGGACGGCTGTATGACCACCTCGTGGTCGCCGCCTTCAACTTCACCGCCGAGGCGCAGGCGATCCTGAATGAGGGTGGTGGAGCTCCGCACCCCAAGCTCAAGATCCACTTCGCGCATATCCGACCCGACATCAACCCGGGTATGAACGGGCTTCTCAAGGAGTCGGTCTCACCCGGCGGCGGGCAGTTGTTCACGGTCTTCGGCCAGCCCCGCGTCCGCGTCGATTCGCGCAAGGGAGACGACGGGACGGAGTACGCTGTCACGATGGAGGGGGTGGACGTCTACAACCCCGTGGACAACAGCATCAACTCGACGGGCGCGAGCAAGGTCGCCGCATGGTTCCTCGATGGCGACTACGACGGCCGGACGTTCTGCGTGACGCAGGCCTTCTTCCCGGACAAGTCCGCATGGGAGAAGTTGCAGAAGGCCCTCAACGGCAAGGACGGGCCGATCGACGCCGAGCGGTTCGAGGCCTTCAGCAGCACGACCAGCCTGCCGTTCCCTGCCGGCAAGCACAAGTGCGCAGCCGTGAAGGTGATCGATCCGCGAGGGAACGAGGTCATGAGCGTGCATCGACTCGCATGATCCACGCTCATGGCAACACCAGCGACCAAGCCCGTATCGCCGATGTCCGCGGCTCGCTTCCGCGAGGTGGTGGCGCAGGAGTTGGTTCCCTTCCTGCCCGGTGCGGAGTTGTCTGACGGTACGAAGCCCGCCTCAACTGGGAAGGGACTGGTCCTGAAGCTGGGTGAACGGGCGATCGGCGTTCGTCTTGACGAGGCAACGTCCGATCTGCTGGAGATCAGTCGCGCACAGCCATTCACGATTGAGGAACGACGACTCGTTCAACGTCTTCTGGAGACCGTCGGCAAGGTCGCCCGCCATTGCGACGAGTTCTTCTTTCCACAGGCGTTGAGCGCCGCTGTTCGACAGACCATCGTGACGTACTTGGAGTATCCCAGCGAGGCACTGCTGCTCCGCGTGCTGACAGAGTTCGAGTCGCTCGCATCCCAGACATACGAGGGGCACCGGATCGCGGCCGCGATCGGACTCGATGAGAAGTCTCGAAGCGCGGGCGTCAAGCTCGAAGCCATCTGGGGCGAGGACTTCGGCAAGGTGCTCACGGGCAGCATCGAGACGATGATCACGGTTTCGCCCGATGGATACATCGACCAATTCCGCACCCTCCACACTGAGGCAAATCTTGCGGAGGCTCCTCACTACGCACGCACGATCGCCGAGTGGTGCACGGGCAAGCGGCTTGCAATCACGCTGAATCGGAACGGCGAGATCCTGCTCTTCAGGGAGAAGACGCTGGTATTTGCGTGGAGGCGTGGGCGCTGGCGGCACTTCGCTCATCCTCCGATCCTCGAGCAGATGGAGACCGTGCGGAACAAATCGCTCCGAGCCTGCATCTACGAGACTTGCCTTGATGTCTCCTTCGGTCGAAGTGGTGGCTGCATCGGGGTCGTGCGGGATAAGCACAAGGGGATGCTGAAGGACATTGTGAACAAGGCTGATCGCATCGAGCGTGGCGATTCCCGGAAGGCGCAGGTTATCACTCAGTTCCTCGATCAACCCGAGCACAAGCGGCTCTTCACCGAGTTGCCCCGCCGGCTCCGACAGGCGATGGCCGCGATCGATGGCGCGCTGGTCCTGAACCATCGCGGCGAAGTGTTGGCCGTCGGCGCGATCGTTAAGGTGGAGTCGGGCAGTGATGCCGGTGCGAGGAAAGCGGCTGCCAAAGCGCTCGCGAGGATGGGCTTCGGCGTGAAGATCTCCGCCGACGGCGGCGTCGTGGGCTTCTGCGGCGACGGTGCCGGCAAGGATGTAAAGCGAGTGTTCGAGTTTGGGTAAAGGGCCAAGACCATGACGGCGAAAGCAGACATCCCGATTCAAGCGGTAGAGAAGCCAATTCTGTGCTCGCCCTACGAGGTGCCGTCGGTGCATTGGCAGTACGACCGGACGACGGGCGAGGCCTCGAAGATCGCGGGGCGTCGGCCATCGCGGTACTGGTACAAGACGAAGGACAGTGCGGGCGACGCGGCGGGGCAGCTCACACTGGAACTCAGCGAGGGTCAGGACGACCTTCACACGGTCAACCAAATTCGGGAGGATGTGGCTCGTTGGCGCGCGAGCAATTTCGAGGGCGTCACGCCCGTCACGCGAGAGTTGCTCAACTTCTGGGCATCGCCCGACCGACCGAGGCGCCTGTTCTTCTGTCAGCTCGAAGCCGTGCAGACCGTCATCTACCTGGCCGAGATTCTCCGCAGTGGAAAGAAGCCACGCTTCAATCCGCAGTTCCCAGCGGCAGACATTGGGCGGCTCGTCGATGCACCGCCGAATCCCGACTTGCTCCCCTTGACACGGTTCGGGTGCAAAATGGCCACGGGGTCGGGGAAGACCGTCGTGATGGCCATGCTGATCGCGTGGGCGTTTTGCAACCGAGGCCGGAACCCCGGCGATGAACGATTTCCGAATGCTGTTCTGGTGTGCTGCCCGAACCTGACCGTCAAGGAGCGGCTCGCTGTTCTGCGCCCGGAGCGGCCGGACAACTACTACGCGGCGTTCGACATCGTGCCGGTGCGCATGCGGCCACTCATGCAGAACGGCAAGGTGCTCGTCGAGAACTGGCACCGCTTCGCGCCCGAGAGCGAACACGCGGAGGGTGGCAAAAGCTACGCCGTGGTGAACAAGGGAGCGGAGACACCGGAGGCTTTCGCAAAGCGTGTGCTGGGCGATCTGTACGAGCGCATGCCGATCATGGTGCTTAACGATGAGGCGCACCACTGCTACCGACCCGCCCCGCTGAGCGATGAGTTGAAGAAGTCACTTTCTCCGGAGGCTCTGAAGGAGGCGCAGGCTGAGAACGAAGAGGCAACCGTCTGGATTGAAGGCCTGGACAAGCTCAACAACGCGGCCGGTGGGAAGGCAGCCGGGCAGATGCAGCCGGGAATCGCCCAGTGCGTCGATCTGTCCGCAACGCCGTTCTATATCGGCGGTAGCGGCTATGTCGAAAACAGCCCGTTCCCGTGGCTCGTGAGCGACTTCGGACTCGTCGATGCGATCGAGAGCGGTATCGTGAAGATCCCGCGCCTGCCGGTTAGTGACACCACGGGCCGACCGGAAGCGAAGTACTTCAAGCTCTGGGACAACATCCGCGACAACCTGGAACCAGCGGAGTTCCTGCCGGGCAAGGGCCGGAAGCCGAAGCCCGATGTGGTCTACCGCGACGCTGAGCCAGCGCTCAAGCAGCTTGCCGGCCAGTGGGTCGAGCGATTCAAGTACATCCTGGAGGCCAAGCCCGGCCAAGTGCAGGTGCCGCCGGTATTGATCATCGTGTGCGATAACGTGGACATTGCCGAGGTCTTCTACCGCAAGATCAGCGGCGAAGAGCCCGTCGAATCTGTCACCGAAGCCGACATCGCTGAAGCCGCAGAGGCCGAAGATAATGATGGTGAAGCGGAAGTCGAGGAACCCGCTCCTCGCTCGCGGGGCAAGGCGAAGCAGCGAACGTCCTACGGGCATGGCGTGATCTTTCCGGACTACTTTCAGAACACCGCGAAGATCAAGCGGACCATCCGCATCGACACGGATCTGCTCTCGAAGGCGGAGAGTGAGGAGCCCGGCGTCTCGAAGAAGGATGCCGCTGAGGCACTGCGGAAGGTGGTCTCCACCGTCGGCAAGCGCGGCGAGCCCGGGGAACATGTCCGCTGCGTAGTTTCGGTGGCCATGCTGACAGAAGGGTGGGATGCCAACAACGTCACGCACATCCTGGGGCTCCGCGCTTTCCGAAGCCAGCTCCTATGCGAACAGGTCGTCGGTCGTGGTTTGCGTCGTATGGACTACACACCCGACCCGACGACGGGCCTGCTGACAGAGGAGTATGTGGATGTCTACGGCATCCCGTTCACGGTGATCCCGTTCAAGGGCCGTCCAGTGAACCAGAAGCAGCCGGAGGACAAGCCCAAGAACCATGTGAGAGCGATGCCCGAGCGTGCGGGGTTGGAGCTTCGCTTCCCCGTCGTCGAGGGGTATGCATTCGCGCTCAAGAAGAACCTCATCAAGTGCGACGTGGGCGCGATGGACCCGCTCGTCATCGAGCCCAACCTCGAACCCACGGCCACATTCCTCTTGCCGACGGTGGGATACCAGGAAGGGACCGCGTCTCAGACTGCACCGTTCGGGTTCACTGAACAGAACCGGGAACAGTACTATCAGCACACACACCTGCAAGCGATCAAGTTTCAGATCGCCAGACTTGTCGTGGCCCATCTCGTGGGCGAAGCCGGGGGGCGCTCGGACGCGAAGGCCCGCGTGATGCGTCTCCAGTCGCGCCATCAACTGTTCCCGCAGGTTCTCCGCTTCGTGGATGAGTACGTGCGCAGGAAGGTCGATTTCAAAGACGTGGACCAGCGAGAGCTCGGGCTGGAGAAGTACGTCAGTCGCATGGTTGGCTATCTGTGCGATGCCATCGTCCCGGACGATGCGGAGGGAGAGCCTCCGCTCCTGCCCGTTCTGAACCGATACAAGCCGATCGGCACATCTGCCGAGGTGGATTTCACCACGACTCGGCCGTGCCACGGCACGCAGAAGAGCCACGTCAACCAGGTAGTGCTCGACACGCGAACGTGGGAGTCGTCCGTCGCGTTCCGATTGGAGGCCTCCGAGGCGGTGGAGCGGTACGTTCGAAACGACCACCTCGGACTCCTGATCCCATACGAGTTCCAAGGCGTGGATCACACATATGAGCCGGACTTCATCGTCCGTCTCGCCACCGGCCTCAACGTCCTTTTGGAGGTGAAGGGGTTCGAGGACGCCCAGACCATCGCCAAGCACCACGCTGCACGGCGCTGGGTCGGCGCTGTCAACAACGCTCGCGAGCACGGCGATTGGTGTTTCCACGTTTGCCGCGACCCGCAGGTGCTCGAGAAAGAGATCGGATTCCTAGCGCTGAAAGCCAGTGGACGATCTGCCGCAGTGCCCAAGCAAGACGACCGGGCGATCCTCGCCTGACTTTGACCGCCCGTCCGGTTGCGAATTCACGAGCCGATTCCGTGATGTCGGCAACCCCTCTGTAAACCAATCCGCCGACTCTCCCCCGAGAGCCGAGAGTCTGGCGAAGAAACGGGGCATAAGGGGGTTGTATCGGACTGCTGCCTTCGGCCAAACGCGAAACCGGAGAGCGCCTTTGGCGCGAGGACAGGTGGCCTGAAGTCCCGGATTCCCGCAGGGAACGGGGCAAGCGCGACCAACCGGGATGGTGCCGACCGTGTAAACGAACAGGGCCGCGGCAGATCGCCGCGGCCCTTGAAGCTCCCCGACTAGGACTCGAACCTAGAACCTAGCGGTTAACAGCCGCTCGCTCTACCATTGAGCTATCGGGGAAACGGGATGTTTCGCGGCGGCCGCGGGGGCGCGGGCGGCGCGAAGGACACAAGGCTAGCGACCAAAGCCCGCTGGTCAAGTCGTCGGGTCGTATCGGGTGGTGGGGGGCGAAAATCCAGTTTGTGTGGACTGGACCCGGCGGTTTGGGGGATGTGGCGCGGTCTGGGGCGCGAGGAGCTGATGTGCGGGTCGCTCGGCGGGTCTGTCGGCGGCGGCATACGAGGCTTTGGGAGCGTGCCAAAGGGCGAGGTCGTGCCTATCATCTTGACCCAGCCGGGAACCCCGGCGGGCCGAGAATCTGTGAGAACCGTGATGAAAGAGTCCATCCACCCCACGTATTTCAACAACTGCAAGGTCTACCACAACGGCCAGGTCGTCATGACCGTCGGCGCCACCGTGCCGGAGCTGCACGTTGAAGTGTGGTCGGGCTCGCACCCGTTCTTCACCGGCAAGCAGGCCTTCGTCGACTCGGCCGGCCGCGTCGAGAAGTTCCAGAAGAAGTTCCAGACCAATTACTTCGGCCAGAAGGAAAAGGCCGAGGCCGACCGCAAGGCCGCCATCGCCGCCGCCGAGAAGAAGGCCGCCGAGGAGCGGGCCGCTGCCAAGGCCGCCAAGGCTGCTGCCGCCGCCTCGCGTCCGAAGAAGCCGGCCCCCAAGCCCGCTGCTGAGCCGGCCGCCGCTGCTCCGGCCGCCGCCCCCGCCGCCGAGGGCGAAGCCAAGGCCTGATCGAGCATCGAATGTCGCTTCCAAGCGCCCCGCCTTGCGGGGCGTTTTCATTGGCGAAACACGCCCGTCAATACCATTGGCCATGCCCCGTCTTTCCTATCAACTCATCGTCATCGGCGGCGGGCACGCCGGTGTCGAGGCCGCGTGGGCGGCGGCCAACATGCTGCGCGATCCGCGCGCGGTGGCGTTGCTGACGATTGATGCGTCGAAGATCGGGGTGATGTCGTGCAACCCGGCGATTGGGGGCTTGGCCAAGGGCCAGCTCGTCCGCGAGATCGACGCCCTCAACGGGCTGATGGGGTTGGCGACGGACGCGACGGGGATTCAGTTCAAGGTGCTCAACGCGAGCAAGGGCGAGGCTGTGCGCGGGCCGCGGGCGCAGTGCGACAAGCACGCGTACGCGGAAGCGGTGCAGGCGTTGATCCGTTCGAGACCCGAGATCGACGTGATCGAGGGCGTGGTCGAGCGATTGCTGGTTGCCGACGGCAAGGTGCGTGGCGTCGAGGTACGGAGAGCTCAAAGCGGTAACGCTCAAAGCTCAAATCAATGCAAGCACCCTGAGTCTGCAGGGACGGCGGCTCCGGATTTGAGCTATTCCGATCTGAGATTTGAGCTTTCCGCCCCCGCGGTCGTTCTCACGACCGGCACGTTCATGCGCGGCCTCATGCACACCGGCGAGACCAAGACCGCCGGTGGTCGCTTCGGCGAGTCGGCCGCGGTTGGCATCTCGGCTGCGCTCAAGGAGCAGGGCTTTGAACTCGGACGTCTCAAGACGGGCACGCCGCCCCGGCTGAAGCGTGACACCATCCGCTGGGACGATCTCGAACCCGCCAAGGGCGATGCCGTCCCCGTCCCTTTCAGTGACCTCAGCGGCAAGCCCGAGCTTGCGAACGCAGCATCTTCTTCGCATGGCTCGATTGCTCCGCTGCTGCACTTCCCCGCTCTCCCGCAAGTTGACTGCCGCCAGACGCACACCTCGCGTGAAGCCCACGAGATCATCCGCGCGAATCTGCACAGGGCGCCGATGTACAGCGGCCAGATCGAATCCGCCGGCCCGCGGTACTGCCCGAGCATCGAGGACAAGGTCGTGCGCTTCGCCGACCGCGAGACCCACGGCGTCTTCCTCGAGCCAGAATCGCTCCGCGACGACTGGATCTACTGCAACGGCATCTCGACGAGCCTCCCCTCGGATGTGCAGGACGCGATCGTGCGTTCGATGCCCGGCTGCGAGAACGCCCACATCTACCGCTACGGCTACGCCGTCGAGTACGACATGGTCCGCCCGCATCAGATCTTCGCCAGCGGCATGACCAAGCTCGTCGAGGGGCTGTTTCTCGCTGGCCAGATCAACGGCACCAGCGGCTACGAAGAAGCAGCGGCCCAGGGGCTTGTCGCCGGCCTCAACGCCGCCCGATTCGTGCAGGGCAAGGCCGAGTTCATCTTCGGCCGCGAGCAGGCGTACATCGGCGTGCTGATGGACGACCTCGTCACCAAGACGCCGGTCGAGCCGTATCGCATGTTCACGAGCCGTGCTGAGCACCGGCTGCTGCTGCGTGCCGACAACAGCGCCGATCGGCTCACGCCGCTCGCGCAGGAGCTCGGCTTGATGGCGAGCGACCTCGGCCGCGTGCGTGCCGAGATCTTCGAGAGCCGGCGCACCCAGATCACCGGGCTCAACAAGGCCATCGACGCGACCCGCATCAACTTCGAGCCGCTGGCCAAGGTCCTCCGCACCGCCGAGTTCTCCGCCGCCAAACTTCGGGATTCCGTGCGAGATCATGAAGCCCTCCGCGGCATCACACTCGACGACACCGTCGTCGACACGGTCTTCGCCGCCCGGCGCTACGAGCCCTACATCGAGAAGGCCCGGCTTGAGATCGAGCGCCACGCCGAACTCGAGCACCGCCGCATCCCCGCCGACGTGGACTACAGCACCTTCCCCGCCCTCCGCACCGAGGCCCGGCTCGCCCTCACCCGCTTCAAGCCCGCCACCTTTGGCCAGGCGGGGCGGCTGGAGGGCCTCACCCCGGCCGATGTGACGCTGCTCGCCGTCCTTCTGAAGAAACGGGGCGACGAGCGTCGCGCAGCGAGCGAATCATCCGCGTGATGCCCACGGCCTTATCGCCACTCATCCTCGCCAGCACTTCGGCTGGGTCCGCCAGCGCCGAGAACACCGGGCTCGGCATGGTGGTGGTGTTGTTCTCGGCGGCGGTGATCGCGACGATCTTCCGGCGGCTGAAGCTGCAGATCATCCCGGGCTATCTCATCGCCGGGGCGATCGTCGGGTTCGCGGCGCAGCGGTTCCAGTGGTCGCTCGGAGACCTGGAGAGCATCTCACAGTTCGCGACGGTGCTGCTCTTGTTCACGATCGGTCTGCAGCTCGAGCTCGGTGAATTGCGGCGCTCGATAGTGTCCATCATCGGCGTGGGCGTGGGCAGCACCCTCGCGGTCGCGGCGGGCTGCTGGGCTGTGGGCGTCCTCTTCGGGCTCTCCGGGCCGGCGGCGTTGGCCATCGGGCTGGCGATGTCGATCTCGTCGACGGCCATCCTCCTCCGCGTGTTGCAGGAGCGCCGCGAGTTGCACCAGACGCACGGGCGGCTGTGCGTGGGCGTTTCGATCGCGCAGGACCTGTTGTCGATCGTGATGCTGGGCGCGTTGCCCGCGATCGCGGCGTGGACGGTCGTGGATGACGCCGCGGGCGGTGATCGGCCCGGCGTGACGCAGATGCTGCTTTCGGCGGGTGTGGGCACGCTGGGGTTGCTGGTGATGCTGATTCTGGGGCGCACGGCGTTGCCGTGGCTGCTGTCGTTGGTGGCGGACATCGGCTCACGGGGGATGGCCGGTCGCTCGGGGTTCGGATCGCGGGAGCTCGTGCTGGTGGCGTCGGCCGCGATCGCGCTGGGTGCGGCGGTGATCACCAAGGTGCTGGGCTTCAGCGCCGAACTGGGCGCATTTCTTGCGGGGCTCCTGCTCGCGTTTACGCCGTTCCGTACCCAGCTCGCGGGGCAGTTCGAGCCGCTGCGGGATCTGTTGATGGCCATCTTTTTCACGACGGTGGGCCTGCTGCTGAATGTTCCTGACATCGCGGCGATGATGGTGCCCATCCTCGCGGGCGTCGCGTTGCTGTTCGTGATCAAGGTCGTCGTGATCGGGCTGTTCGCGTGGGGGTTTGGTTCGTCGGGCCCGCTGGCGGTTCTGGCGGCGATTTATCTTGGCAACGCGGGGGAGTTCAGCCTGGTGCTGCTCTCGGCCGCGGGGCGGACGACGCCGGTTCCGATCCTGACGACGTCGCAGCTCAGCGCGGCGATCGCGGTGGTGGTGTTGTCACTGTTCCTGTCGCCGTTCGCGTTCGGGTATGCGCACCAGATCGCCCAGAAGCTGCAGGGCGTCGGCCCCCCCGGTTGGACCAGATCTCTGCGGGACAAGATCCAGCGGGACGCGGCCCAGGCTCATGGGGACGAAGAGCACGACGCGAAGCCCGCGCTGCGGCACGTGGTCATCGCGGGTTTCGGGCCGGTGGGGCGACATCTCGCCGCTCGCCTGAGTCTGCAGCAGATCGGTTACACGGTGATCGAGCTGAATCCCAACACGGTCAAGAGGCAGTCGCAGCTCGGCAAGTCGATCGTCTACGGCGATGTCACGACACCCGAGGTGCTTGAGTCCGCCGGCATGCGGCGTGCCGATGCGTTCGTGTTGACCATCCCCGATGACGACGCCTCGCACCGAGCGATCGCGATCGCCCGCCAGCTCGCGCCCGGGGTTTTCATCGCCTGCCGCACGAGCTACCTGAGCGGCGCCTTCCGGGCGTACGAGGCGGGGGCGGATCACGCGGTGGTCGAGGAGGTCGTCACCGCAGACGCGATGGAGAAACAGATCTTCGAGAAGATCGCGGAGCGATGGAAGACCGCGGCGGCACCGCCCACGGCGTGAATCATGGCGGACGCGGCACGTCGGTGGCCGTACTATCCACGCGTGTTTCTTCCAATCGGGACGGATCGGCCTCTGCGTCGGCCGACGCTCGTCAATCACATCCTCATCCTCTTTAACGTCGCGGCGTTCTGCCTGTGCGCGGCCCTGACCGGCTTTGAAGACAAGCAGTTCAACGCGGTCGTAGAGACGTTCGGCATCGGCCGAGGCCACACGGACTGGTGGCGGTGGGTGACGTACGCGCTGGTGCACGCGGACCTGTGGCACATCCTGGGCAACATGCTGTTCCTCTGGGTGTTCGGCCCGGTGATCGAGGATCGGCTGGGGCGGGCGGGATACCTGTTGTTCTATCTCTGCGGCGGGGCGGCGGCGGGGGCGGCGCACGTGCTGTTCAGCAAGGGCATGGTGGTCGGCGCCTCGGGCGCGGTCGCGTCGGTCACGGGGGCGTTCCTCATCTTGTGCCCTCGCGTGATTGTCCGCACCTTTGTGTTCTTCGTGTTCATCGGCGTCTTCAACATCCCGGCGATGTGGTACATCGCGTTCTCCATCGCCCGCGACCTCATCGGGGTCGCCCACGGGGGGAGCCAGGTGTCCTATGCGGCGCACCTGGGCGGCTACGCGTTCGGCGCGCCGGTGGCGCTGGGGCTGCTTGCGAGCAAGGTTCTCGCCCGGGAGGACTACGACGTCTTCTACATGATCCGCCAGTCTCAGCGGCGACGCGAGATCAACGCGGCAGTACGCGAGAGCCAGGACCGCGTGCGCCGTGGCGGAGCCGAGCCTGGCGGACGGGGGAAGGCGGTCGAGGTTTCAGAGGTGCCGGTCGAGGTGGCACAGGCTCGGGCCGCGTTGTCGGCGGCGTTGTCCGAGGACAGCCGCGATCTGCTCGCGGAGCGGTACCGGACTCTGGTCACCGCTTGCGATGCCGCGAAGGCGTCGCAGCAGGGCTTCAACTCGGCCCTTGAGGTGCTGTCGAGCCGGGCCCAGCTCGAGTGCGCCAACCGCCTGTTCGAGCGCGGCGAGCGCGAGCTGGCGGCACGGGCGTACCGCGGCTTCCTGAATCAGTACGAGAAAGACCCGCAGGCCGGCGTGGTTCGTGTGATGCTCGCGCTGCTCATGGTTCGCTACCTCGAGCAGCGTGAGCAGGCCAAGGGCGTGCTCGACGACGCCATCCGGGTGCTGTCGGAACGGGGCAGCGACGAGGAACACCTGAGCCTGGCACGCAGCCTCCTGGCAGAGATCACGAATCACCCGCGCACTACGTGAGCCCGCCATGCCCCGCACCCGGATCAAGATCTGTGGCGTTCGTGATGAGGAGGCGGCCTTGGCCGCGGTGGACGCCGGCGCCGATGCCGTGGGGTTCATGTTCGTGCGCTCGAGCGTGCGCTACATCGAGCCGGAAGAGGCGGCGGTGCTGATGTCGATGCTGCCACCGATGGTGGCGAGCGTCGGGGTGTACATGAACATGCCCATCGACGCGTTCAGCGACGCGGAGGAGCAGTGCCCGACCACGCATACCCAGCTCCACGGCGAAGAGGACGACGAGCTCATCGCGTCCTGCGCGCCCGTCATCAAGGCGATCCGCTTCTCTCCCGCCACGATCGCGGCTGACCTGCGTCGTCTGGACGAGAACGAGAGCGTCGAGGCGATCCTGATCGACGGCCCCAGCCCGGGGGCGGGAGTGCCGTTTCAATGGACGGATCTCAAGCCGCACCTGGAGACAATCGCTAAACCCGTGTTCCTGGCGGGCGGGCTGACGCCGGAGAATGTCGGCGAGGCGATCCGCACGCTGCGGCCCTACGGGGTCGATGTCTCGAGCGGCGTGGAACGCGAGCGGGGCGTGAAGGACCCCGCGTTGATCGAGGCTTTCTGCGACGCGGTGCGCCGGGCGGACCTTGAGGATTGACAGGTCGGGACACGCGAGGGGCGAAAAGGGGAAAGGACAGACAACCCGGACGCGCGGCGAACGCCAGGTGAAGACTGGGGCGTTCTTTCACACATGAAGCAACCGCCCGCAACAGGCTTCCGTTTAGAGTTGCATGCGGTGGTACATCGGGCGGAACATCCTGGAAGGGAATGGATGCCGGGCGGCAGCGTGACGTCGTGAGACGCGGATGCGCGTTGCGTTGTGTTTCGACGCTGACGGCTCGCTGCATCACGGGTGACGATCATCGTGCGAGCGGCCTGCGCAGCGCGGCGGTGAGATCCTCGAGCGACTCGTCGATCGAGCGGCCGTCGATATCGATTACATCGTCGGCGAGCGAGCGGTAGAGGGGATCGCGTTCGGCGAAGAGCTGATCGATCTCGTCGAGCACGGGCGCGCCGGTGAGGCTGGGACGGCCGGCGAGGTCGGTCGTCTGCAGACGGGCGCGGAGTGTGGCGGGCGTGCCCCGGAGATAGACGAGGCGGGCGCCCCTGGCCTTGAGCGCGGAGAGTGCGGGGATCGCGCCGTGCGCGGTGGGGGTGCCGCCGCCGAGGGCGAGCACACCGGCACCGGTCGAGCGTGGCATCTGCAGGGCCCGCACCTCGGCGTCGCGGAATGTGGGAAGGCCGAGCGTCCGGATGGCGTCCGCCGCGGAGGCGACGCGGAGCAACCCCGCGGTCACGACATCGAGATCGACGAAATCGGTGATGAGTCGTGCGGCGAGCAGCTTGCCGAGCGTGCTCTTGCCGCTGCCGCGGAGGCCGAGGAGGATGGTTTGTTGCGGAAGCACGAAGGTGTGAGGGCTGAGGTTTGAGGCGAGGCGGAGGCAAGGACGCGAGAAGGCCCGAGGAGGCATTGGGCGTCGATCGGATCGACTGGAACCTTGGACCCCGGGCCGAACCGCTTCGAACAGACTATCGCACTCGCATGCGATTCACCAATGAAAAAGGCAGGCGATTGCCTGCCTTGTGCGTGATCTGGACAAGGGCGTTCAGGCGCGGCTCTGGTAGCTGCCGTCGGCGGTCGAGATGCGGATCGTCTCGCCCTGCTTGATGAATGCGGGAACGCGGACCTTGAGGCCGGTCTCGCACTCGGCGTCCTTGGTCTGGTTGGTAACGGTGGCGCCCTTCACTTCGGGTGGGCAGTCGGTGATGGTGAGCTCGACGGTCGGGGGGAGCTCGATGGTGATCGGGTTGCCGTCGAAGAGCAAGACGGTGCACTTGCTGTTGGCGCGGATGTACTTGAGGGTGTTGCCCAGGAGCTGCTCATTGAGCTGGTACTGCTCGTAGCTCTCGGTGTCCATGAAGGTGGCACCCTGGCTGTCGGAGTAGAGGTACTCCATCTCGCGGCGGTCGAGATCGAGGATCTCGATGTCTTCCGACGGCTGCATGCGCTTGTCGAGCGTCTTGCCAGCGATGATCTCGCGATAGGTGAGCTGAACGAAGGCGCGGAGGTTGCCTGGGGTACGGTGCTCCACACCGACCACCACGCACATCTTGCCGTCCATCTTGAAGCCCATCCCCGGACGCATGTCGATCGCCTTCATCGTTGCCTTCCCGTGCGGCCGGGCCGCTGAACTGGACTCGACCCGAAACCCGACGCCGGGACCGCGAGCCGAAAACCGAGCCCGCAGTGAGCCGCAAGTGTCCCGTGGACAGCGATTTGCAGAGCGGCGGGCGGTGTCAAAGCTCGGTCAAGACGGGCGGCGAGCCCGGCCGGAACGAGGGGCGGATGATAGGCTCCGGGCCTCCGCCGATCGAGCCCGTCGGAGCGGGTGTGGTGCGTCCGCACGCGGTGCGGTCGGCGAAGACATCTTGGTCCAGCCGCGGGGCGCTTGTTGCAGATTGGCCCCCCGCACGACCGGTCCGTCGCCATTGCGTCCCATCAAGGAGTCTGATCATGCTTGCCGAACCGTCCATCACGTCCCTGTCTCGTCGCGGCTTCCTTGGTGCGGCCGTAGCAGCCGCGGCCGGTACGGTGCTGCTGCCGCACCGGTCTTGGTCCCGTCAACCCGCTCCGGGCACCACGTGGTTTGAGTGGAAGAAGCTGACCAAGAACGTCTACTTGGCCAACGGCGAGGGCGGCAACTCGATCGCCATAGTGGGCAAGGGCGAGTTGATACTCATCGACTCGAAGAACCCGGGTTTCGGCGGGACGCTGCGACGCGAGGCCGAGGCGCTGGGCTTTGGTCCGGTGCGGACGCTCATCAACACGCACCATCACGCAGATCACGTCGGCGGCAACAGCGCGTTCACCAAGGATTGCACGGTCCTCGCGCACGCGAACGCGAAGCCCCGGTTCGCGGCGCAAGAGAAGCGGCTGTTGGACGGCGGTCGCAACTCCATCGGCCAGGTCGCCAAGAACCCCAAGAGCGGGAAAGAAGCGGTCATCAAGGACTTGGAGGCCTATGTCGCCTCGGCGCCGAAAGCCTCGGACTTCGAGCCGACGAAGACCATCGCAGCGAGCGAGACCGTGACGATCGCGGGTGTGAAGATCGAGCTGACGCATGTCGGCAACGGGCACACCGACAACGATCTGATCGTGTACCTGCCGGACGAGAACGTGCTGCACGGCGGCGACCTCTTGTTCCATTCGGTCTGGCCGTATGTGGATCGTCCGGGCGGGTTCAGCAGCGAGGGCTGGGTGAAGAGCGCGGAGAAGATCATCGAGATCGCGGGCGAGAAGGGCATCGTGGTGCCGGGCCACGGCGCGGTGGGCGATCGCGAGATCGCGCAGAAGCAGCGACAGTTCTGGATCGCCATGCGGATGAAGGCGCAGTCGGCTGTCAAGGCCGGCGAGACGCGCGAGCAGTTCATCAAGCGCCCGTGGGAGGAGTACAAGGACTTCGCCGCGGCGGACTGGATCAAGCCCATTACGCTGGGCGGGGCGTATGACGAGGCCGCGGGCACGCCGGTCTCGTAAGAGGTTCGCATTCATGGTCCTATAATTTGTCCGATCTAGCCGGTTCAACAGCGGTTTGGTCCGCGTGGCATCTCTTCAGGAATATTCCGGATTGTTGGCTCCACGGGGATCGACTCGGACAGCAGACTCCGTTAAGATGAAAACACTGCGGGGTCGGTGAAACACCCGGCTTTCAGTGGATTTCATAGGAGTTTCTTCGGGATTGCTCCGGATGTTCCGGTGCAGTCGCGGGGTGGTGCCGAGGCGTTTCCGCCGCCGACGTACCAAGGTTTTTAGGAGAGAGACGAATGCGCGTTTCCATCGTTTTGGCCAGCGCCGCGGCGCTGGTTGCTGTCGCCGGTGTGGCCTCGGCCCACGGCTTGATCCGCTCCGGCGGCCTGTCGCCGAATCACAGCGCTCTGAGCATCGGCCAGGGCGGCTTTGGCATGGGCAGCTACACGCTCGGCAACGCCAACCCCACGATCGCGAGCAATCCGTTCGCGTCCGGCTCGGGCAGCGACGCCGCCCTCTACACCGACGTGGTTTCGCCTTACAACGCCACCGGGAACTACCAGAGCAACTTCGGTTCGACCACCACCACCAACCAGCTCAGCGCGTTCAAGTGGTACATCAACGGCAACACCGGCGCCGGCGGCACCCGCAACGCCATCGGTGACGGCTCCTACGGCTCGATCTCCAGCCAGACCTACAGCGGCAACACCTCGGTCATCACCTACAACAACATGGGCACCGGCTCGTGGCGCGGCAACATCAAGATCACCACCACGATCTTTGATGGCGCTGGCAACGGGAAGGTGAACGTGTACTCGAAGCTCGAGTTCACCCGCGTCGGCGGCCTCTTCAACGACGCCTCCACCTACAACCTCTCGATCGGCTCGCTCATCGACCTTGACGTCGGTTCCAACGGCGGCTCGGCCGACACCGTCACCAACACCAGCGGCGTCGGCGAGCGTCGCCTCAAGTTCACCGACAGCAGCAGCATCTTCGGCGAGGCCGCCGCCAAGGGCGCCACCTCGTTCCTCGCCGGTTCGCGCAGCGCCACCAACACCGCGCTGGAGGGTGCGGCCGCCCTGGCCGGCACGATCGGCGCCGCCGGCGACCTCGCCGCGGGCTTCGTGTGGGACATCGGCAGCGTCGGCGCGGTCGGCACCACGACCACCGCCGAGCTCGCCTTCTCCATCGGTCAGACCGCCGTCGTCCCGACCCCCGGCTCGCTCGCCCTCCTGGGCCTCGGCGGCCTCGTCGCGACCCGTCGCCGTCGCTGAGTCACACAACTCGTGATACCTTGAAACCAAAGCCCCGAGGCCCATCGCCTCGGGGTTTTCATTCTCCATGTCTCAGCGGCACCGGCGTCCCGTCCTTGCTTGACGCGGACGAGGCCGCACAGACCGCACGTCCGCGCCATCGGTTGCGGGCGTGTTCACTGTCCTAGCGCGCGGAGAACGACCGTCGCATAACTGCCCCTCGGCAGCTCGAAGCGCACCTCGCACTTGAACCGCTTGGGCGTGAGATCATCAGCCTCGCGGGGCGAGATCGAGGCGTTGGTGGCGTCCACCGCGAAGCGCCGCGGGGCCTCGCCAAAGAACGGGCGATCCAGCCCCGGCACGCGGAGATCGGCCAGCGTGATCTCCTCCCGCTGCAGCACCCGTTCGGCGGCATCCCCCCACGGCGGCACCGGAACGCTCTTCTTCGAGAGCAAAGGAACGTCGAGTTCCAGCCACCAGCCCGGCACCGCCGAGGCCTCCGGGAACAGCATCTCGCCGAACTCGTCGTCGGACTTCAGGACGGGTGTCGATGCGGAGCGGCCGGGCTTGGGGGCCTTGTCCCCGTGCTTGGACTTCGACGCGACGGGCCTGGCGTCGGATGATTCGGATGTGCTCTCCGCCCTTCCGCCACCCAGTGAAGGTGAGTACGACTGCACCATCTCGTGCGCGATGCGGTTCCAGAGGTGCGACTGATAGGCCTCGAGGTAGAGCGCCTGCAGGAACGCGGGCAGGGCCGCAAAGGCTTGCTTGAAATTCGGGTTGTCGCCGCCGCGGGCCAGCACGGCCAGGGGCTTTGCCTCGGGGATGCGCGGGGCGTCCTTGGCGATGCGTTCCCACTTGCCCCAGTGCTGGGCGCACAGGCGGGTGAGCGTGCGCAGCTGGCCGCTGTCTTTGCGGGCCGGTGTGCCGATGGCGAGCTTGAGCGCCAGCTCGAAGTCGCCCGCGATGAGGGCCCGAGCGATCCATCCCTCGCCGTGGCGCGCCGAGCCGAAGCGCTGGGCGCCGAAGTAATTCACGATCCGCAGGGCCTTGCTGCCGTCGGGCGATTCGACGCCCAGCAACCGCGCCCGGCGGATCATCTCGTCACAGGTCTCACGCGCCAGGTCGCGCACGACGATGACGAAGCGATTGCCGTCGATGTCTTTGGACGAAAGCTCGTGATCGAGCGTTCCCGCCAGCGCCGCTGACCACCGCGTGTCCGGGGCGGCCTCGCTCCGGGCCGTGGGCGTGACCTGCTCCGGCGTTGGCCGCTTGGCATTCACGGGCACCGAAACAAACTGCACCGTCTCCGCGTGCTTGTCCTTGAGGCCCGCATAGCCCACGGTGTCGGGGCGAATCCCCAACTCGCGCGCAAGCCGGTTCACCGCGTCCGACGTCGTCAGCGACGTCTTCCGCAGCGCGTAAATCGCAAAACGCCCCGTCGACGTCGCCCGCATCTGCTCGGCCACCCCGCTGCTGAGGCGCTCTTCAACAAGAAAGTCCGAGGGTTGGCGGCGAAGGGTCATGGTGGGAAAAGTGGAGCCGTGGAGAGTGAGACGGTGGGGGGGAGGGGGCTTAGCGGGGTTGCTGCTGCGACAGGCAGTGGATCGAGCCGAGCCCCCAGATGAGCTCGACGCTATCGACGCCGATCACCTTGTGCTTGGGCAGATGCTTCTGCAGAATCGCGAGGGCCAAGCGGTCGTTCTTGTGGCGGAAGGTCGGAACGAGCACCGCGCCGTTGATGAAAAGGAAGTTGAGGTAGGTCGCGGGGAGCCGTTGGCCCTTGTGCTCGAGGAAGCCGGGGGTGGGAATCTCGACGATGTGGAACGGCTTGCCGTCCTGATCGCGGAGTTCCTGGGTGCGCTTGTAGTTCTCGCGGAGGATCTTGAAGTTGGCGTCGCGGCGGTCGGTTTCGAGGGCGACGACGATGGTGCGCGGGTCGAGGAACCGGGCGAGATCGTCGATGTGCCCGTCCGTGTCGTCGCCCACGATGCCGTCCCCCAGCCAGCAGACGTGGGTCTGCCCGTAGTAGTCCTTGAGGAACGACTCGATCTGTTTCTTGGAGAGGTTCGGGTTGCGGTTCTTGTTCAGGAGCGTGGACTCGGTCGTGAGCACCGTCCCCTTGCCGTTGAACTCAACGGCGCCGCCCTCCATGATGACCGGTGTGCCTTTGCTCGTCCGCGGGTGGCGCGGATAGAAGATTCCGGCAAAGCGGCGTGAGGTGAGCCTTTGCGTGCGTTCCGCGAACTCCTCCGCAATGCGAGTCGGCACCGCGTCGTCGCTGTCGAAGGGCGGGTACTTCCCGCCCCAGGCGTTGAAGCCCCAGTCGACGATGGCGATCTCGCAGACGCCGCGGTGGGTGCGGGTGACGAAGGCCGGGCCGTGGTCGCGGCACCAGGCCTCGTTGGTCTTCATGTAGTGGAACTGGATGCGCGAACTGCGGCTGGGTGATTCGTCCAGCTCGGTCTGAGGCCCGAAGAAGCGCTTGGGCACGCCGCCGGCGATGAGCTGCTCACGGGCGATCTTCTCGTAGTTCTCGTTGGGGACGTTGATGTGCACCGTCTGCCGCGGCGCGATCTCGCGGATGAAGAGCGCGATGTTGGCGGGGACGGTGTGGTACTTGGTGGGGAAGGAGATGCCTTCGGGGCGGGGCCACGAAAACCACGTGGCCTGCTGCGGAGCCCACTCGGCGGGGAAGGTGAAGCCGTGGGACAGGGGAGTGCCGTTCAGTGTTTTCGGGGATGCCATGTTTTCACCACAGAGGCACAGAGACACAGAGAGGGGAGATTGGCAATGCGTCGAATCCGCGCGACTCTTCAGTCTCCGTACCTCTGGGTCTCTGTGGTTGAATCTAGTTTCCTATGAACCGCTTCGTGATATCGCCGTACGCGTCGATGCGGCGGTCGCGCAAGAACGGCCAGTGCGTGCGGGCGAACTCGACCTTGGCGAGATCGCACTCGGCGACGATGACTTCTTCGCGGTCGATGCTGGCGCGCTTGATGACTTGACCGTTGGGCTGAGCGATGAACGACTGGCCCCAGAACTGGATGCCGTCTTTGCTCACGGGCTTGCCGTCAACCACGATGTGCTCGTGGCCGATGCGGTTTGGCGCGCAGACGTAGCAGCCGTTGGCGATGGCGTGGGCGCGTTGCATGGTTTCCCACGAGTCGTGCTGGGCCTTGCCGTACTCGGCTTTTTCCTTGGGGTGCCAGCCGATGGCGGTGGGATAGAAGAGGATCTCGGCACCGTCGAGGGCGGTGAGGCGGGCACCCTCGGGGTACCACTGATCCCAGCAGATGAGCACGCCGATCTTGGCGTACTTGGTCTGCCAGGCCTTGAAGCCGGTGTCGCCGGGAG
Organism: Phycisphaerales bacterium; assembly: GCA_036392375.1. Taxonomy (GTDB): domain Bacteria; phylum Planctomycetota; class Phycisphaerae; order Phycisphaerales; family UBA1924; genus JAFEBO01. The sequence goes on from DASVYC010000088.1 coordinate 30,838, forward strand.
TGAAGTAGAACTTTTCGTAGTACAGCGGGTCGTCGGGGATGTGCATCTTGCGGTAGAGGCCGAGCATGGAGCCGTCGGCATCGATGATGGCGGCGGTGTTGTGGTAGAGCCCGCGGGCGCGGCGTTCGAAGAGGCTGCCGATGATGACGATGCCGTGCTTCTTGGCGATCTTGCAGAGAGCGTCGGTGGACGGGCCGGGCATGGGCTCGGCGAGATCGAAGAACTGATGGTCTTCAACCTGACAGAAGTACTGCGTGGTGAAGATCTCTTGCGTGCAGACGATCTGGGCGCCCTGCTTGGCGGCCTTCTCGATCAGCGCGATCTGGCGCTCGCGGTTCGGCTTGACGTCGGCGACGCAGGCCATCTGGGTGAGGCCGACGCGGACGACCGAGTCGGAGCGGGAGGCGGGCGATCTGTAAGCGGGTCGGCGGGCCATGCGGAGGTTCCGGGTGTGCGAAGAGGGGCAGTGTAGGAAACGGATGGGGCGGAGTCTGGGTGTCGCGAGCGTGACGGGAGTCGTTTCCAGCGTGCCGGGGCGTCCTCGCCCCGGCGGTGAGACATGTTTGAACGTTTAGGCGATAGAGGTTCACGCACCGGGGCAGGGACGCCGCGCTCGCGCGCTTCGAAGCGGTCCATTGGCGCACGCTCGCTCGCGTCAACCTCCGCTTGCGCGGAGGGTTCGTACTGTCTTGCCATGCTTTCCATCGGACAACCCGCCCCGGACTTCTCGCTCGTCGATGAGGCGGGCGTGACGGTCACGCTCGCGTCGTTTTTAGCCCGCGGCCCGGTGGTCCTGTACTTCTACCCCGCCGACTTCACGCCGGTGTGCACGGCTCAAGCGTGCATGTTTCGCGACTGGACCCAGGAGCTCGCCGATGTCGGGGTTCGGGTGGTCGGCATCAGCCCGCAGGGAGCGGCGTCGAAGCTGAAGTTCAAAGAGAAACACACGCTCGGGTTCACGCTGTTGGCGGATCCGGAGAAGCAGGTCATCAGCGCGTACGGAGCCGCGTTCTTGTTCGGCATGTTCACGCGGCGGGTGACGTATCTCATTGAGCCTTCGCCCGGCGGCGGCGTGATCGCGGATCGCGTTGTGGCGGACTTGAGTGTCGGGCCGCACCGAGCGTTTGTCGAGCGGGTAGTGAAGAGGGCAGTGGGGCAGGGGAGCAGTGGCGCAGTGGGGCAGTAAGTCGAGACTGCCGCGTTGCATGCGGCTCTTTGCGCCGAAAACGCGTGTTGCTTAGCGCGAAACGCTCGGGACCTGCAGGTCGAGCACTCGGTCGCCGGCGATCGGGTAAACGCGGGTGTCGGGCGTTGGGTCGATGGTGACGCCGGAGAACAGGCCGCTGAAGGCGGGGAACAGGAAGAGCCGCGGCGTGATGAGAAACGCGGGGACTCGGACGCTTTCGCGCGCGGTGGCGAGGCGGACCATCGGGTGGATGTGGCCGCTGCAGGCGATGTGGTCCGGAGTCGCGGCATCCACCGGATCGTGGACAAACTCGAAGGGCGGTTCGCAGACGCGAGGCTCGCGGACGCTGAGGTTCCACACATTGGCGACGCGGTCGAGCTTGCGGTCGTGATTGCCCGGGATGACCTCGAATTGCACGTGGGCGTGTCGTTCGCGCCACGCCGCCACCCGCGTGATCATCGTGTCGGTCAGGCCCGTGGGGGCGTGGAGCAGATCGCCGAGGACCAGCAAGCGGGTGGCTCGCGTGGCCTCGAGCAACGCGGCGAGACGCTGCAGCGGTTCGTCGAGGCTGGCGAGCTGAGCGGCGTCGGAGATTGGCACGCCTCCGGCTCGCCAGGCCTGCTGCCGTCCGAGGTGGAGGTCGGCGACGAGCAGCGTCGAAGTCTCATGCCAGAACGCGGCTCGCTGCGGGAAGAGCGAGATCGCGTGGGCGGCGATGTCGATACGGAGCGGGGTCATGGCCGCGGGCTCCGTGATCGGGTGTGGTGTGGTTCCGGGGCTGCACCGCGACGGGGCCTGGAAGGCCCCGCCCCCGTGCTGGGGGCGGCTCTCGCGCATCGGCTTGCATCAAGCTCCCATTCGCGCTGCATGCGCTCGATGCGGTCGGCGAGCGGCTCGCTGGACATCTGGCCGGCGACACGCTCGACGATCAGTGGCAGGGAGAGGGGCGTCGGCTGCGTTGTGCGCACGAGTCGCAGGCTTGACGACGCCAGCCGCTGCATCGCCCGCGCGAGGCGGGTTTGTTCGAAGTGGCGTTCCATCACCTCTCGGTCGGCTTGGTGCAGCAGCAGATTGCCGGGGTCGAACTCGCGGAGCACGTCGTAGAGCAGGCCGGTATTGATCTGGACCTGGCGCCCCGTCTTGCGAGCGCCGGGGTAGGTCTGCGAGATCAGGCCGGCGACGCGGGCGATCTCGCGGAACTGCACCTTGGCGAGTTCGGCGAGGTTCACCGAGCCCGCGGCGTCTTCGAGCAACCGCTGCGTGTCGAAGAGGTCGGGCGTGAAGACGCCCTCGAGCTCGATCGGTGTGGGCGAGAGCAGCTCGAAGCCGTAGTCGTTGGCGGAGATCGTGAACGTGGAAGGGCGCCCCTGCGAGATGCGGAACGCGACGATGGAGGCGAGCCCGGCGTTGACGAGGCGGCCGTCGAAGGGATAGACGAAGACGTGATGCCCGTCGCGGGTCTCGCAGGCCTCGATGAGCAATTCGTCGGCACGCGGGATGATGGAGAGGCGCTGCTGGGCCTCGATCATCTCTCGGGCGTGAAGGAGTTCGTTGGACGTGGTGGATGCGGTGGCTTGGACGGCAAGTTCCAGCGTCTCCCGCACCGAGCGAGCGAGCGACTCGGAGATTGGCAGCTTCGTTCCCGCCCAGCGCGGCGTGTTGTTGGTCTTCCCGCCCGCGGGCCGGACGTAGGCGACGCCGTCGCGGACGCCGACGAACGCGAGCGAGCGGCCCGCATACGCGAACTTCTGCCCGGGGCGGAGCAGGGTGATGAAGCCGTCCTCGATGCTGCCGATCCGCTTTCCACCGGCGAAGCGGATCTCGAGCGTGGGCTGGGCGACGATGGTGCCGATGTTGAGCTTGTGGAGCAGCGCGAGGCGTTTGTCGGTGACGCGGGCATGGCCGGTGTCGAGGGCGACTTTGTGGTAGTGGGGGTAGGCCTTGAGGGCATCGCCGCCGCGGGAGACGAGGTCGAGGGCCCAGTCGAACTCGGCGCGGGTCAGGGAGGTGTAAGCGGCGGCGGTGCGGACCTCCTCGAACATCGCGTCGGGTTGGAAGCCGCCACCTATCGCGCAGGTGACGAGGTGCTGGGACAGGACGTCGAGGGGCTTGTTGAGGGGCGTGCGCGGTTCGATGCGGGACTCGAGCATGGCGCGGCGGGCGGCGTCGATCTCGATGAGCTCGAGCGTGTGGGTGGGGACGCAGAGGATGGAGCAGGGGGCACCGGGGCGGTGTGCCGCGCGGCCGGCGCGTTGGATCAGGCGCGCGATGCCTTTGACGGAGCCGATCTGGATGACGCTTTCGACGGCGGCGAAGTCGACACCGAGATCGAGCGACGAGGTGGCGACGACGATGCGGAGCGAGCCGGACTTGAGACCTCCCTCGACGGCCTCGCGCTCGTCGCGGTCGAGCGAGCCGTGGTGCAGGGCCAGAACGGGCTCCCACTCCGGCTTGGCGTTCAGGATTGCCTGGAACCACAGCTCGGCCTGGGAACGGGTGTTGGTGAAGACGAGGGTGGAGACGGATGGATCAAGCGCTTCGACGACCCTGGGCAGCATGTGCATGCCGAGGTGGCCCGCCCAGGGCATGCGGGCGCCGGGCGCGGGGGTGAGCGTCCGGATGGTGATCTCGCGCTGCATGCTGCCGCGGACGATGGTGGGTTGGGGGGCGGCGGTGCCGACCACGGTACGGGCGGCCTGATCGAGGTTTGGGAGCGTGGCGCTGAGGGCCCAGGTGCGGGCGTGGGGGGCGAAGGACCGGAGTCGCGCCAGGCAGAGCTCGACCTGAGTGCCGCGTTTGCTGGTGAGCAGCTCGTGCCACTCATCGACGATGACGGCGCAAAGCCCCTTGAAGAGCGCGGGGGCGGTCTCGCGGGTGAGCAGGATGCAGAGGCTCTCGGGCGTGGTGATGAGGACTTCGGGCAGTCGCTCGCGTTGCTTGGCGCGGACGGACTGAGCGGTGTCGCCGGTTCGTGACTCGACCCGGAACGGGAGGTTCATCTCATCGATCGGGGCGCGGAGCGCGAGCTCGATGTCGCGGGAGACGGCGCGGAGCGGGGTCACGAAGAGGATGCGCAGCGACGGCTCGGTCTCGGAGCCGCGTCGTTCGTCGATGAGCGACGACAGCGGCCCCAGGTACGCGGCGTAGGTCTTGCCAGCGCCGGTCGGGACTTGGACCAGCCCGGACTCGCCGCGGCGGAAGGCCTCCCACGCGCGGCGCTGAAAATCCCAGGGGATCCAGCCTTTGGTGGCGAACCAGCGCTCGATCGCGTGCAGGCCGTCATCGGCGTCACGCCACAGAGCGGGGTCGCCGGTTGAGACGCCGCGGCGTCGTGCGCGGCCGGATCGACTCGAACGATGCGCGTGCGATTCGCTGGTGGCGACTTCCACGGCGCGGAGACGGCGGAGCTGCTTTCCCAGGCTCGCCTGAGAAGTTAATGGGATCGGTGTCCCGTCGGGTCGAACTGATTGTGCCGGCGGCTCCGTCACGCCCGCGTCTCTCCCGCCAACTGGCTCGCGATTCTTAATCCGGCCGCATCCGTTCCGCGGCGGGCAACGATAGCGTTCTCGTCCGAACGAACTCCGAGCGAAACGCGAAGGAAACAGAGCGGCATCGGTGTCCCGTCCGTCCTCGCAGTATCTGCATTACCGACGTCAACCCATCTTTCTGCATGATGACCGAACTGCTCATTCTCCTGCACTTTGCTGCCTCGGCGTACCTTGCGGGTTTGATCTGGGTCATCCAGATCGTGCATTACCCGATGCTGGAGGAGCTGGATCCGCAGCGGGCGGCGGCCGTGTGTGCGCGGCACTCCAGGGTGATCACCCCAATTGTCGCGCCGGCGATGCTGATCGAACTGGGCGCTGCCGTGTTGATGCTGCCGCCGTTGGGCGTGGTGGAGGCTTCGCAGCGTCTCGGCCCTTGGCTGTGGGTGTCGGCAGGGCTGGTGGTGGTGATCTGGGTGTCGACGTTCGCGGTGCAGGTGCCTCTGCACGCGCGGCTGCAGCGGCAGGCCCCGGGCGAGGTCGACACCTATGTGGTGCGGCAGTTGGTGCGGACGAACTGGGTCCGCACGGTGTGCTGGTCGGTGCGGGCGGTGTTGGCGGGGTGGTTCGTCTGGGAGTTGATGCATCCGTTGTTGATGAGGGATTGAGTATGTCGCAGGGTGTTCGCAGCCTGGTGTGGTTCCGATCTGATCTGCGCGTGTCGGACAACACGGCGTTGTTCGAAGCGTGCCGTCGCGCGGGCGGGGTGAGCGGGAAGGGCGTGGTGACTGTGTACCTGCTCTCGCCCGGTGAATGGGAGGCGCACGACTTTGCGCCGATCAAGGTGGATTTCATCCTGCGTTCGCTCGCTGTCTTGAGCGCGGACCTTGCGAAGCTGAACATCCCGCTATTGATCGAGACGGCGCGGTCGGCGCGGGACATCTCGGGTGTTCTGCTGGCGCTCGCGAAGAAGCACGGCTGCGACGAGCTGCACTTCAACAAGGAGTACGAAGTCAACGAGGTGAAGCGGGACTCGGGGATTACGGAGGCGTTCCGCGCGGCTCGGATCCCTGCTCACGCCCATACGGATCAGATCTGTGTCGAGCCGGGCGAGATCCGCACGGGCGAGGGGCGGTTTTTCACTGTGTACTCGCCGTTCAAGCGGGCGTTCTTCAAGCACTGGGAGAAGATCGGGGGTTGCCCGACGCTCGCCCGTCCGGCGCGGCAGGCCGAGACCGGGATCCACGCTTCATCGGTTCCCGAGACCCACGAGGCGAGCCGGCCGCGTGAGCCATCGACGCGCGATCATTGGTGCCGCCGCTGGCCCGCGGGCGAGCACGAGGCGATGAAGCGGCTCAAGACGTTCTGTGCGGAATCGATCGTGCCTTACAAGCAACGACGCGACTTTCCGGGCATCGACGGCACGAGCATGCTGTCGCATCACCTGACGGTCGGCACGATCTCGCCGAGGCAGTGCCTGGAGAAAGGCATCGAGGCGAACCTCGCGGCGAACAAGGGCTTGAAAGGCAGCCCCCTCGAGAACGGCTCGCCCGGACCGGTGCACTGGATCAGCGAGGTGCTGTGGCGGGAGTTTTACGTCCACGTGATGGTCGGGTTTCCGCGCGTGTGCATGCACCGGGCGTTTCAGTTGAACACCGAGAGGATCGTCTGGAACGACGGACCGGGGTTGTTCGAGGCGTGGAAGCAGGGCCGGACCGGCGTGCCGATCGTGGACGCGGGGATGCGGCAGTTGCTGCGTGACGGCTGGATGCACAACCGCGTCCGCATGATCGTCGCGATGTACTTCACCAAGGACTATTTCCTCGACTGGCGTTTGGGCGAGAAGTGGTTCATGCAGAACCTGATCGACGGGTTTCTCGCCAGCAACAACGGCGGTTGGCAGTGGTCGGCCAGCACCGGCACCGACGCGGCGCCGTATTTCCGCATCTTCAACACCTACAACCAAAGCGAGAAGTTCGATCCCGATGGGGCGTACATCCGGGAGTATGTGCCCGAGCTGCGGGACGTGCAGGGCCCGGCGATCCACGATCCGGAGCGGCTTCCGGGCTTGCTGCGTTCACGGCTGGAGTACCCAAAGCCGCTGGTGGATCGCGTGAAGGCACGCGAGAAGGCGATCGACGCGTTCCGGAAGCTGCGGCCGGTCTGATGCCGCGAGCGGTTGGCCATACGATCGAGCATGAGCCGAGCCGACACGCCCCGAGCCCTTGTGCTGCGTGCCCCGGGCACGAACTGCGATCAGGAGATGTGCCGCGCGTTCGAGATGGCGGGCGCGAGCGCGACGCTCGCGCACCTCGATGCCGTGGTGCACGACCCCGGTCAGATCGCGGGGTATCAGCTCATCGGCTTCCCGGGCGGGTTTTCGTACGGCGACGACATTGCGAGCGGGCGGGTGTTCGCGATGCGCTGCCGTGAGCGGCTGTACCCGGCGCTGCGAGAGGCGGTGGAACGCGGGACGCCGATCATCGGAGCCTGCAACGGGTTTCAAGTTCTGGTGCAGATCGGGCTTCTGCCGGGGCCGGAGGCGGGTGCGTCTTGGCCCGCGGATGTGGCGCCGCGCCAGACGGTGGCGCTGACGGACAACGTGGCCGCGCGTTTCTGTGACCGTTGGGTGGGGATGATCGCCGAGCCAACGAGCCGCTGTGTGTGGACCGAGGGTGTGCAGGAGGCGATCGCCCCCGAGTTGCGGGGGGATGTTTGGACGCTGCCAGTAGCCCACGGCGAGGGGCGGCTGGTGTGCTACTCGCCCGAGGTTCTACGGGCGATTGAGTCGAGCGGGCGGGTGGCCCTGCGGTACGCGGACAACTACAACGGCTCGGACAACGCGATCGCGGGCTTGTGCGATGCGTCGGGCCTGGTGTTCGGTTTGATGCCACACCCGGAGCGGTATCTAGACTGGACGCGGCATCCGTATTGGACGCGGCTGCCCGAGAGCGTGCGCCGCGGACCGACGCCGGGGCTGCGGATGTTCCAGAATGCCGTGGCGCACGCGCAGAGAACACGCCTCGCGGTACATTCGTAGAATACGGGCGTGAAGACGAGCGGACACGAGAGGGACGACACGGCGGAGCCGGGCGGCTCGGACGTGACGCCGCGCTTGTTCTTGGCCAGCCGCTCGCCCCGACGCCGACAGTTTCTGAGCGATGCGGGCCTGCGTCACAACGCGGAGCACCCTGGGATCGAGGATTCGGAGCTGACGCCGGGCGATGTCTCGCCCCGAGAGTGGGTGGCAGCGCTGGCGTATCTCAAGGCCTCTGCGGGTGCGGAAGTGGCGCGGGAAGCCGGAACGGGAGAACGAACCTGGGTGTTGGGGGCGGACACGGCGTGTGTGGCGGGCGGGGCGCTAATCGGTACGCCGACGGATGCGGCTCAGGCTCGGGCGATGCTGCGATCGTTCCGCGACGGCGAGCACGAGGTGGTCACGGGTGTGGCGTTGATCGAGCTGGAGGCAGAGGGTGACGAAAGCGGCGTGCCGCGCAGGCGTTCGCTGTTCGCGAGTAGCGCTCGAGTGCGGTGGGGAGGCGTGAGCGATCAGCAGATCGAGGAATACGTCGCGAGCGGCGGGTGGAATGGCAAGGCCGGGGGGTACAACCTGCGCGAGCGGGTCGAGGCGGGCTGGGCGATCACGTGCGAGGGCGATCCGACGTGTGTAATGGGCGTGCCGATGCAGGCTCTTCAGCGGAAGCTCGCGATCCTGAGGGGGCTGTGGACGGCGGAGACAGCCGATTCGGACTCCGACGCGGCGGTGGCCTCATGATCGGGGCGGCCCACACGCCGCTGCTTCCGCCGTGGGTGGTGCTGCCGGTGGCGGTGGTGATGTTGCTGGTGGTGGCGGTGCATCTGCTGGTGATTACCCACGCACCGATGCCCGAGAGCCGGCGGCGGATACGGCTGGCGAACGGATGGATCATGTTGCTGCTGGTGCCGCTGGGGGCCGCCGCGTTCGGGGTGGTGACACCCGGTGATCCGCGGACTTTTCTCATCGTCTGGCTGCTGGTGATCTTCATGCTGATCATGTTGATCGTGCTGGCGACGCTGGATGTATTCAACACCGGTCGTCTGTATCGACGCGAACGGCGATCGATCGAGAGGTCACTGGGCCCGATCGAAGAGGACGGCGGCGATGGGACATCGGCGCGTTCCCCGGACGCGGGAGAAGAGAGCAGGCGTGGCTGAGTCGCCGCTGCCCGTGCCGCTCCGGTTCCTCGCCGCTCCCGCGGCGATGGTGTACGCGCGGGTGATGGCGCGGCGGAACATGGCGTTTGATCGCGGCCGCGGCGTGGTCGAGCTCGACCGCACGGTCGTGAGCGTGGGCAACCTGACGCTCGGTGGAACGGGCAAGACACCGATGGTGAAGAAGATCGTGCGTGCACTGCAGGCGGCGGGACGCTCGCCCGCAATCGCGATGCGCGGGTATGGTGCGCGACGCGGTGCGAGCGATGAGGCAGAGGAGTATCGGGCGGAGCTGGGCGAGGTGCCGGTGGTCGCGCAGTCGAACCGGTTGGAAGGCTTGTTGCAGCTCTTCGCGACGCCGCGCGGTGAGACGGTGGACACGGTGGTGCTCGACGACGGGTTTCAGCACCGTCGGATTGCGCGGCAGTTTGATCTTGTGCTGGTGGATGCGAGTCGTCAGCCGCTGAAGGACCGGATCTTCCCGGCCGGGACGCTGCGCGAGCCACTGGAGTCGCTCGCCCGCGCCGACGCGGTGGTGATCACGCACGCCGAGTCGGTGGCCGGGTCGGAGGTCGATCACCTGCAACGCGAGCTCGGTGCTATCAGCGGCGGCATTCCCGTCTCGGTCGCGCGGCACGCGTGGGCTTCGCTGCGGGTCGTGGAGAGTGGGACGGCACGGGCGGAGCCGCTGACATGGCTGCGGGGGCGGCGGTCCACGGCGGCGTGCGCGATCGGGAACCCGCGGGCGTTCGTGGAGGCGGTGCGACAGGCCACCGGGGCGGTGGTCGACGAGTTCATCAGGCCGGACCACGATCCGTTCGCGGCCTCGACCGTGGGAGCGCTGGTGAGCGGATTGACGCGATCGGCCGCAGCGGCGGTGGTGGTGACGGCCAAGGACTGGTCGAAGCTGCGGCACGTGCGCCCGGAGCTGTGGCCTTGCCCGGTGGTGATCCCCGAGTTGGAGCTGCGGTTTGATCGCGGTTGGGAATCGCTGGAGCGGTCGATCCTGGAGGCGAGTGTCCCCGAGGATGCGGGCGACGCGTGAGCACGCCGGGGTTGGGCGGCGAACAATCCGAGGATGGATCACCTGCTGCAGAGCCTGGATCGCTGGCGGCCCTTCAAGGCGATGGTCGTCGGCGACCTCATGCTGGACGAGCTGCTGTTCGGAGATGCAGAGCGGCTGAGCGCCGATGCGCCGGTTCCGATTCTGCATGTCAAGAAGCGGGAGCATCGGCCAGGTGGCGCTGCGAACGTGTGTCTGGACCTTGTGGCCCTCAAGGGTGAAGTGATCGCCATCGGCGTTGTGGGCGACGATGAGCCCGGCAAGCATTTGCGGGCGTCGCTCGAAAGGCACGGCGTGGATGCGTCCTGCGTCGAGGTTGACGCGTCGCGTCCGACGACGATCAAGCAGAACCTGATCGGCCTTGCCCAGGCGCGGCATCCGCAGAAGATGTTCCGGGTGGACTTTGAATCACGGGAGGAGCTGCCGCCGGAGGTGGTGGAGCGGGTTCTGGCCCGCGTCCGCGAGAAGATCGCGAGCGTCGATGTCGTGTGCATCGAGGACTACGCCAAAGGCGTCTGCACGGAGTCGCTTTGTCAGGGTGTGATCGAGATCGCCCGCAAGGCTGGCAAGGACGTGCTGGTCGATCCTGCGAAGATCACGTCGTACGCCAAGTATCGCGGCGCGACGAGCATCACGCCCAATCGCACCGAGGCGGAGTTCGCGACCGGGCTGCGGACGCACGGTGATGGGTCGGCGGAGCACAACACGCTGTTGGCGACGCGGCTGCTGGAATCGCACAATCTGACGACCGTGGTGCTCACGCTGGATCGTCACGGAGCCCTGCTGCTCGAGAAGGGCAAGCCGGCGCTGGCTGTCCCGACGGTGGCGCGGAAGGTGTACGACGTCACGGGGGCGGGCGACATGATGCTCGCGGCCCTGGCGGCGGCGCGGGCGAACGCGATCGACTGGCCCGATGCGGTGCGGTTCGCGAACGCCGCCGCGGGTTTGGAAGTCGAAGTCTTCGGTGTCGAGCCGATCCCGTTGGAGGCGGTGCATCGCTCGATCCTGGAGCAGGCAAGCAAGGGCCTGGGCAAGGTTCGGACGTTGCAGCAAGTCGTGGTGGAGGTGAATGCGCGGCGTCGCGCGGGGCAGAAGATCGTGTTCACCAACGGTTGCTTCGACGTGCTGCACGCCGGGCACGTGGCGCTGTTGGACCAGAGCGCGGACCACGGCGATTACCTGATCGTCGGGCTCAACGACGATGCATCGGTGAAGCGGCTGAAGGGGCCGTCGCGTCCGGTGAACAATCAGGACGATCGGGCCAAGGTGCTCGCGGCGTTGGGCAGCGTCGGTGCGGTGGTGCTCTTCGCCGAAGACACGCCGATCAAGTTGATCGAGGCGGTGAAGCCCGACGTGCTGGTGAAGGGCGGCGACTACACGAAGGAACGCGTCGTCGGCGCGGATTTTGTCGAGAAGCACGGCGGGAGCATCGTGCTCATCAACCTCGTCGAGGGCAAGAGCACGACGAACACGATCAAGAAGATGCAAGAGACGCGGTAATGGAGCCTCACGCGTAAGCGAGAGGTCGGCGCGTTACGTGATACGTCAGTGACAGCACGCTTGCGCGTGGGATTCGTTACCACATGAGGACGATCTTGCCGAACTGCTCGCCTGCTTCGAGGCGGGCGTACGCCTCGCTGGCTTGTTCCGCCTTGAACACCTTGTCCACGACCGGCTTGAGCGAACCGGCGCGGAAGAGGGCGGCGACTTCCTTGAACTCGTTGTTGCTGCCCATGGTTGAGCCGAGCAGGCGGAGCTGGTTCCAGAAGATGCGGGCGAGGTCGGTGGTGGCGTCGGGGCCACTGGTGCAGCCGGGTGTGGCGTAGCACCCGCCGCGGGCGAGGGACTTGATGCAGTTGAGGTGGGTCGCCTTGCCGGAGGAATCGATGGCGAGATCGACGCCGCGCTTCTGGGTCCAGGCACGCACTTCCTTGCTCCAATCTTGACCGCTGTCAAGCACGCACAGGTCCGCGCCGAGCCCTTTGGCCTTCTCCAGCTTCCACTGATGCCGGCTGGTGACGGCGGTGGGGCAGCCGTAGTGCTTGGCGATCGCCAGCGCGCTGGTCGCGACGCCGCCGCCGATGCCGGTGATGAGCACGCTCTGACCCGGGCGCATCGCGGCCTTGGTGACCATCATCGAGTACGCGGTGAGCGCGCAGAGCCCGAACGCGGCGGCGATCGCGGGGTCGGCGGATTCGGGGATCTCCGCGAGATTGGCCGCGGGAATCGTGAATCGCTCGGCGAACATGCCGTTGTGGTGCTCGCCGACGAGCTCGTAGTTGGGAGCGAGTGTTGAGCCGGGCGGGTCGCCGGGGCGGGAGGGCTCGGGCAAGCGCATGGCGGCGTTCACGATGACACGCTTGTTGATCCACTTTTCATCCACGCCGGGCCCGACCGCGACGACGACGCCGCAGGAGTCGCAGCCGGACACGCGCGGGTAGGTGAGGTTCACGCCGTTGATGCCACGCCCGACCCAGAGGTCCATGTGGTTGAACGCGGAGGCGAGTGCCTTGACATGCACCCAGCCCGGCGCCGGCGCGGTTAGGTCCGGCCAATCGGTCTGGAAGCGGATGTTGGGGGTGACGGGGTTGCCCTGCTTGATGACGACGACGGCTCGCATGAACCCAGTCTAAGGCACGGGGGCGGGGCCTTCTAGGCCCCGGCGGCGAACACAGAATCACAAAGCAGTGGGATCTGCCTCCGGCCGGTCTCTTGGAGATTGGCCTGAAACCGGCGTATTGAAACGCGCAGACGGCAAGACCGGCCGGAGGCCAGTTCCACTGTCATCTAAAGATCAACGTCATACACCCGCTGGGACTTGGTCTTCGTGAATCCCTCACGCTCGTAGAACGCGTGCGTGCGGGTCCTGATTTCGTTGGTTCGCACACGCAGCCTCTTGAACCCACGCTCGCGCGACCACTCTTTCGCGAACGCCACCAGCGCCGCCCCGATGCCGCCGCTGCGGCAGTTCGCATCGACCACGAGCCCGCGGATCTCCGGCCACGTGCCATTCTCGAACGCCGACTGCACTGCCAGCTCCAGGCATCCCACAGCACGGCCCTGCAAATCGGCCACAATCACCGCACGGTTGCGGTCGACGCTTGCTTCGCGGAGCCGAGCGACCATCGTGGCCTGATCGGTGGGGTAGCCGAGCTGGCCGCAGAGGTCGGCCAACGACGCGGCGTCGGCTTCCGTGGCAGGCCTGATCGTGACGCTCGCGGCGCTGCTCAACGATTCGCTCACACCCGCTCCTTCGCCTTGGTCCGCGGCACGCTCGCCGCGATGGCTTTCTCAAACGCCGCCGCCGCGGGCGACGGATCGCGGTCGCGCCTCCGGATGAGTGCAAGCTGCCGCGTCAGCCGGGTGTCGCGGCACGCCAGCCCCTCGCGCTCCGAGACGGCGAACCGCGAGACGAAGCCGACGCCGATACCGGCCTGCACCATTTGCTTGATGGACTCGATCGAGCGGAGCTCCATGACGATGTCGAGTGTCACGCCGTTGTCTCGTGCGGCACGGTCGATGACGTCACGCACCGCCGAGCCGGCCTCGAACGCGACGACCGGTTCGCCCTGCAGGTCCTTCCAACGGAACGAGTCGCTCTTGCGCAAGCTGTGATGCGACGGCACGATGAGCCGGAACTCGTCGGTCACCAGCGGCACACGAACAAGATCATCGGCGCCGGGCAGCGTGATCGGCAGTGTCACAATCCCGAGGTCGAGCTCGCCGGACAGCACGCTCTGCGCCACCGCGCTCGAGCCCGCCTCGCGGACGAAGAAACGCAGGCCTGGGTGCTTGCGGCGCAGTTGCGACACGATCGGCGGCAGGAGGTAGGTGATGGCGGTCGCGCCGCCGCCGAGTCGCAGTGTGCCTCGTTCGAGGCCCAGGAGCTGCCGCACGCTGGTGATCGCCTGGTCCGCCGAGCGGACCGAGTCATCGGCGTGTGCCAGGAAGACGCGTCCGGCCTCGGTGAGCTCGACGCCGCGGCCGGTGCGGACGACGAGATCGGTGCCGACCTCGAGTTCGAGCTTCTTGAGCATCGCGGACAGGGCGGGCTGGGAAACGCCGAGCTTCTCCGCGGCCCGGGTCATGTGCCCGGTCTGGGCGATGGTGCGGAAGTAGCGGAGAGGCGTCAGTTCCACGGGGGCATGGTACTGCCGCGGGGGGACTTGGCGGCGGGCCCCGGATTTGCTATGTTGCCTTGAGTTCATTTCGTGATGGCGTCATGAGTTGAGGGGTGTGACATGAAAACCTGCGTGAAATGTGGCGTGGATTGCTCGGGGCGGAAGCGTGTGAAGGATGCGGCGGGTCATTACATGTGCGCCGCGTGCTTCGAGTCCAAGGAGCCTGCCCGTGCGTCGGTCACGACGGCATCAAGGGCGGCATCCCCGGCGGCGGATCAGGGGCTTGAGTCAATTCCAGAGATCGAGCCGCTTGAATTGGCGCCGGATTGGGAGCAGCCGACACTCGATCACTGTCCGGCGTGTTCCAAAGAGGTGCGCCCCGGTGCGGTCATGTGCATCGCGTGCGGTGCGCGGCTGACGAGCACGCAGACGGCGGTGCCGTTCGGGGCGCAGACGCGGCAGGCCTGCAAGAAGTGCTCGTACGACCTATCCGGCGTGACGGGGACGCGTTGCCCGGAGTGCGGCACGGAGAACCCGATCGCTCCGCACGACGTGGTCGAGCGCGACGAGCACGATCGATGGATGGAGCGACAGGTTGTGTGGGAGGCGTACAAGAAGCCTCTTGCTGGCTTCGTCATAGGTACGTCGATCTTGTTGCTGCTGGCGGGTGCGTGGTACGGCCCTCAGGGCGTTGGCTTCTGGGCAGTGGCATTGCCGATCGCGTGGGTGGTCGGGACGATCGGGTACTTCATCGTGGGGTTCCTGATGGGATTCCTGGACGCCACGATCCCGATCACGCTCGCGCAGACGGCCGCGATCACCGCGGTGGGACTCGCGGTCACCGAGCTGTGCTTTCCGTACAACGACGGTCTGGTGCGAGTCGGCATCCGTCCGTTGGTGTTGGTAGGCGGTGTGGTGACCCTGACCACTGTTGGTGTGGCGGACGACGATGACAAGATCAACTGCTTCGTCGCCAGTCTGCCCATCATGATCAGCTGCATGGCCGTGCCGTACCTATTGCTGGGGGCGGTCCTGTAGCGGGGTCCGAATCGGGCGGGAAATTCGAGCGGCGGCGTTGCATCATGCTGATTTCGGGCCGGTACCATTTGCGGCGACCCGGCGATCCGTGCCGCGTTTCGTGGTCTTTACGGAAGGAAACACTGATGCTTTCTGCTCGTCGATTCGTGCGAGTTGCTTTGGCTCTGGCCGCCGGGAGCGTGGTCTCCCTATCGACCCACGCCGATGAGGGCATGTGGCTTCTCACGAGTCCGCCCAGCGCTCTACTGAAGTCCAAGCACAACTTCGAGCCCTCCAAGGAGTGGCTGCTGCACATGCAGCGATCCGTCGTCCGCTTCGAGACGGGAGGAACCGGATCGCTGGTCTCCTCCGACGGCCTGGTGATGACCAATCACCACGTGGGCTCGGATTCGATCGCGAAGCTGTCGACGCCCGACAACGACCTGCTCGCCAAGGGTTTCCTCGCACGCACGCACGCGGAGGAGCTGAAGTGCCAGGACCTTGAGCTGCGGGTGTTGTGGGAGATCGAGGACGTCACCGAGAAGGTGCGTGCCAGCGAGAAGCCCGGGATGTCCACCGCCGACGCGGGCTCGGCACGCCGCAGGGTTATGAGCGAGATCGAGAAGGCCTCGCAGGAGAAGACCGGCCTGACCAGCCAGGTCGTTACGCTCTATCAGGGCGGAAAGTACCACCTCTACCGCTACAAGTCCTTCACCGACGTGCGCCTTGTTTTCGCGCCCGAGCAGGCGATCGCGTTCTTCGGCGGCGACACCGACAACTTCGAGTTTCCCCGGTTCAACCTCGACTGCGCGTTCTTCCGCATCTACGAGAACGGCAAACCTCTCAAGGCCGAGCATTTCCTCAAGTGGAGCGCCAACGGCGCGGCGGACGGCGAGAGCGTGTTTGTTTTCGGCCACCCCGGCCGCACGCGGCGGCTGTACACCACCGACCACATGAAGTTCATGCGCGATGTTGAGGTCCCCGAGCGTCTGAACCGCACGCGTCGATCGGAGATCATCCTGCAGGGGTTCGCGGGCCGCGGAGCCAAGCAGCACTACATGGCCAAGGACGACATGCACGGCGTTGCCAACGGGCGCAAGGTGATCACGGGCCTGCTGCAGGGCCTGCAGGATCCGCGGCTGATGGCGCTCAAGGCTGCCGCGGAGTCGGACCTTCGCTCCTACATCGAGCAAAGCGATAAGGCCCAGGAGTGGGGTGGCGCGTTCGAGGCCATCAGTGCGGCCCAGCGGGCGCACAAGGACTTCCTGTACGAGCGGCAGACCGTTCTCGCGGCGACTGGCGGCGGCGCTGGAGCCGTGATGGCCAGAGCGTTCACGATCGTCCAGCTCGCGGCCGAGCTACCCAAGCCGTCATCGGAGCGGCTCACGGAGTACAGCGATTCGCGTCTGCCAGCGGTGTATCTCAGCCTCTACTCCCCCGAGCCGCTATACGCGGAACTGGAGACGGAAAAGCTCGCGTCGGCGCTCGGGTTGCTTGCCGAGCGTCTGGGCGGGGATCACCCGATCGTGATCGCGGCCCTCGCCGGCAAGTCGCCGCGCGATCGGGCGGCCGAGGCGATCGCGGGCACCAAGCTCTTCGACGTCGCCGCACGCAAAGCGCTGGTCGAAGGCGGGGCCAAAGCCGTGGATTCGTCCAACGACCCGCTGATCGCGTTGGCGAAGACGCTTGAGCCCCGCTGGCGCGAGCTCCGCAGGCAGTTTGATGACTCCGTCGATTCCGCGGAGAAGGCCTCGTACGCCAAGCTCGCCGCCGCCCGGTTTGCGCGTTTCGGCGAGACGGTCTATCCCGATGCGACGTTCACGCTCCGCATGAGCCTGGGCACCGTGAAGGGCGTGGATAAGGACTCGACGCCGGCGTTCACGAACTTCGAGGGGCTCTTTGCTCGGGCCCAGGAGCGTGGCGAGGAGATCGATTTCCGCGTGCCCGAGAGCTGGAACAAAGCCAAGGCTGCGCTTGACCTCAAGACGCCGTTCAACGTCATCGCCGACTGCGACATCATCGGCGGCAACTCTGGCAGCCCGATGGTGAACAAGGCCGGCGAGGTCGTCGGTCTCATCTTCGATGGCAACGTCTACTCGCTCACCGGCGACGTGTTCTTCGACCCGGTGAACTCACGCTCGGTCGCGGTGGACAGCCGCGGGCTGATCACCGCGCTGGACAAGGTGTACGGTGCGACGGAGTTAGTCAAGGAACTCCGCAAGTAGGTTTTCGTAACCGCACCGAAGGACCGCTTGTGCCTCTCGCAGCAGCGAGGAGCTTTCTCATTGGGTGCGCGACTGCGGGGAGATCGATCACGGATTCGGCGTATCCGTGCGGCTCTTCTCGCGCTTCTTCAGGCTTTGGCCGAGAGAGACGCCGATGCCGGCGAACCCGAGGCAGACAGCCCCGAACGCCGCGAGGCTCGCGACGACTCCGAGCTTGGTCACGAGCGTTTCGCTCCACCCGCCGACCGCATCGCCGAAGCGGTAGACGAAGGTGTCGATGAGGTTCTTCGACTTGTATCGTTCTTGGGGTGAGACAACCGTGTACAGAACCTCACGGGCGGGTCGGTCGATGGCGTAGTGGATGCCGCGGCGGGCGACCTGAACGGGAACGAGCATTGCAAGTGAGGGTGAGAAGTAGAGGGCCAGCAGCGAGGCGAGGGTGGTGAGGGGCGTGAGGGCCAGTGCCGCGGAGACGCCGACGAGCTTCAGGATGCGACCTGCGACGAAGAGCTGCAGGATCGCGGTGAGAATGTTGGCATAGAGATCGATCGTGCCACTGACGGCGGCGCGGTTCTGGCGGGCGACGTCCGGAGCCAATGAGGCGAATTCGGCCTTCAGGATCGCCTGCTGCTGCATCCAGACGAGTGTGCCTGTTACGGAGTAGAGAAGCACATAGAACGCCAAGCGCCCGAGGTATCCGGATCGCATGGCCAGCCGCAGACCCTCGATGGCGTCGGTGATCGAGCCGCCGGGGGTGCGATGTGCCTTGGCCGCGTGCGCCGGGAGGCTGCGGAGCATGAAGGCGGCGCAGAGCCCGGAGATCGCGAGCAATGCTGCGCTTGCAAAGACCAGCGTGCTGGCGTCCAATTGCTTGCCGTAGTTCGACACGGTCCACGAACCGGCGATGTTGCCGGCGGTGAGCCCGATACCGATCGCGGGGAAGACCGCCTTGGCGCGGTCGCTGGAGAAGATGTCGGTGACCGTGGACCAGAAGATCGAGAGGCTCAGTAAGTTGAAGACGCTGACGGCAATGAAGAACGTGGAGTCCAAAGCCTTTGCCGACGCGGTGGTGTGCAGCTTGAACCAGACCGCCAACCCGATGGCTCCCAGCACCCAGACGGCGTGGGCAAGCAGCACGAAGCGCCGCCACGAGAGCCGGGAGACAAGCACGCCCACCACCACACTCGCACCCAACATGGCGATCAGCGTGCCTGTGAGCAGCGAAGCAACCCATTCCTTCTCGTGGCCCGCGGCAACGGCATCGCGGAGGGGCTTGGCAAGCGAATAGCCGCAGAAGAGGCAGAACGCGCAGAGAATCGAAGCCAGCACCAGCGGCAGTTCCTGCGGCTGAGCGCCGGTCAGCTTGGCGAGCAGGCGGATGGGCGTCGCGGGCGTCTGGTCACGGGCTGGGCTCGCCAGCCGGTCTTGCTCGCTATCCATCCTTGCTCCTTCGGTCGGTTGAAAATTCGTCCGAAGTTTCTCCGGACGCCACGCAACTGTCCCTGCGGGGCATGGTACAACCCCGGTGCCCGATGGTTGCGGCGACAGCCGCGGCCGGTGCCGAGCGTCCGGCCCGGTCCATCGAGGTTCCGGAGATTGTGACATGAGCCCACGCGAGAACATTCCCTCTTCTGCTGCTTCATCCCTCTCCCGTCGCGAGTTCGGCGCGATCTCTATCGCCGCCGGTGCTGGCCTGATCGCCGCATCCGGCCTCGCCCGCGTCGCCAAGGCCGCGGCCCCCGACCTCAACTCCGGCAAGCCGATGTCGCTGCTCATCCTGGGCGGCACGGGCTTCAGCGGGCCCAAGATGGCCGAGTACGCCAAGAGCCGCGGCCACAAGGTCACGCTCTTCAACCGCGGCCGCACCGAGAAGCGCATCGGCATCATCGAGGATGTCGAGAAGCTCTACGGCAACCGCGACCCGGACAAGAACGCCGAGGAAACCGATCCGACCAGCCCCAAGGGTCTCGAACAGCTCAATGGCAAGAAGTTTGACGCGATTATCGACACGTCGGGCTTCTACCCGCGCCACGTCCGTGCCAGCGCCGAGCTGCTGAAGGACTCGGGCTATTACCTCTTCATCTCGACGATTTCGGTGTACAAGGGTCGCGCCAAGCCGGCCGACGAGAACGACGAGCTCGGCACCGTCGAAGACACCACGACGGAGAACATGGGCGCTCAGATGGAGCGCTACGGCCCTCTGAAAGTTCTGTGCGAGAAGGCAGTCCAGGAGGTCTTCAAGGACCGCTGCTCGATCGTGCGCCCTGGCTTTATTGTTGGGCCCGGCGACAGCAGCGATCGCTTTACCTATTGGCCCGTTCGTGCCGCCCAGGGCGGTGAGATGCTCTGTCCCGGCGACGGCTCGGACCCCGTGCAGTTCATCGACAATCGTGATCTTGCCGAGTGGTGCGTCCGTCTCTGCGAGAAGAAGGTCAACGGCGTCTTCAACGCGATCGGCCCGGGTGGCATGGAAGGAGGCCTGACGAACAAGCAGCTCATCGACGCTTGTGTTGAAGCGGCTGGCACCAAAGCAGCGACCCCCGTCTGGGTGCCGATCGAGTTTCTCGCGGCCCAGGGTGTTGGGGTCGGTGGTGATCTCCCCATTACCATTCCGGGTACGGGCGAGACCGCTGGCTTCCACCGCAGCTGCAACAAACGAGCGGTCGCCGCGGGGTTGACTTACCGAAGCTACAAGGTGACGTGCAAGGACACGCTTGAGTGGTGGCCGAAGGAGGTCGAGCGTCGCGAGCGAGTCGGCAAGCAGTTGGTCGCGGAAGCCGAGAAGGCGGGCAAGCCCGCGCCGAAGCTCCCGCCGTCGGACAAGCTCCGAGCCGGCATGACCCGCGAGCGCGAGGCCGAGGTGCTCAAGGCGTGGAAGGAAAAGAAGGGCTGATCGGGCAACGCCTGCGACCAGAGCATCGCTCGGTGCGATGAGCGGAGAAGGCCCGAAACGAGCCGCAAGCGGCGAGTGCAGGGATGGTCCGCTGAGTTGCCTCGATGTGGTCGTCTGCTTCGGTGTCGAATCCGGTGCCGTCGTGCTGTGGTCGCGCGCGATTTTATCTCGCTCAAGCGAGGTTCTCGGGACGCGGTGCCTGACGGTTCACTCTGTTGGTGCCTCGGGCTGCGTGGTTGACTTCACTTGAGGTTGGTCGCGATCGCCTTGGCGTTGGCTCGCATGGTGGCGAACCAGTCGCCATCGCCCAAGGGGTCGAGGGTGCCGAGCTTTACGCCCGCGGCCTTGGCGATCCGTTCCGCGGCGGCGGAGTTGAACTGCGGCTCCACAAAGATCGCCTTGACCTGCTCGGCCTTCACCGCTTCCACGATCGATGCGATGCGCCCGGGCGTGGGCTCGGCGCCCTCGTTGCCCTTGATGACCTCCGCGATCACCAGACCGTATCGCTCCGCGAAGCGGCCGAACGCGGCGTGATGGGTCACGATCTTGGCGCCTTTGTGCGGCAGAAGGGTGGCTTTCAGCTCCTCGTGCAGGCGGGCGACCGCGGCGGACTGCTGAACAAAGCCTCTGGCGATCGCGTCCGCGGCTGCTGAACGCGCGGCGGGCGTCTCACGACCGCTCGATTCGATCGCCTCTCTCGCCGCATCCGCGATCTTGGGCGTGGCCTTGATGATCAATTCGGGGTCGAGCCACACGTGCGGATCGACGGGGCCGTGGTCGCAGTTCTCGTGGTTCTCGCCGTGGTCGTGCGCGTCGGGCTCGTGGGTGGTGTGAAGACCCAAGGCCTCGGCCAGGCTGAGGTCCACGCGCTTGGGCGATGCGTGTGAAGTCACGAAGTCCTGGATCTGCGGCTCCAGCCCGAGGCCGACAAACACGACCAGGTCCGCCACCGCGAGTTCGGCCATGTCGGCGGGGGTGAACTCGTACCCGTGCTCGCTGCGACCGGGCGGCATCAGCACACGCACGGTCGAGCCCGGGGGGAGCAGCGGTTCCACGATGCCGCGCAGGGGCGCAATCGTGACCACGGCGTGCAGCGTTGCGGGCGTCGCGGCGGGTGTCGTCGCGGATGATTCGGGAACAGAAGCCGCACCGGGAGGGGCGGCGACCACCACCGGTGCGAACGCCGCCGTGCAGACGAGGATGAGCCGTGTGAGTGTCATGGAGTTTGCAGCCCGGAGCGCCATCGGCTCCAAATGAGAATTCGTTCTCAATAGCATATGACGCCCCCCGGCTCGGCACGGTTCTGGAAATTCCTTCCAGCCGCGGAATTTCAGGGCAGGGTTGGAAGCGGGGTTGAAGGGGGTGTTGCGATAGTCTGCGAGGCTTGAAACAGTCGTCGCGGCTCGTTGATCGCGTCGCCGGCGTGATTGAAGCCCTTGGTTGGGGACGCACGCGACAGCACGCGGCGCGACGGCTACACTCCTGCCCCGCGGTTGGCCGCGAAGGGGCGGTAGCTCAGTTGGTAGAGCGCATCGTTCGCAATGATGAGGTCGGGAGTTCGACTCTCCTCCGCTCCACTTCTTTTTCGTTCTCGTCGTCTCTCGCGTCATGTTCCGACGCGGGATGACGCTCGCAGGGCGGGCCGCGGCCCGTCTGCCCGTCGGGGCATCCCAACTGCAGAGTGGTCTTTTGTGTCCAGCTGATCGTGTCACGGTGATCACCAGCCGTGCACGATGCTGCCCGTCTGCATGGGCTGTCCGAGCGAGCCGGGCGAGGTTAGCCGGAGATGCCACGCAAATCGGCGTTCTGCAGTCCCAGAGCGGTTTGGATCTGGGCTCGGAGCAACGATGGGCGTTGGTCCGGTTCGAGCAGCGTCACCCGTTCACTGAATTCGGCGCGTTCTGAGACGCGGCCGAAGACCAGGGCCCGGCAGTCTCGTCCGGAGTCCGTGAAACGCCGTACCGCGGCGGCGTCGTCGTCGTTGCGCACCTCAGTGACCCACACGTCGGACTCGGCGGGGTCTCCCTCGCGGACATCATGGCCGAGCGAAGCGAGCACGGAGCGCACGTGCGCGAGGATGCGGGAATCGATCATGGTGACGGTCGCGACCGGGCGGCGGAACTCGGGCACGCCTCCGCTCGGTGTCGGCGACGCAACCGGGAGCTCGACCGTGAAGGCGGTGCCGCGCCCGATCTCGGAATCCAAGTGGATCGAACCCTGGGCGCGACGGACCAGGCTGGCGACGAGTGTCAGCCCCAGGCCCGTGCTGAGCTCGCGCGGCTTGGTGGTAAAGAAGGGTTCGAGACATCGGCGCTTCGCGACCTCGTTCATGCCCGGGCCGTTGTCGGAGACGCGCAGGCGCACCGAGCGGTCCGAGGGGCCGGGCTCGACGACGAGATCGATGCGAGCGTTGGGCGTGGCGCAGAGCGCGTCCGAGGCGTTCTGGACCAGGTTGAAGACGAGTTGAGTCAGGCCGGCGCGACCGATCCGTACCGGCGGCAGACCCGAGGGAACCATTGCGGACAACGCGATCGTTCGTCCCACGCTGGTGCGGATGATTCCCTCGGACTCGCGCCACCAGTCTCCCAGGTCGGTGGCGTTCGCGACCCCCTCGATCTGTGGGTCGGAGGTGAGGAGGCGCAGGCTGTTCGACAGACGCTGCAGGTACTCGGTTCCTTTGCGGATCGCGGCGATGTCTTCCAGGCCCTGCGGCGGGAGGGAAAAGCCGGAAAGCGAGTCCAGACGCATGCGGATGGGCAATAGCAGATTGCCCATGTCGTGCCCGAGCCCGGCCGCGAGCGTGCCGATGGTGGCCATGCGGTCGGCGAAGCGAAGCCTTTCGTTGGAGGCGTCGAGCTCTTCCACCCGTCGGGCGAGCTCGGCGTTGAGTTTCTCGAGCTGGTTGGTCTTGCGGTACAACTCGGTAAACACCGCGACCTTGGCCCGCAGCACCTCGGGGATGATCGGCACGGGCATGTAGTCGACGGCGCCAAGGCTGTAACCCCGCAGCCGATCGTCGTCGGTCAGGTGCACCGCCGAGATGAAGATGATCGCGGTGCGGCTGAATCGAGGATGGGTGCGGATGAGCTCGGCCAGCTCGAAGCCGTCCATGTTGGGCATGCAGACGTCAACCAGCACCACGGCGATGTCGTGCTCAAGCAGCTGCTTGAGCGCTGCTTCGGCGGAGTTCGTGGTGATGACGTTCTCGTCCAGACTGGCGAGCACGACCTCAAGGCTCGCCAGCTTGCCGGGCTGGTCGTCCACGAGCAGGATGTTGGCCTTCTCACGCGTGCTCATATCAAACGTCAGACGTGCGAGAACGGGGTGGAGGGTGGGGAGGGGAGATCATTCAGCGGTGGAGCCATGTGCGGAGGACCGAGAGCAACTGCTCGGTGTTGACGGGTTTGGCGAGATAGTCCGAGGCGCCGGCCTCGAGGCATTTCTCGCGGTCGCCCTTCATGGCCTTAGCCGTGAGCGCGACGATCGGCAGACGCATGAACGCGGGGTTCTCGCGGATGGCCCGCATCGTTTGATAGCCGTCCATCTCGGGCATCATAATGTCCATGAGCACAATCGCGAACTCCTCGCTTGATTCGAGTTTCTCGATCGCTTCACGCCCTGTGGAGGCCGTGACGACCGCCATGCCGCGGCGTTCGAGCACGCTGCTGAGGGCGAAGATGTTTCGCACGTCGTCGTCCACGACCAGCACGCGTCGGCCGATGAGGTGATCGTCGGAGCGGTGCAGTCGCTCGAGCATCTGCTGCTTGCCTGGAGGGAGGTCGGCGACCACGCGGTGCAGGAAAAGGGCGGTCTCGTCGAGCAGCCGCTCGGGCGATTCCACGCCCTTGACGACCACGCTGCGGGCCAGCGTGTGGAGCCGGACGTCTTCTTCTGGGGTGAGCGCCTTACCGGTGAACACGACCACGGGGATGTCGCGGAGTTGTTCGTCGCCGCGCATCTGTTCGAGCACCTCGAACCCTGACATGTCTGGGAGACGCAGGTCGAGCACCACGCAGTCGTACGAGTGCTCGCGCAGAGCCGTGAGGGCGCCGGAACCGGAATCGGCGGCATCGATGTCGATGTCGTCGTGACCCAGCAGTTCCGCGATGCTCATCCGCTCGGCCGAGTTGTCCTCGACGATGAGCAGGCGCCGGCGTCGCGGGCTCGAAAACTCCTTGATGCGGTTCAGGGCGCTCTCAAGGCCCTGGGTGGTGGTGGGCTTGGTGACAAACGCGAAGGCGCCGCCCGCGAGGCCGTGCTGCCGGTCCTCGTCGAGGGTAACGATCTGCACCGGTATGTGACGGGTCGCGGGATCCTGCTTGAGCTGGTTGAGCACGGCCCAGCCCAACATGTCGGGCAGGAAGACGTCCAGCGAGACTGCGGTAGGCTTGTACTGGCGGGCGAGCTGCAAGGCATCCGAGCCCCGCTGGGCGATCAGGACCTTGAAGCCGTTGTCGTGTGCGAGGTCGAGGAGGATGCGTGCGTAGTGGGGATCGTCCTCGACGATGAGCAGCGTCGTGTCCTCGGGGCCGAGCTCGTTGCGATCGTCGGGGATGAGCTCGATGCTGCGCTCGGGCAGGCGTTCGGCACCCATCGGGGCCTGTCGCATAAACCGAGACTTGCCGGGCTCGGTGGGCAACGCGGGCGCAGTCGGTCCGGCGTAACGCAATGGCAGGTAGAGCGTGAACGTGCTGCCAACGCCGGAGGTGCTTCGGAGTTGGATTTCACCTCCGAGCAGGTTGGCGAGCTCTCGGCTGATGGCGAGCCCCAGACCCGTGCCGCCGTACTTGCGGCTCGTGCTGGCGTCGGCCTGCTGGAAGGCCTCGAAGATGATCTTCTGCTTCTCCGCGGGGATGCCGATGCCGGTGTCGGAGACCTCGAACGCGACGACGGACGACGCGGAGTTGAGGGTCGGGTGGTCGGGGCTCCAACCGCCGTTGACCTGCGTGACGTTGAGGCGGACGCCGCCGTGCTCGGTGAACTTGAAGGCGTTGGACAGCAGGTTCTTGAGCACCTGCTGCAGGCGCTTGGAGTCGGTGACGATGCTGCGTCCCAGCCGCGGGTCGAGCTGAACCTCGAAGGAGAGCTTGCGGTTGTCGGCCTCGTGCCCGAAGTTGCGGGTGACGGTGTCGAGCAGCGTTCCGAAGTAAACCTCGGCGGCGTCCACCGAGACGGTGCCCGATTCGATCTTGGAGAGATCGAGGATGTCGCTGATGAGATTGAGCAGGTCGGTGCCGGCGCCGTGGATGGTGCGGGCGAACTCGACCTGCTTGGCGGTGAGGTTCTGATCGGGGTTGTCGGCCAGCTGCTGACCCAGGATGAGGATGCTGTTCAGCGGCGTGCGCAGCTCGTGCGACATGTTCGCCAGGAATTCGGACTTGTACTTGGAGGTGAGCGCGAGCTCGGCAGCCTTCTCTTCCAGGGCGCCGCGGGCCTGCTCGATCTCGCGGTTCTTGCGTTCCACTTCGACGTTCTGCTCGGCGAGCTGCTGGGCCTTCTGCGCGAGCTGCTCGTTGGTCTGCTGCAGCTCGCGCTGCTGGGCCTGCAGCTCGGCGGCGAGCTGCTGCGACTGCTTGAGCAGGCCTTCGGTCTGCATCGTGGCCTCGATGCTGTTGAGCAGGATGCCGATGCCGGTGGTGAGCTGCTCAAGGAATGAAAGGTGCGCGGGCGCGAACTCGTTGAGCGATGCCAGGCCGAGCACGGCCTTGA
>DASVYC010000089.1:0-32458 GCA_036392375.1 Phycisphaerales bacterium
CGCCCGCCACCCCCGGCCCGCCGGGGGCGACCCCTTGCGGCGGGTCGATGCGCCCATCGTCAGCCTGAGCGGGCTCATCCTGAACAACAACGAAGGGAAGGAGCACCTGCTGGTCAAGCGCAAGCCCTCGTGGCTGAAGGCCAAGGTGCCCGGCGGCCCGGGGTACAACCGCCTGCGCAACATCATGGACAGCCACAAGTTGCACACGGTCTGCGAGGAGGCGGGTTGCCCCAACATGGGGGAGTGCTGGGCCCGCGGGGTGGCGACGATCATGATCCTGGGTGACACCTGCACCCGGGCGTGCGGGTTCTGCAACGTGAAGACGGGGCGGCCGGGGACGGTGGACAAGGACGAGCCGCGGCGGGTGGCGGAGAGCCTGGCCTTGATGGGCCTGAAGCACGTGGTCATCACGAGCGTGAACCGCGATGAGCTGTCCGACGGGGGGGCCGGGATCTGGGCGGAGACGATCATCCGGACGCGTGAGGCGTGCCCGAACATGTCGGTCGAGGTGTTGATCCCGGACTTTGAGGGCAACTGGCCGGCGCTGCAAATGGTCATTGATGCCAAGCCGCACATCATCAATCACAACCTGGAGACGGTGCGGCGGATGTACCCGGCGGTGCGCCCGAGCGCGAAGTTCGATCGCTCGCTGGAGCTCTTGCGGCGGGTGAAGGAGCAGGGCGGGGTCGCGAAGACGGGCATCATGGTCGGCATCGGCGAGCGCGACGAGGAAGTGCTGGAGCTGATGGATGAGGTGATTGGGAAGACCAGTGGGGCAGGGGGGCAGGGGGGCAGTGGGGCAGGGAAGGGAACTTCAGAATCCGCCGCCGGTTCAGCAACCGACATCTTGACGATCGGGCAGTACCTCCAGCCCACGCGTAACCACTTGCCTATGGACCGGTGGGTCACGCCCGAGACGTTCGTGATGTACAAGGAAGAAGGCCTGAAGCGCGGGTTCAAGGTGGTGGAGAGCGGGCCTCTGGTGCGCAGCAGCTATCACGCGGATCATCAGGCGGATGTGCTGACGGACATCTTGCAGACAAGAGCGTGATGTCCCGCCTTGTTGCATATCGAGCGAAGCACGTTGTTCGCCCTTGATGGCGTGCAGTTCGTCACTCGGTGCGAGCGGGTTCTCGCGGTACATGCACGAGGGTCGTTACAAGCCAAGCGAAAACACGGCGGCAATGCGTGCTTGGCTTCTGTGACGCTCTTTCGTTGTCCCCAGATCAGCAAAGTGGTCATATCCATGCACTCATTCGGACATGCGTTGCGACCAAGCGCCGCGCGTCCGCGTGATTGCTGAACCGCACAGTCTCGCCATCGGTTACTCTCTCCCCGTGATTGCGGGTCCCCACGAGGACCGGCGGCGCATGTTTGTTGGCTGGTCGACTCGTGGGTCGGCGTGTGAAAGGAGCATCGGTGAGATGAGGAGTGGCCGATTGAGCGCTCGAGAGCAACCGATTGCCGGATCGAACGGTCCGCGACCGAACTCGTCCAAGGGGGTCCCGGAGTCGGGCGTTCGAACCGTCGAAGTAACGAATACACCGCATGACTTCGCGGGCCTGGTGACGCAACTCGCGAAGACTGCCGGGTGGGATATCTCCCGACTTTTGTTTCGTGGTCATCCGAGAGAGGAGTATCAACTCCTTCCTGGTTTGTATCGCAGGCCGTGGGCATCCATGGAGGCGGATATCTACAAGGAAGTTCGGCAGCGGATTCCCTACGCCGAGAACCGACCTCAGGAATCGTCATGGGAGTTCCTGAGCCGGATGCAGCACCACGGTATTCCGACACGCTTACTTGATTGGACCGATTCGTTTGCGGTCGCGCTTTTCTTTGCGCTGCGGGCCCGACACGAAACACCTTGCGTCTGGGTACTCGATCCCATCGGGCTGAATCGTGAGGCTACAGGAAAGGCTAAGTTGTACGACCTCCCATGCCCCGAGCTTCCGGAGTATCGGTCGGCCTTCGTCGATTCGCATTTGTGGAGCCACCCTCTGCCCATTACAGTTCGGAGTTCGTGGTCCCACGATCGCATACGCAGCCAGCGCGGCTACTTCACCGTTCACGGGAATCGAAACGACGCCCTGGAGAAGTCCTGCCCTGCTCATGTAGCTCGCATTGTGATCCGGCCTGGTGGGGTCACAGCCGCAGAGAACTTTTTGAAGATCGCCGGGGTAGACGAAGCCGCTATCTTTCCTGACTTCGACGGAGTCGCCCGCTGGATCTCATGGAAGTACGGCTGATTAGATCGCCGAAAATCACAGAAGACTCGTCTGACGCTCGATGCGGCGGCGCGTCGCGATGGGTATCGATCCCTTTCAGATTAGGTTCGCGCGGCGGCGATCTCGCGTTTGCGAGCGGGCTGACGGCGTTTCACCACGTGTACTTCACGGTGTAGCGGATGGTCGCTTCCTTGCCGGGTTCCAGGCTGACGGGGAAGTGGATGGTGTTGGCGTTGATCTTGTCGTACTTGCTGGCGCCCACGAGCTCCCAGTTGGTCCAGCGGTACAGCCGCTCGCGGACGATGATGTTGGTCGCGACGTCCTTGCGGTTCTTGACCTTGATCTCGATCGTCTCCTCCATCGTGCGGCGGCTTGAGTCCACCTTGAAATCAACCTGGGTGCGCTCCCCCACCACGTCGAACGCGGAGCCGATTTTGAGCAGGACGTTCTCGTCCTTGGGGGTGTGCTTGATGACGTCCTCGCCGACAAACTCGGCGAGGCCATCGGCGGCGTCGCCCTTGCCGGTGGTGTCGGCCTGGCTGACGCGGACGCGGCCGGCGGGGAGCGGGACGCCGAGGCCGGACTTCTGGTCGTTCTTGAACTTCAGGTAGACATCGACGCTGGTGCGGCCTTGCTGGCCGAAGTTCTGGTCGAGCATGGGGCCGCCGAAGTCACCGAAGTCGCCGGCGAGGGCGTCGTATACGAGCACCTTCTCGCACGGCACCTTGCGCACCATCGGGAAGAGCTCGAGCTGCTTGGTGGAGTTGTCGGGCAGCGTGGTCGGGCGGCCAAGCGTGTAAAGGTGATACTCGAAGAAGGCTTTTTGCTCGAAGCCCTCGTTGCGGTCGGCCATGGCGAGTTCGGCCATCGCCTTGCGGGCGTAGCCGTAGTTGTTGCGGTTCTGCGGCGAGACGCGGTTCACGTTGCCGGCGACGAGGCGGAGCTTGGAATCGGCGTACGACGCACCGGACTGGTTGACGATGCTGACCCACGCAGCGAGGTCGAGCGTGCCGCTGTTGTTGTCCTTGCCGGGAGAAAACAGGGCGTTGTAGTCGGCCCACCAGGTCATGCCGCCGGTCTCGTAGGCGATGCGGGCGTTGTGGGTACCGGGCTGCTGGGTATCGACTTCCCAGAGCAGCGTGGGCTTGGTGAGCAGGCCGTCCGGGATTGAAGGAAGCTGCAGCGATTCGACGTTGTTGAAAACGCCGACGGTGCCGTTGTCGGAGCGGAGGATGATGCCGCCGGCGGTGCTGAGGAGCTTGCCGGTGACGAGCTGCGAGGTATCGCCGTTCTTGACCGAGAGTGTGATGTTCTTGTCGAGGTAGCGCTCGAGCAGGCGCTCGCGGCCGACGAGGTCGAATTGGAAGTTCTGCTCGAGGACGCGGGTGGTGGTCGGAGCGGTGAGGGACTCGAAGGTGACGGTGGTCGGCTCGATCAGCGCGGCGACGTCGCTGACGCGGACGCTGTTGCGCCCGGCCTGCAAGTCGAGCTTGAAATTCTGGCGGACGAAGGCGAAGCCGCGGACGGCGTCGCGCATACTGCCGTAGCCGGCGTTGTAGCGGGCTTGGGCGAGTGCGTCGCGAGGAACGCCCTCGCCGGGGCTGAGGCTGGAGTAGATGGTGAGGATTGGCCCCTTTTCGGCGTCGGGCTGGGCGAGGGCGGTGCCGGCGAGGAGGGAAAGAGAAATGGCGGCGAGATGGGAGTGCTTGACCATGTTCAGTCCTTTCGCATCGTGCGTGTGGAGGTGCGGCATTGTTCGAGGCATTTCACCGCGGAGGACGCGGAGAACGCGGAGGGAGACATTGGGTTGAAATCATGAGGCAGCACGTTGTGCTCGCGAGAGAAACTCCATGACCTGCCGGTTCGCTCGCAACGGCACCGGGGCGAGGACGCCCCGGCTCGCTGTCTTGACCACGTTCTCACTCTGCGATCTCTGCGTCCTCCGCGGTGCAACACCTTTCGTGTCTTCCCCACGCGATCATGAAGCGCGGTACGAGCGATGGAGGTTCATCGCGAATTTGGCGGCACACGCCGTACAGTCGGCCATGGCAAACATTCTCGTCGTCGGGCCTCATCCCGATGATCAAGAGATCGGCATGGGCGGGACGATTGCGCGGCTCGCGGAGCAGGGGCACCGCGTCCTGATCGTGGACATGACGGACGGGAGCCCGACGCCGCAGGGGGATCGGGCGACTCGGTTGCCGGAAGCCGCGGAGGCGCTGAGGAGGTTGCAGCCCACGGGTGCGAACACGACGCCGATCAAGCGGGTGCTGCTCGACCTGCCCAACCGGCGGGTGCAGCACACGATCGAGGCGCGGCATCTGGTGGCGGGGCAGATCCGGGCTCATCAGGCGACGATTGTGTTCTGCCCGCATTTCCTCGACGCTCATCCGGATCATCTGGCGACGACGCGGATTGTGGAGGACGCACGGTTCGATGCGAAATTGACGAAGCAACCGATGCCGGGAGATGAGGGGAAGCCGCCGCTGTATCCCAAGTGGCTGTTCTACTACTACTGCTCGCACCTGCGGCGTGTGCCGGACCCGACGTTCCTGATCGATATCACCGGATTCCAGGACAAGAAGCGGGCGGCGATCGAGGCGTATCGCACGCAGTTTGAGTTGAACCCGTTGTCGAAGGGGTTCACGGAGCGGATGGCGCAGTACGACGGGTTCTTCGGGACGCGGCTGGGGACGGCGGCGGCGGAGCCGTTCTTTACGCATGAGCCGATCGGGCTGGGCGGGCTTGATGGGCTTGTGATGTGAGCGCACTCGGCTTCACTGCCCGGCCCAAAGCGGCCGGGCAGTGGCACCCGGATTGTGCTGAGGCACGGCCTTATGGGATTCGCACGGTCGACTCGTTGATGCACGCGCCCTTTGATATGGCCGCGTGAACCTGACGGCCGAGCTTCTGGCCCCTGACATCGCCGCTCTCATCAAGGACGGAGCGTTCTCCGAGGTTCGCAACGCGCTGCACGGCATCCCGCCGGCGGACATCGCGGACATTCTGGCGAGCCTTGAGCCCGCAGACGCGGCGCTGGGGTTTCGATTTCTGCAGCGCGACGACGCGGCGGACGCGTTCGCGTATCTCGCGCCCGAGGTGCAGGAGCGGCTGATCAACGAGCTGGGGGCCGACGGCTCGGTGCGCGTCATCGAGGCGATGAGCGGCGACGACCGCGCGAAGCTGCTCGACGAGTTGCCGGAGGCGGTGTGCCAGCGGGTGGTGGCGAGTTTGTCGCCCGAGACGCGGGCGACGACGCAGGCGATTCTGGGGTATCCGCCGCGGACGGTCGGGCGGCTGATGACGCCGGACTACATCCGGATCAAGCCGGAGTGGACGGTGGCGCAGGCGCTGGATCACATCCGGCGGTACGGGCGGGACGCCGAGACGATCAACGTCGTGTACGTGGTGGACGAGTCGGGGCGTCTGATCGATGACCTGCGGCTGCGTGCGGTCTTCCTTGCCGATCCGGCGGCGAAGATCGAGGACCTGATGAACCGCAACTTCGTGGCCCTGAAGGCGGACATGCCTCAGGAAGAAGCGGTGCAGATGATGGCGCGGTACGACCGCATCGCGCTGCCGGTGGTGGACAGCCGGGGCAATCTGGTCGGCATCGTGACCGCGGACGACGTGGCCGACGTGGCGCAGCAGGAATTCACCGAGGACATCCAGAAGGTCGGCGGTATGGCCGCCCTGGACGAGAACTTCGCGGATGCGGGCGTGGTGTCGCTGGTGCAAAAGCGGGCCCCGTGGCTGGCCTTGCTGTTCTTGTCGGAATTGCTCACGAGCAACACGCTGCGGTATTTCGACACCGAGATCCAGAAGGCGGTGGTGCTGAGCACCTTCGTGCCGGCGATCATCTCGTCGGGCGGCAACTCGGGGTCGCAGTCGTCGACGCTGGTGATTCGCGCGCTGGGAACGGGCGAGATCAAGGTGTCGGACTGGTGGAAGATCCTGCGGCGTGAGCTGGTGGTGGCCGCGGTGCTGGGGCTGATCATCGGGTCTCTGGGATTCCTCCGCGTCTCGCTGTGGGGCTGGCTGGGCTTCTGGACAGAGAAGGACGTCGACGCGGCCGGGCAGGTGATTCTCGATACCCGGACGCAGGATCACTACTACCTGCTCGCAGCGACCATCTCGACGAGCCTGATCGGGATCGTGCTCTGGGGCTCGATCATGGGAGCGATGCTGCCGTTCCTCTTGAAGAAGCTGGGGCTGGACCCCGCAGGGTCGAGCACGCCGTTTGTCGCGACGCTGGTGGACGTGACGGGCATCATCATCTACTTCACGACGGCGATGCTGATCCTGAAGAACACGCTGCTCTAAGAGCCTGTTTCGACACCGAGACAACCCGCTCCCCCGCCCCGCGAAGCGGGGAGGGGTGGTCGAAGCTTGGCGAGACCGGGGAGGGGTCTTGGGGTCCGAATGTCGTCGCGTTGACCCACCCGCAATCCCCTCACCTAAATCGAGGCTTTGCGTCGAATCGTCCTCTCCCCGCAAGCGGGGAGAGGAGGCGCGGAGCAGCGCTCGCGGATCGCGACGCAAACGAGGATGAAATGAAAAAACAACCGCCGGGTTGCGGCGGTTGTTTCGTGGATCTCTCGTTGTCGCGCCGGGGCTGGGTCCTTAGGCGGTCGCCGGCTGGGCGTTGCCCAGGCCGCGGACGGAGGCGGCGCGGCGCTTGAGGGCGGGTTCGTTGGTCTCGGCGGTGACGAAGCTCTCGCCGAAGCGGAAGAGGCGGAAGCTGTTGGCGAGGACGAAGATGTCGCCCACGAAGTGGTAGAAAGCGGCGAGGGGCAGCGCCAGCGAGCCGACCTTGTTGAAGTAGCCGGTGGCGGCGAGCAGGAGGCCCGCGACGGCGATGACGATCGAGGCGGCGATGTTCTGAGCGATGATGGACCGGGTGCGGCGGGAGAGCTCGATCAGGAACGGGACGCGCGAGAGGTCGTCGTTCATGAGCGCGACGCCGGCGCTGTTGGCGGCGATGTCGGAACCGGAGAGGCCCATGGCGATGCCGACGTCGGCCGCGGCGAGCGAGGGGCCGTCGTTGATGCCGTCGCCGACCATGAGGGTGCGGTAGCCGAGCTTCTTGAGGCCGCGGATCTGCTCGTGCTTCTCTTCGGGCAGGCACTCGGCCTCGATCATGTCGACGCCGACGACCTGGCCGACGCGGGTGGCGACGCTGAGGCGATCGCCGGTGAACATGGCGACGTGCTTGACGCCGGCGTCGCGGAGGTTCTGGATGACCTGGCGGCAGTTGGTGCGGACGGTGTCCTCGAGCCCGACGGCGCCGAGGTAGCGGCCGTCCTTCATGACGTGCACGCCGGTCATGCCCTCGATGCGCTTCTCGACTTCTTCGAGCTCGTGGCGGGCGGCGGGGTTGTTTTCGACGACCCAGTTGCCGCGGCCGACGCGGATCTCGCCGAGGGAGGTGCGGGCGATGACGCCCCGGCCGTGGATCTCTTCGTGGTTCTGCGAGCCGTCGATCTCGACGCGGGCGGCCTTGGCGGTCTGGAGAATGGAGAGGGCGAGGGGGTGGTTGCTGTGCTGCTCGCCGTTGGCGGCGGCGCGGAGGAGTTCGGCGCCGTCGACGCCGTTGGCGGGGGCGAGCTTGGTGACCTGGAACTTGCCGGTGGTGATGGTGCCGGTCTTGTCGAGGACGACGGCGGTGATGTCGGCGGCGGCCTCGAGGTAGCTGGGCTGCTTGATCATGATGCCCAGACGCGCGGCGGCGGCGAACGCCGCGAGCATGGCGCTGGGGCTGGCGAGCAGGATGGCGCTGGGGCAGGCGACGATGAGGACGGTGACGACGGTCTCCATCGCGCGCTTCTGGGTGTCGACGTCCTCCGACTGGCTCATGAAGAACCAGACGATGAACGCGACGCTGAGGACGACGGGGACGAAGAAGCCGGCGGTCTGCTCGATGAGGAGCTGGCGGGGTGTGCGGGAGCGTTCGGCCTGGCGGATGAGCTCGGTCACCTTGCCGATGGTGGTGTCGCCGCCGATCTCGGTGACCTCGATGTCGAGGCCGCCGGTGAGGTTGCTGGTGCCGGCGTAGACCATGGCGCCGGGCTCGACCTCGACGGGTGCGGATTCACCGGTGAGCGAGGCCTGGTTGACGGTGGAGCGGCCGCTCTTGATGCGGCCGTCGACGGGCAGGTTCTCGCCGGCGCGGACGCGGACGAGCGAGCCGACCCTGACCTGCGCGAGCGAGACTTCCTTTTCGGCGCCGTTTTCGACGATGCGGGCGATGTCGGGGGTGAGGCGGACGAGCTCGGCGATGGCTCGCTGGGCGCCGGTGGCGCTGCGGCGGACGAACTGGCCGAAGATGACGAGGATGAAGGCGAGCCAGCCGGCGGTCTCGTAGTTGCCGTTGGCGAGAGCGGCGAGGATGGCGACGGCGGCGAGGGCGGAGCTGGAGAGGCGGGCGTTCTTGACCTCGAGGAACGCGGCGTAGAGCAGCGGCATCGAGAGCAAGAGGGCGCCGATGAGGGCGGGGATCTGGATGATCTGGGGGTTGCCGATGCCAACGAGGCTGGCGAAGGTGGTGCAGAAGACGAGCACGCCGCCGAGCAGGCAGAACCAGATCTGGCGCTCGATCTCGACCTCGTGGTGGGAGCAGCAGATCAATTCCTCGTTGGTGTCCGAGTGTTGGTGATCGTGCTTGTGATCGTGCGCGTGATCGTGGCCGTCGTGGGAGTGATCGTGGCTGTGGTTCTGAGCCATGGTGGCGTCCGGGTGAGGTGGCGGCCCGCGGGGGCGGGCGTTGGAAGTTCCGATGATCGATCCGACGCGGCGGTACCGCGCGGGTTGAGCAGAACGCTCTCCCCGTCGCCGCGGCCCCTTTGGGCCGAGCGACGTCAACAGTACGTCGGTGGCGGGCGTTCGGTTCTGGTTCTAAGGGCGGTCCGGGAGGGGTGGGCGGGCGGGAATCAGGAGACCGGACACGCTCGCCGGCGCTCGGGGCTCGTTATCCTCCGGCATGGCACGACGCGAGGCGGCTGAACCGGTGGTGACGGTGCTGGGGCTGGGGCAGATGGGGTTGGTGTGCGCCGGGGTGCTGGCGAACGGGCCGATGGAAATCGGAGTGGCGGCTCCGATCAACCGGCCGGTGCGGGTCCGGGTGTGGGGTCGCAACCCGGCGGAGGCGGCGATGCTGGCCCAGAAACGGGTCTCGCCGCGGCTGGCGTACTTTCGCCTGGCGGACGAGGTGGAGGTGTGCTTGTCGCTGGGTGAGGCGCTGCGGGGTGCGCGGCTGGTGGTGACGGCGATCCCGGTGCAGTTCTTGCGCTCGGCGTTGACGCAGGCGGCGCCGCACCTAGCGGACGGGGCGGGGATCCTTTCGGTGTCGAAGGGCGTGGAAGAGAAGACGATGCGCCGGCCCTCGGAGATCATCGCCGAGGTCATGCAGGCGACGGGGCGGGATCACCCCGACCGCAAGCCGCGGCCGATCGGATGCTTGAGCGGTCCGACGATTGCGGCGGAGTTGTCGCGCTGCCTGCCCGCGGCGATGGTGGCGGCGAGCGATGATCCGGAGTTTGCCAAGCAGGTGCAGGCGCTGTTCACGACCTCGTGGCTGCGGGTGTACACCAGCAGCGATCTGGTGGGCGTTGAGCTGGCGGGCGCAGTGAAGAACGTGATCGCGATCGCGGCGGGCGTGCTCGACGGGCTGGACGCGGGGAACAACTCCAAGTCGGCGCTCTTGGCACGCGGGCTGGCCGAGATCACGCGGCTGGGCGTGGCGATGGGGGCTTCGGCGCAGACGTTCTCGGGGATCGCGGGCGTGGGCGACCTGGCGACGAGCTGCTTCAGCCCAGAGGGCCGCAATCGGTCGTGTGGCGAGGCGATCGGCCGGGGTGAGGACGTCGAGAAGTACCTGGCCCAGAGCCGCTATGTGGTGGAAGGTGTGGCGACGACGAAGGGCGTGATCGCGCTGGCGGAGAAGTACCGGGTGGAGGTGCCGATCGCGCGGGCGGTGTACGCGGTGTTGTTCGAGAAGATGGATCCGCTGGCGGCGATTGGGTCGCTGATGACGCGTGCGGCGCGGCCGGAGCGGGATGACGAGGCGCGGCGAGCGTGATCGGGCTCGACCAACTCGGGTTGAGCCTCTCGCGTGAGCGAGAGGTTTTGACGACCTTGAACCTCGGGGCGACCTCTCGCTTACGCGAGAGGCTCTATCGATGGGCTCATCGCTACTTTCCGCTGAGAAGTTGCGTCAGCACCTCGAGACCGGCTTCGAGCTTGTGCTGCGGGACGGCGTAGCTGAGCCGGAAGTGGGTGTCGCGCTGGCTGAAGGTGCCGCCGTTGACGAGGATGACGTTCTTGGCGATGGCGGCTTCGAGGAACTGGCTGCCGGTCATGGCGAGCTTGTCGGGGATCTTTGGGAAGGCGTAGAACGCGCCGCCGGGGATGGCGAGGTCGGTGACTTTGGAGAGGGCGTTCACCACGAGATCGCGGCGTTTCTGGTAGTCGGCGACCTGGAGCGAGGCGTCGGCGTTGATGGCTTCGAGGACGCCCCACTGCAGCGGGGTCGGCGCGCAGACGAAGCTGAACTGCTGCAGCTTGATCATCTGCTCGATGAGTTTGCGGGGGCCCGCGGCGTATCCGAGGCGCCAGCCGGTGTTGCCGTAGGTCTTGCCGAAGCCGCGGATGAGCAGCGTGTGGGCGGCGGCGCCTGGGAGGCGGCAGGGGCTGGGGCACTTGAGAGACTTGTCGAGTTCGGGGCGTGCGGCGTGTTGGGTGCGGGACTCGCTGTAGGTGAACTCGTCGTAGATCTCGTCGGAGATGAGGAGGATGTTCTTGCGTTTGCAGAGGTCGAGCAGCTCGGCGCAGTCGCGTTCGGACATGACGACGCCGCCGGGGTTGCCGGGGGAGTTCAGAAGCACGGCCTTGGTGCGCGGGGTGATGAGCTTCTCGACGCGGGAGGCGGTGAGGCGGAAGTCGGGGTAGGTGTCGCAGTAGACGGCCTTGGCGTCGGTGAGGTTGGCGAGCGCGGGATACAGGACGAAGTAGGGATCGGGGAAGATGATCTCGTCGCCGGGGTTGAGGATCGCCATGGCGATCAGGACCAGGGCGCCCGAGGTGCCGGTGGTGACGAGCAGGTCGGAGGCGTCCGGCGAGGCGTCGCCCAGACCCGCGAAGGACCAGCCGAGATCGGTCTGGAGCTTGGTGGAGAGCGCGGAGGTGAGCTCGGGGATGCCGTGGCTGAGGCTGTAGCCGTTGCGGTCCTCGTTGATGGCGCGGATGGCGGCGTCCTTGACCGCACGCGCGACGGGGAAATCCGGCTGGCCGATCGAGAGGTTGATCGGATCCTTGAGCTTGGCGCCGAGCTCGAAGGCGCGGCGGATGCCCGAGCCGGACATGGAGAGCGTGCGCTGGCTGAAGAGTGAGGGGATGTCCATAGCAGGGGAGCGTATTCGCGGGAGCGGTCGGGGCACCCGAACAGAGCGGAAATTGCCCCGGTTCTGGGCGAGGTGCGTGCGGGGACGTGATTTTCGGGGCGGCATCGGGATTCGGACAATCTCGACGGCGGGGGGAGACATGTGAAGAGGCGTGCCGTCTCGATCGAGACGGGCGTTCGCATATTGCGGGAGGAGTTTGCTTATGAAGAACGTACTGACGGCGGCGGTTGGCTTTGCGTGCCTGACGGCGGCGGCGCAGGGCGCGGTGACGACCTATTGGACGGTGTTGAGCGGAGCGGCGGAAGCCCCGCCGAACAGCTCGCCCGGCACGGGCTGGGCGCGGGTGGATTACGACAACGTGGCGAAGACGATGCGGGTGCGTGCCGCGTTCAGCAACCTGGTCGGCACAGTCACGATCTGCCACATCCACGCGGCGACCGCGGCGCCCTTCGCGGGCACGGCGGGCGTGGCGACCCCCACCCCCACGTTCCCGGGGTTCCCGTCGGGCGTGACGGCGGGCAGCTACGACGCGACGTTCAACCTGGCCTTGGCGTCGAGCTGGAACGCCGCGTTCATCACCGCCAACGGCGGCACTCCCGGCTCGGCCGAGATCGCGTTCTTTAACGCGATGAACGCGGGCAAGGCGTACTTCAACGTGCACACGTCGAGCGTCAGCAGCGGCGAGATCCGCGGTTTTCTGACGGTGCCAGCTCCCAGCGCTCTGGCGATGCTGGGCCTGGGCGGGCTGGTCGCGGCTCGTCGTCGGCGCTAAATCGCAGACACCACAACGCAGTTCTCTCGACGGCCCCGGTGTTCGCCGGGGTCGTTGCTTTGTGGGAGGGAACGGCGCTCCCAAAAACAAGAACGGCCGCTGCGTGGCAGCGGCCGGGTGAGACGTGCGGTTGATCGACGATCAGCCCTTGCCGGCGAGGGTCTTGGCGAGGCCGAGGACCTTGTCCTTCTTGGCGTCGAACTTCTTGTCGGCGACGAGCTTGGCGATGCGCTCCTGGCGGGTGAGGACGCTGCGCTTGCCGGCGCTGGTGGTCGAGATCTTGAGGCTGCGGTCGAGGCTCATGGTTCGCTCCGGTTCGTTCGAGCCCGGGCGGATCCCCGGGTACAGGTCAGTTCTTGAGCCAGAACGCGTCGGAGAACGACGCGCTGCCCTTGTGGTCTTTCTTCCAGATAGCCCCGAGGCGGGCCACCTCCCGCTTCAGCTTGTCGCGCTCGGCCTGGGTCGAGGCGAAGTCCCGTGAGGGCACGCCCTTGGTGGCATAGAGCTGAAACCGGGCGGAAGTATTGCCGCGGGGCAGCCTGCGGTCAACCGCGTCGACTTGGACGGCAAAGGTGTCGACGCCGTTGCCGGCCAGGAATTGCATCGCGGCCCAGGTGTCCTCGCGGGGGAGAAGCCCGAGAACGAGGTAGTTCCAACCCTCCTGGCGGGGGTCGGTGTCGGAGAAGCCCTGCAGTGTGAGCACGCGGCCGGTGCCGGTGAGCGTGGCGGGGCGGGTTTCCGGCTTGGCGGGAGGCCGGGTTTCGGTCTTGGGCTGCGTCGGCGGCGGGTTGGAGGCGACCGGCTTGGACTCGATCGGCGAGGGGGCGACGGGCTGGGTCCGGGGAGCGGGCTGGATGAGGGTTTCGGTGGGCTTGGGGAGCTGGCCGAAGTTCTCGGCGACTTCGCGCTCTTTTTGCTGGCCGCCGAACTTGACACCGAGGGTCCAGACCAGGGTCGCAACGGCGGCGATGATGGCGATGGCGACGAGGATGAGCGTGGGCGTGAGGACGATGGGGGTGCGCGGGCGCGGGGGTTCTTCGGGGGCGGGTTCGCCGCGGATCTCGGCGGCGAGATCGGGCAGTGGCTTGGCCTCGAGGGAGGAAAAGTTGGGCGCGGTGCCCTTGCCGGGGACGGCCTGGGGGGGGATGAGTGTGCGCAGCGGTTCCTTGCGCTCGGTCTTCCGATCGCCGATCAGCTCAAAGAGCGGCAAGGTTTTGCGCCCGCCGGGCATGGGTAGATTGTATCGGATCGGCGCGGGGGAATTCTGTCGGGGTTGGAAATGGGTGTCGCGGGTGCGAGGGACTTGTGATTCGGACGTGTCGGCGACCATCCGTCGCGCGGAGTGTTCGCTACGATCGGGCCATGACGGTCCGCAACGAAGACATCTTGCGTCTGGCCCCGCCGCAGCTCAACGCCCTGGAGAACCTGTATCTGCCGGAGGTGTTCAAGGGCTTTGGGACGACGCTGAAGCACTTTTTCACGTCGTTCGGGCAGAGCAAGTTCAGCCCCGTGAAGACCAGCCGCACGATGCAATACCCGGAGGAGCGTCGCGAGCATCTGTCGGTGGAAGAGGGCGGGCAGTACGCACCGAACTTCCGCGGGGTGCACCGCCTGAACCGGGACGAGGCGGGACGGGTGAAGTGCGTGGC
This sequence comes from Phycisphaerales bacterium, assembly GCA_036392375.1. GTDB lineage: Bacteria > Planctomycetota > Phycisphaerae > Phycisphaerales > UBA1924 > JAFEBO01. The sequence goes on from DASVYC010000089.1 coordinate 14,045, forward strand.
GTGCATGATGTGCCCGACGATCTGCCCGGCGCGGTGCATCCACATCGAGGCCGCGGAGAGCCCGTGGGACGACCGCGAGAAGTACCCGAAGAAGTTCGAGATCGACGAGCTTCGGTGCATCTACTGCGGGATGTGCGAGGAGGCGTGCCCGGTGGACGCGATCGAGTTGACCACCGAGTACGACATCGTGGGTAAGAGTCGCCAGGAGATGATCTTCGATAAAGAGAAGCTCCTGCACGTGTACGACGTGACGATCAGCAAGAAGCCGATGTGAGCGTTGGTGGGGATTCCGAGCGGCTGATAGCCGCCGGAGTGGTTCCGAGAACCTGGAGCAGCGAGCGTCCGCACCCCGCCCCGCCGGCGGGGTGTTTTTGTTCCGACTTTGCTGGCAATGCGGGATTCACAGGGCATGTTTGCGTTGAAGGCCGCGCCTGGGGTGCGCGGCTGCCGCGCTGTCGCTTCGCGTGGAACGCGGGCGGGGTACGGGGAAGTGCCCCTGACAGAGGAGACCGTCGTGCGTCACACCATGGCATTGCTGATCGCGTCAGGCGTCGCGGCGAGCGCGAACGCGGCGTACATCTCGTTCGCGTCCGACACCAACTCGGCCGGGCCGACGTTCATCTCGAACAACACCCAGTTGCCCTCCTTCCGCGACGGCGGTCCCTCGACGCTGGGCGGGAAGGTGGCGCTGCGGCTGCTGGTCGACGTCGACGAGGACGGCCCCGGGGCCGCGACCGTGTACGACGTGCACATGAACTTCAACGCGACCCTGACCAGCTACAACGCCCACAATTTCTCGGGCAACTGGATCCATGAGTACACGTCGTTCGGGCGTTACGAGTTCGTGGACGCGAACTCGGGCAACCTGCTGCTGGGTGTGAACTTCAGCAACGCGCTGTTCACCAGCTGGTCGAGCAGCTCGGACTTCCTTGGCACCTCGGCGTCGCTGCAGAACAACCTCGGCCCCGATGACGATACCAGCGTTGATGGGTCGCTGTCGCAGTTCTTCCCCACGATGACGGACTGGGCGTTCACGCTGACGAACCTCCGCGCCACGTCGACCAAGCCGGGCGACGTGGTTCCGGTCGGCAACAGCGGCGTGCACCGCTACGACTGGAAGAGCGAGGGCTCGTACAGCGCCACGCTCATCCCGATCCCGGCTCCGGGCGCCATCGCGTTGGCGGGCCTGGGCGGGCTGCTCGCGGCGCGTCGTCGTCGGGCCTGAACGGGTTTGGCTCGCAGATGTCCTGACCCCCACCTTCGCGTCTGTTCTTCGTACTTCAAGCGCCCGCATCCGCGGGCGTTTTTCATTGGACGCTGGGCGCGGCGTGCGCAGACAACACAGGATTTTTGTGGAGCCTGGTGGCAGGATCAGGAATTTGCTTCATCTTTGTCGGTCGTGATCGGAGGGGCCATGCCGGCAGGAGCGCTGGCGCGTGGGTTTCAGGAGGATGTGGCGTGCGCTACGTTCGGATGGCGGGCTGGGTGGTCGTCGGGATCGTCGCGGCGATCGTGCTGAACGACTGATCGGGTCGAACAACGGATCGGGCCTTGTGCACAAATACAAACGGGGCGAGCCATTGGCTCGCCCCGTTGTGTTGCATAGCGCTCGAACCGGCTCGATGGTCTGTTCGAGAGGCTCCGTTAGATCTTGAAGCGCTCGACCAGTCGCTTGAGGGTCTCGGCCTGCTCGCTGAGCGTCGCAGCGGCCTGAGCGGACTGACCGGCGGCCTGGTTGCTCTCACGTGTCACCGCGTTGATCTGATCCAAGCTGCGGGTGATCTGCTCGGTCGCGGCGGACTGCTCCTCCGCGGCCGCGGCGATCGACTGGATCATGCTCTCCACGTTCTTGCTGCCGGTCACGATCTTCTCGAGCACCTGTCCGGCGTTGTTCGCCAGCTCGACGCCCTTGGTCACACGCTCGGTGCCGGCCTTGATGTTCGACACCGCCGCGTTGGTCTCGTGCTGCACTTCCTGGATGCTCTTGGCGACTTCCTCGGTGGCCTTGGTGGTGCGTTCGGCGAGCTTGCGGACCTCGTCGGCGACCACCGCGAAGCCCCGGCCGTGCTCGCCGGCGCGGGCGGCTTCGATGGCGGCGTTGAGGGCGAGCAGGTTGGTCTGATCGGCGATGTCGTTGATGACGCCGATGATCTGACCGATCTCATCGCTCTTCTTGCCAAGGGCCTCGATCGCCTTGGCGGAACCTTCGACCTGCTCGCTGATCGCGTGCATCTGCTCGACGGTCTCGGCGACGACCTTGCCACCCTCGCTCGCCTCTTCGCCGGAGCGCTTGGAGGCCTCGGCGGTGTCGGCGCTCTTGCGGGCGACCTCGACGACGCTGGTGCTGGTCTCCTGGAGAGCCGCGGAGACCTGGACCGACTGCTCCTCCTGCTTCTTGAGGCCCGAGGCCATCTCTTCGGCGGAGGCGGCGATCTGGGTGGCGGCGGCGGCGACCTGGTTGCTGGTGCCGACGACATCGCCAACAAGCTTCTGGAGGTTCTCGACGAAGGAGTTGAAGCCCGAGGCGACGGTGGCGAGCTCGTCGCCGCTGGAGGTGTCGGCGCGCTTGGTCAGGTCGTTGGACGCACGAATGGCCTCGATGTCGGCGACCAGGCGGGCGATGCCCCGGGCGATGGTGCGGCCGATGACGACCGCGATGAACACGCCGATCGCGACGCCCGCGATGGAGGCGGCGACGGAGAACCACTTCGAGGCTGACACCGACTTGAGGGCGGCGTCGGCGCCCGCGTTGGCGTGCTCGCTCACTGCTTTCGCGAAGGCCTCAGTCTTTTCGGTCATGGCGTTGCCCGCGACTTCGAGCGATTCGCTCACCAGCCGCGCACTCTCACGCTGCAGCCGCTCGGCCTGCTTGAAGCTCTCCTTGTACTGCAGCGCGAGCGACGCGTAGCTGTCGAGCAGCGTGCCGGTCTCGCCGGAGACCTTGGCCTTCGCGGCGGCGAGCAGCTTCTCAAGGGCGTCGAACTCGGCGCCGGCGCGTTCGAAATCCTGAGCGGTTGCGCCCCGAGCAAAGCAACGGAGCACGGCGGAATCCACGGTCAGAACCCCCCGTTTTGCCTCGTTGATCGCGGCAACGGTCTGCGGCGTCCCGCCCTTGCCCGCGGCTTCCACGAGCTGTTCGCCCGCTGCCTTCAGACGCATGTATTTCTGTTCCATGGCGTCCAGGGTGCTGTTGCGTTCCTGGATCGCGGTCGCAACGCTGGCAAAGGCATCCTTGTACGCGGTGTAGCGCTTGAGCAGTTCCTGAAGCAGCTCGCTGTGCTGCTCGCCGGCCTGCTGCTTGGCTTCTTCGAGAACAGACAGAACCTGCGGCACCTGCGCCTGGACCGCGTCGGCGCATTCCTTGGTGTTGTCGATGAGGAACTTGTTGCCAAGCAAGCGGGACTTCGCGACGGCGTTGGCGACGCTTGTGCCCAGCTCGGCCGTCACGAGGCTGTTGCTGAGGCTTGAGACCGCTCCGACGCCGATGTGACCCGACCTCCACGCGAGGAGGCCGACACCGGCAAGGATGGCGACAGATAAACCGAACCCGATGACAAGCTTTTGCGCGATCGTGAGCCTCATGTGTCTGTTCTCCAGTACCCAATCAGGGGGGTCGCGATGCATCGGGATTTCGCGACAGCAGATTGAGCGGAGCATGTGGGTGATCGGTGTTGACTGAATTCCGGAGTGAAACCTCCGCCGCAGTCTCGGCAGAAACTCCCCATTCAGTGATGAAGCGTGGCGTCGCAGTTGGTGAACATGCCGCGAAGCGTAAAATCGGATGAAACCGACCCGAATACGGGTGCGTTTGATAGAGGAACCCGACGAGAGGTGATTGCCATGAGCGAGCGGTTCTTCGCCAGCGGATTGGTGTGTGCGTGCGGCCTGCAGCTCGCGGCTGGGGCACCTGTCGCGTTGGAGCCCCGGGGAGTTTCCAGGATCGAGACGCCAACCTTTGTGCGAGCGTCACCGCCAGGACAAACGCTGGCTGGCGTCGCGGTGTCGGCGCGGGTGCGGATCACGCAGGTGAACGTGAACGCGCTCCAACAGAACATCGGCGGCGACGCCGCGAACGAGCCATCGCTGGCGCACGACCCGCGGTTCCCGAGCCGCATCGCGGCCGGGTGGCGGCAGTTCAACACCATCGGCAGCAGCTTCCGCGAAGCGGGCGTGGCGTGGTCGAACGACGCCGGGCGAACGTGGCACGCGGGCAAGCTGGACGCGGGGACGTTCCGTTCCGATCCGGTGCTGCGGGCCCGGCCGGACGGGGTGATTGTGTACAACTCGCTGCGCGGGGACTTTGAGAACTTCAACTTCCTGTCCAGCGACGGCGGCAAGACGTGGTCCGGGCCGTTCCTTGGCGTGGGCGGCGACAAGACGTGGATCGCGATCGACAAGACGAACGGGCCGGGGCGGAATTTCGTGCACGCGAACTGGAATGTCGCGGGCAACAACTACCTTCCGAACACCTACGCGCGGAGCGTGGACGGCGGTCTGATCTGGGGCGACCTCACGTCGCCGAGCACGGTGGGTGTGTTCGGGACCAACTATGTGGGGCCCGACGGGGAGCTGTATGCGTTCGGCGTGCCGAACGCGGCGAGCACGTCGATATTCCGGCTGAACAAGTCGACCAACGCGAACGACGCGTTCGCGTTGCCCACGTTCACGCTCACGACGGTGAACATGGGCGGGTCGTTCCAGGTGGGCGGCACGCCCAACCCGGGCGGGTTGATCGGTCAGCCGCAGGTGGTGGTGGATACATCCAACGGCCCCCGTCGCGGGTGGGTGTACGTGCTCGCCACGGTCAACCCCCCCACCGCGGACAACGGGGACATCCACTTCGCTCGCTCCACGAACGGCGGCGCGAGCTTTGAGCCGTTCCAGAGGATCAATCCCGAACCGAACGCGGCGAGCTCGTGGCAGTGGTTCGGCACGATGGGCATCGCGCCGAACGGGCGGCTGGATGTCGTGTACAACAGCACCGACGGCACGGTGAACCTGCAGACCAGCAAGATCATGTACATCTCGTCCGACGACGGCGGCGTGACGTGGACGACGCCCTTGCAGCTCACCGGCACGTTCAACAGCAACGCGGGGTTCCCGCAGCAGAACAAGATCGGCGATTACCACGACGTCGAGAGCGACGACATGGGGGTGAGCGTGATCGTGTCGGCGACGTTCACCGGCGGGCAGGATGTGTACTACATCCGCATCGGCGAGGAAGACAACAACCGCAACGGACGGCCGGACGCGATCGACATCGCCAACGGGTTCGACCCGGACTGCAACGGCAACGGCGTGCCGGATTCGGCGGACATCGCGAGCGGGTTCTCGAACGATGTCGACCTGGACGGGCGGCCGGACGGGTGCGTGGTGTCGTGCGCGGGGGATTTCAATCTGGATGGCAGCGTGGACGACGCTGACTTTGTGATGTTCGCGTTCAGCTACAACGTGCTGCTGTGCTCCGAAAGCTCCATGCCGATCGGATGCCGGGCGGATTTCAACAGCGACGGGTTCGTGGATGACCAGGACTTTGTGATCTTCGCGAACGCGTACAACGACTTGGTGTGCCCATAACGAAAGAGGGCAGACGCCGGGGCCTGAACGGCACCGCTCCCGGGGCAAAAACAACGGCGGTCCTGCGTTTCCGCACGACCGCCCGGAGGGAGAAAGAGAGAGTTCGTGTCGGCGTCGAGACCGGTTGTGCGCCGGGCCCGATCGCCGTGAGTGACGGGTTACGACGAGAGCACGGCCGAGGCGTTCTTGACTTCCTCGGGCAGGATCTTGCGGATGGCGTCGATCTTGGCTTGGTCGAGCTTGAGGAAGCTGATGACCTCGGGGGCGATGTCGGTGGTGAGCAGGTCGGCGCGGAAGCCGCCCTCGAGCTCGGACGCGAGGCGATCGGCGATGTAGACGATCGAGGCGAGGGTGCGGGCCTCGGCGGGCAGCTCGAGCGGGCGGTGGTGGAAGCCGGTGACGTAGGTGAACGTCTTGGGGAAGCGCCACTTCTCGCAGAGGGCGACGCCGAAATCCTGGTGGTTGGCGCCGAAGGCTTCTTCCTCGGCCTTGAGCCAGTCGTTGAGCGGGACGCCCTTGCCGTCGACGCCGGCCTTGTGGAAGACGTCGATGAGCTTGGAGCGGTCGAACTGCATCTCGACCATGATGCCGATGTCGTGCATGAGGCCGGCGAGGAAGGCCTCGTCGGCGAGGCCGATCTTGAGCGAGTCGGCGATCATCTTGCTGGCGACGGCGGTGGCGTTGCAGTGCGTCCAGAGGTGCTTGGCGCTGAAGTTGGCGGTGAGCTCGCCGCCGCGGAAGAGCTTGGCAAGGCTGGCGGCGATGGCGATGTTCTTGACGGCGTTGAGGCCGAGCATGACGATCGCGCGGTTGATCGACGCGATCTGGCCCGGCAGGCCGTAGAAGGACGAGTTGACGACCTTGAGAATGCGCGAGGAGAGCGCGGGGTCGGTCGAGATGATCTTGTTGAGGTCCTGGGCGGTGCTCTTGGGGCTCTCGACGAGCTCGACGATCTTGAGAGTCACCTCGGGCAGCGTGGCGATGTGGCTGATCTCGCGGATCGCCGCGGTCACGACCTGCTCGCGCGGGTTGGGCTGCCCTTGCTGAGCGGGGGCGGGGGCGGCGGCGGGGGACGAGTTGGCGGCGGGCGACGACATGCACACACTCCTTCACGCGCCGGTTCCGTCCGGCGGACGCGCTCTCTGCACGCCGTCGGATATCGACGTGAACAGGGCCTTACTTTCGGGGGAGTGTCGAGAGAGAAAAAGGCATCGAGGGATCGAGTCCTGCAGGCATCGAGCGAGAATGCCTGATGACGCCCAATTTGCTGCAAAACACGGCGTTCTCGCGTGCTCAGTGCGTGCACCGCTTGCGGAGCAGGGCGGGATCATCGAAGTCAATTTGGGCAAGTATGGCGGCGATTCTCGGACCGGCTTGGCCGTCGCCGTAGGGGTGCGTGGTCTCGCACGCACCGCTGGAACGGTGTGCGGCGATGGCGTCGGAGATCGCGGCGGCGGTGGGATGCGGAACGTGGATCGCGTTGGCAGCGCTCTCGCGCCCGGATTGACGTGGGCCCGCGTTGACCACCTTGCAGCCGATGGCGGCGGCCTCGATGAGGCCGGCGGACGAGTTGCCGATGAGCACGCCGTTGATGCGAGCGAGGTGCTTGAGCAGCGCCACGAAGCGGTCGCGTGGCAGGTGCTCGACGAAGGACCAGTTGTGACGCTGGACGGCGGCCTGAAGCACATCGAGCACGGCGGCCCGGCCGGGGTCGTGGTTGGGGGCGAGCACAAGCACGCGCGACTTTGTCGCCGCGGCGGCGTCGGCGATGGCAGCGGCGTGGGCGCGTTCGTCGGACTCGGAGAGCCCGGTGGGATGTTGGAGGATGACGAGCTCGGGGTCGTGCAGGTCGGCGGCGTCCGGGGCGATGGCCGACAGGCCGTCGATCGCGGGGGAGCCGACCGCGTGGATGGAGGACTCGGGCTCGCCGAGGCGGGCGAGGCGGTCGGCGCTGGCGCGGGTGGCGGGGAAGTGGATGTGGGCGAGCTTGGTGATGGCGTGGCGCATGGCCTCGTCGGCGACGCCCTCGGCGCGGTCCCCGCCGTGGATGTGAACGAGCGGGACGCCGCCCACGGACGCGGCGGCGGCGGCGGCGAAGGCCTCGATGCGATCACCGAGGACGACAACACAATCGACGTTCATCTTGTAGAAGGTGCGCGCGAAGCGGGCGATACCGCGGCCCAGGGCTTCGGCGTCGTCGATGCGGGTGTGCTTGCCGGGCTGCTGCATCGGGACGACGGCGCCGACGCGGAAGGCCTGCTTCACTTCTCGCACCGTGTTCGCCGGGAGCAGCAGATGCGAACCGGCGGCGATGACGGCGAGCTCGAGGCGCGGCTGGGCGGCGATCGCGGTCATCACGGGGCGCAAGAGTCCGAACTCGGCGCGGGTGCCGGTCACGATGGCGACGCGTGCCTTCCCGGGCGTCTTGGGTGACGGGCCGAGCAGATCGTTGTCGTGGAGTTGTTCTTCGAACGCGGGGGCCATGCGGTGTCCATCCGACGCGGGATACGACGCGCGTGATCGGTCAGGATAGCGGCTCAGCAAGGTGGGACGGCACGAGCGGCGTGTCGGCCTCGATGGCGCCGGCGATCGCTTTGCCGAGCACGCGTTCCAGCTCAAAGGGAGGAATGCCCGTGCCGGGGCGCTTGCAGGTGAGGTGTTCGCGGGTGAGCCTCGTGCCCGGAGCGAGCGGGCGCGTCGTCACGAGCGATTGTCGCGAGACGCGGCGGACGTCTTCTTCGATCGGGAGCACGCGCTTCTCGGGGGTGACCGGCCGAGCGGCGCGGGTTCCCGCGGCAGCGCGGGCGAGCGCGACGTAACGCGCCAGGTCGGCCTCTTCGAGCGACGCGGCGTGGTCGGGGCCGATCGCGGAGCGGCTGTGCGTGAAGTGTTTCTCGAGCATGCACGCGCCGAGCTGCACCGCGAGGCGGGCCGTCTCGACGTCGGGCGTGTGGTCGCTGTAACCGACCGGACCGGAGAAGATGTTCGTGATCGCGGGGATGCCGCCGAGTTGCGCATGCGCGAGCGGCGTGGGGTAGCTGCTCACGCACTGCAGGACCGCCAGACGATTGCGTGCGTGGGACAGCCACGCGATGGCACGGGTGACCTCATCGAGCGTCGAGGCGCCGGTGCTGAGGATCAGCGGCTTGTCGGTGGCTTCGAGCGCCCGCAAGAGCGGCAGGTGGATGATGTCGGGGCTCGCGGTCTTGAAGGCGTCCCACTGGAGGGCCGCGGCTGGGGCGACGAGGGACTCGGAGAAGACGGTGACGATCGCGTGAACACCCCTGGCATGAGCGCGGTCGATGACGGGACGCATGGCTTCCAGCGGGAGCTGCAGGCGGCGGAGCATCGCAATCGGGTCGGTCTCGCCCGCGGACTTCTGGTACGCCGCGAGCTTGCTGGCGCGGCTCATGAGCAGGTCGGCGTCGAAGAGCTGGAACTTCACCGCGTCGGCTCCGGCTCGCGCGGCGGCATCGACAAGCCCGATAGCGTTATCCACCGAGCCATCGTGGTTCACGCCGATCTCGGCGATGACATACGGTTTCCCGAGCCCGCCGGGCACGATCTCGCGATCACCGATCCGCACGCGTGCCTCCGGTGCTGCGCAGGATGGCGTCGGCCACGAGCAGGTCGGTGGGCGCGTCGATGTCGATGACGGAGCCTTCGGGGTTGATGACGCCGCGGCGGTCCTTGCCGAAGAAGGCGTGCGGCCCGGGCGGGATGCCCGGGATCTCGCAGAAGAGGGCGCGGCGGGTGAGGGCGATGATGCCGCCGTCGGGGATGAACGCGGGCGGGAGGTCCTGGCGCCGGAAGACGCCGTGGTTGAGCACGTCGCCTTCCCATGGCCCGACGCGCCCGCTCTCATCGAGGCGTGCGGTCCACCAGGGATGATGCTTCCCGACGGGCTGGTAGCTCTGCACGCTGTCGCAGCCGCTGGAGATGAGCAGCGCGACGGCGCGGTCGATGAGATCGCGGGGGCGCACCGGGACGTTGGCGTAGAGAATCACGATGGGTGCCGCCGCGTCGAAACGGGAGCGTTCGAGTTGCTGAACCGCGTGCCGGGCCGCGTCGTCGATACGGGCGGCGTCGCTGGCGAGATCGGCGGGGCGTTCGATTACGGTGGCGCCGCGGTCGCGAGCGAGCGAGGCGAGCGTGGCATCGTCGGTGGAGACGACGACGCGGGCGACGGTTGGGCTTGCTTTGGCGAGATCGATCGTCCACAGGCCGCAGGGCTTGCCGGCGATGGGCGCGATGTTTTTGCCGGGCACGCCCTTGGACCCGGCGCGGCCGAGGATGATCGCGGTCGCGCTCACGCGGGCTGCTCCGGCCCGTGGACCGCGCCGTGCACGTCGATGCGGATGACGCTGCAGCGCACGCGAACGGCGGCGGAGGGTGGGAGCGGCAGGGGTTCGATGCGTTCACCCGGGAGCGCGGCGGGGAGCGGGTCGATGACGGCGGACCCGGCCTTCATGAGCCAGCGGTCATAGAACGGCTCGACCTCGGCGTAGACGGCGTCGCGGCGGGTGATGCGGGGGATGATCCACTGCGACACCAGGCCGTTGGGGAGCGCGGCACGGGCGGCGAGCAGACGTTCCACGCGCGCCACGACCGCGGCGTGCTCGTCGAGACCGCGGACGAGGCGGTAGGTCTCGGGCGTGTCGGCGTGGAGATCGACGCTGACGACATCGGGCTTGATGGCGAGCAGCGTGTCGCAGCCGGCGTCGGTGTGCAACTCGGTGCGGACGTGGATTGCGGCGGCCCCGGCGTCGCGCGCGAGACTGATCGCGTCGGCGGCGAGTGGGTGGCGGAGCGCATCGAGCTCGAAGGAGACGGGCAGGCCGCGTGTGTTGCCGGATGTGAGGGCGTTCTTGAGCGCGGCGAGGTCGAGGGTCTGCACGGGGTCGCGCGGACGGGCGACGCGGACGAGTTCGACTTGCACGAGCTCGGCGGCCGTCGCGACGGTTGCGGACTGCGCGGCTCGGGCGATCGCTGCGCTATCGGCGTCGATCCAGCGCTCGCCAAGGTCCTTGCAGATGAACGCGATGAGGGCCTCGCGATCAGGGCGGTCGGCGATGAGACGCAGGGCCAGGTCGCGGGCGACGTGATCGGGCGTGAGGCACGCAGGGCGCGTGATCGGATCGGCCTGGGGCGCGATGGGGAGGTAGCCGAGGACCGTGCCAAGGGACGCGAGCGGGCCGGCTTCGGCGCTCTTGGTGGCGAAGTCCTCGACCAGGGCGCGGTCCACGAGGCACGCGGCAAGGCCGGGTGTGGCGTGCGTGAAGACCAGACGGTGGGTCTCGCCGGGCGCGTCGTACCGGTCGATCATCGCGTCGATGAGGGTGGGATCGACGAGACACCAATCGGCGCCCACGACGACCAGACCTTGCGGAGCGTTCTCCCGGGAGAGCAACTGCCAGAGCGCGGGAGCGGGGAAGACCTCGTCGAAGACGCAGACGTTGCCGATGCCGCCACGCCAGCAGGCGGGGGTCCACAGGCGCGCGGAGCGCACGCCGGGCGTGCGGACGCGGAGCGTCTCGGCGGGGACTGGCACGACGTGGACAGTGGCACGCAGGCGACGGGGGATATCGCCGAGCAGCACGCGGGTCGCGGCCTCGTCGTCAGTCAGCACCGTGATCTGAGCGGCACGCTTGGCGCGGGCGATGCGCGTGAGCGTCATCTGCAGGGCGTTGAGCCCGGCGTGGATCTGGCGGGACAGATCGCGGGGCATGCCCAGGCCGGAGAACTTGGTGTCGGCGACGATGACGATGTGCGCGGTGCGGGCGGTGTGAACGAGGCCGACCTCGGCGGCGGCGGTTTCGAGGCGTTTGCTTTGCGCGTCGCTGATCGACGTGGCGAGCTTGGCGCCGCTGACGCGGGCGATCACGCCGTCGAACATGGAACCGAGCTCATCGGCAGAGTCGGCGAGCCAGGTGACGTTCTTGAGATCGCGCTGGGCCTGGCGCTTCTGGCGCTCGAGCGGATCGAGCGTGGGGTCGAGCTCGATGGCGCGGTCGGCCTTGAAGCGGTTGAGAATGCCCGTCTGGTTCAGGTGCTGCACGAGCGCGTACGCGGGCTCGATCTTGGTGACCTCGGCGGCGTGGCGTTCGATGCGCCCGATCAGGTCGTTCACGCGGTATTGGTCGGCGTGGTGGGCGATGACGTCCTGGAGCGCACGGGCGGTGGCGCGGCTGATCTCGCCCACGCGCCAGATGTCGGCACGGACCTGGCGCACGCGCTCCAACAGCGAAGCGCGGACCTTGGGATCGAGGCGACGGGGCTGGGCGGCCGGAAGCGAGAGCGTGCCGGCGGAGGCGAACTGCTGCAGCGCCTGCTGGAGCGGCATGGTGGTGGCGTGGCGCTTGGCGATGCCGCCCTCGGTCGCGTCGATGACCTTGAGCCCGCGATTGACGTCCTCCCCGAAATCGCGTTCGAACTGGACGAGGTAGGTCGTCATCTGCTCGTCGCTGTAGCAGGGGCGGCCGAGGTGATCGGTGAGCCGGTGCAGCATCGAGCGTTCGCGGGCGATGCGCTCCCACTCCAGCATCTCAAGCGTGCGGAAGTGGCTGAGCTCGCCCGACCAGACCTGATGGATGGCGGCGCCGGCGGCGTAGTACTGGCCGTCGGTGAAGCCCAGGTCCTGACCGATCAGGATGACGGGGTCGGCGCTCAGGTGGCGGGCGAGGTAGTACGCGAGATGCGCGACGGTGGCACCGGGGCGGAGCTCGCCGCGGTCGCGCTCGAAGACGGCCTGGATTGACTCATCGGCGTGGTCGGTGAGGATGCTATCGGCGATGCGCTCCGCGGGGCAGCGGATCGCGCCGGGCCACGCCTCGAAGATCGCGGGGCTGGCCTTGGGCTCGACGACGAGCGTGACGCCCTCGACGTCGGCGGCGGTGAGACCTTCGTAGAACCGCTTGCTGATCGACGCGTGATCGAGCGCGGTGACGAAGTGCGGGCGGATTCCCTTGGCCAGGAGTGTCTTCAGAACCGTCTGCACGGCGATGATCACGACGCGATCACGCACGCCCGGCTGCGACAACAGGTCGATGTTCCGACGCAGGCTCGGGCCGGCCGAGACCACCACCGCGGGCTTGCCCTTGGCGATGCCGGCGAGGTCGTCGATGCCCGGTGCGTTGGCGTAGGACTCGATGTTGCCCAGCAGGTTGCGCATCGTGGTGTCGACATGCACCAGTGTGGTGACGATAGCGGTGCGCACGGCCCGCATGGCGGCGGCGAGGCTCTTGCCGAAGCGTTCACCGGTGTCGGCGAGACGGGCCTTGCTGGGCGGGTGCTCGAGCATCCGCGTGCCGACCATGAAGATGCCCTCGGCGCCGGTGATCGAGGCGGTGATCTCGCCGGAATCGTCTGGCTCGGTGACGATGACGCAGTTGCGTTGGCTCAGCCACTCGCTGTGGTCGATGTGCTCGAGCACGGCGCGGAGGAGCGGAACATCGGGCTCGAAGGCGAGAACCACGCCCATCTTGCCGTAGCGGCGTGCGAGCAGCTCGGCGTGGTATCCCAGGGCGAAGCCGAGGACGACGGTGGCACCGGCCCCGACGATGTCGATCCCGCGGGTGAGGGCTTCGGCCTCTTCGCGGGGGCGGCGGAGGCTGGCGAGCTGGCGGTAGCCGTCGCGTTCCCTGGCGGCGGCGCTGATGGCGCCGTCGGCGGTGCGGACGAAGACGACATCGGAGCGGGGCGCGGTCTGGGCGAGCTTGCGGATCGTGCGGATCGCCTGCGCGGGCATGGCGCGGAGGTTCTTCTCGAGCGTGGCCTCGCGTTCCTGGGCCGTGGGCGTGTAGAGCGTCGCGTCGGCGGGGACCTGGAACGGGCGTGCGGCGGAAAGGGGTGCGACCTCGGGACGGCGCAGAGCTTGCGTCGCGAAGTGGGCGTCGCCGAAGAACGTCGAGAGGTCCGCGGCGAGCGGGTCGAGTGCCGAGGGGGCGTGGGTGGTGGGTTCGGCGCTGGACACGGGGCCTCCGTCCGGGGGCGGAGCGGCGTGGCGATCGCGCACGCGGGCTCCGCCGCGGTTCGCTTGGTCGATCGGCCGAATCGGGGTCGGGGCGGCAGAAAATGCGTGCCTCGCCGGGGCGTCGTGGGCGGGCCTGCTAATCTGAACGCGTGAACCCCTCGGTCGCCAACGCCCGTCTCGCCCGCCTGCGCGGGTTCCGCTGCCCGCCGCCGCCGGATCGATCGATCGGAGCGGAGGTCGGCCGGTTGGCGCGGGAGCTGCGACGCAGCGACCGGGTGCTGAGCCGCATCGAGGAGGTGTGGGAGGCGGCGGCCCCGGATGCCCTGCGGACCTTGGCGCGTCCGGTGTCGTTCCGGGCGGGGGTGCTGGAATTGTCGTGCGTGGCGGCGGCGGTGCGGTTCGAAGTGGATCGCTGGCTGCAGTCGGGCGGGCGGGAAGTGGTCGAGAAGACGCTGGGGACGCCGATTTTCCGCGTCAAGTTTGTGTCCGGGGCGCGGGCGGGTGGGAGCGGCGGCGAACGGGGAAATGCCGGCGGGCGCGGAGAGAAACGGAACAACCGGGTCGGCCAACGCGAAAGGGGTTTCTGATCCGGCTCCGGATCGAGGTCGCCGCGGGTCCGCGGCGCGGCACGATGGAACAGAACGCACCGCCAATTCCGCCCGCGGGCGGCGCTCCCGACGCGCTGCGCGAGTATCTCGCGGACGCGGACGCGGCGTGCCCGAGTTGCCGCTACAACCTGCGGGGCTGCGAGACCGCGAGTTGTCCGGAGTGCGGCTGGGCGCTCAGTCTGCAGCTCAAGCCACGGCTGACATCCGTGCCGCACTGGCTCTTCGGGCTCATGATCTTCGGCTGGCTCTCGATTATGGGTTGGGGCGGCGTGATCGCGCAGTCGGACCGCTTCTGGGGGTACTACCGCCTCACGTCGTTCCGCTGGATGCGGCAGAACAACCGCGCACAGTCGCAGGCGATCATCCAGCAGTTTCTCACCCAGCGTGGCGATCCGAGCGCCCCATCGCTGCTTCCCTCAACCGGCGCGATGGCAGCGCCGGTGGTGCCGCCGCGGCCGACGTTCCTGGAATCGCTGTGGACGTATTTCGTCGCGATGATGCCGCAAGAGCAGCTCTCGTTCGTGTTGTTGCTGGCGTCGGCATTTGTTGGCGCAACCGGGCTGATGCTGCTTCCGGTGTCGCGGCGGCGCTCGCCCCGGTTCAACTCATTCCTGGTGATGGTCGGTTCGGTGCTGTTTGGGCTGCTGGCGATCAATTACGTCTACGGCTGGGTGGCGATGTGGCGGACGCGGTTCTAGGGCGTTCTCGGGCGGACGCGGCGTGTGGGGAGGAGGCTGCGGGCCCGCACCGCGGCAGAAGCGGGGCGAATCACGGGTTCGTCGTGGCGGCAGTGGCTCGGTGTGATACGCTGGCGCAGTGAGCCGAGCCAAGAGCCCAACCGAGTTCGCGGGCGAAGAGCCATCGCTTCGGCTTGTGGAAGTCCGTCCGCCGACGGTGCGGACGCGGGCGGAGCGCCGGTTCGTGCAGGGATCCACGCCCCATGAGGTCTTAGCGCTGCGGGAGTTCGTGGCGGGACGGGATTTTCCCTGTCCGTGCTGCGGGCACAACCTGCGTGGGATCATGAGCGCCAACTGCCCCGAGTGCGGCGTCCCCCTGCGGGTGTCGCTTGTCACGCCGCTGCCGAGCAGGCGTGCGTTCGTGATCGGCGTGGCGGCGCTGGCATCGGGCTTCTTCTTCAATGCGACGCTGATCCTGTTCCTGCTGTGGGAGCGGTTCAGCGACGCCAGCACGCAGGACTTGTGGCGGCTGGGCAAGCCGCAGATCGTGTCGGCCCTGGGCTTCGCGATCGCGCTGCCCTGGTGGGTGGTGGCGATGCGCTGGCTGGACCAGCAGAGCCGCTTCGTCCGGGTGCTGCTGGCGGCGTGCTGCTGGGTGGTGGCGTTCGCGTCGGCGATGTGGATTCATCGGGTGGTTCGGTAGACAAGGGGGCGAGCGGATGTCGGGGTATTGGGCGAAACTGATGACGAACACCGAGCACGAGACCATTCGTGCCGCGGCAACGCAGGTGGCGGATCATGACAGAGTCGCCGAGCCAATCCGAGACATTCTGCAACAGGTTGCAGACCGATTGGAGGCGCGATATCACGCCGATCCTGCGAAGCTCTTGGCACCACAACGGTGGTTCCTTTCCCTTTGGTTTGTTCGCTTCTACACCGATAGCGACGGACTCGCGTGGGTGGCAGAGAATGCGAGTGCCGCGATACCAGATGCCTTGGAAGCATGCCAGCGACTCTCATTGGCAAAGACCGAGCGATTGCTGAAGCAAGTCATCAAGAGCTGCGGCGGCCCGGAGCGGATGCGGGACGACGAGACGATGCAGGAGCTTTGGGGCTCCGACGACGGAACTCTCTCGGAGAAGTTTGAGAAGTTTGACGAATCGTTCTTCGATCTTCAATCGACCGAGTCGCTGATACTCGCCCAGTTGAGAGTGATCGCCGAGTCACCGACGGCTTTTGTGGACGCATAGCGGGAAGGGCGTTCGTCCACGTTCATGGCTTGAGCACGCTGGAACAGCGTCGCCGTCATCGCGGGACGCGAGCGAGAACGAGTGATTCCGCGGAAGCGGAGGAACGTCCCCGCACCCTCTCCCCCACTTCCGCGTATAGACCGGTGTCATCTCGCCGATAACAAGTCGGGAGAATCCCATGCCCGGCACGCCGCACACCGATCTCTCGCCCGAACTCCTCTCGCACAAGAAGGCCATCGAGGCCAAAGCGAAGGAATACGGCCTCACGTTCCCCGAGGTCATCTTCGAGGTCCTGCCCTTCGACACGATGAACCAGATCGCGTCGTACGGCGGGTTCCCCACCCGCTACCCGCACTGGCGCTGGGGCATGGAGTACGAGAAGCTCTCCAAGCGCGACGCCTACGGCCTGGGCCGCATCTACGAGATGGTCATCAACAACGACCCCTGCTACGCCTACTTGCAGGAATCCAACGGCGTCACCGATCAGAAGCTCGTGATGGCCCACGTCTACGGCCACGCCGACTTCTTCAAGAACAACTTCTGGTTCAGCAAGACCAACAAGAAGATGATGGACGAGATGGCGAACCACGCCACCCGCATCCGTCGCCACATGGACCGCCACGGGCAGGAGACAGTGGAGCGCTTCCTCGACGCGTGCCTTTCCATCGAGCACCTGATCGATCCGCACTCGGCGTTCATGGGTCGATCCGATCGGGCGGAGAACTCGCAGGCTTACGAGCCCAACAAGCTGCCCGCCAAGGACTACATGGACCCGTTCATCAATCCGCAGGAGACGATGGATCGGGAGCGGCGGGAGTACGAGGAGAAACAGAAGGCCGCCCGCAGCAAGTTCCCGGCTCAGCCCACGCGGGATGTCCTGCTCTTCCTGCTGCGGCACGCGCGGCTCGACGACTGGCAGCAGGACATTCTGGGCATCATCCGCGACGAGGCGTACTACTTCGCGCCCCAGGCCATGACCAAGGTCATGAACGAGGGCTGGGCGACGTACTGGCACAGCAAGCTGATGACCTCACATTTCCTGGAGGCCAAGGAGATCGTGCACTACGCCGATCAGCACTCGGGCGTGGTGCACATGCCGCCGGGCGGGTTCAACCCGTACAAGATCGGCGTCGAGCTCTTCAAGGACATCGAACGCCGCTGGAACAAGGGCCAGCACGGCCAGGCGTGGGAAGCGCTCGACACCATCGGCGCGAAAGAAGCCTTCGACGACAAGAGCATGAAGGGGCGCGACAAGATCTTCGAGGTCCGGCGCATCTACAACGACGTGAACTTCATCGACGAGTTCCTGACCGAGGAGTTCGTCGAGAAGCACAAGATGTACCAGCACAAACGCGACCCGCAGACGGGCGAAGTGAAGGTCGTCAGCCGCGACTTCAAGCGCGTGAAGATGACGCTCTTGCACCATCTGACCAACATGGGCCAGCCGTTCATCTACGTGGTGGACGCGAACTACCAGAACCGAGGCGACCTGTACCTGGCGCACCAGTTCAACGGCCTGGAGGTGGACGCGGCCAAGGCCCAACTCGTGCTGGAGAACCTGCGGCTGATCTGGGGCCGCCCGGTGCACCTGCAGGCGGTGGTGAACGAGGACATGTTCATCTTGTCAATCGATGAGATCGGCGGGAAGATCAAGAAGGAACGGGTGAACTCCGACACGCCGCGGCCGGCGCATGTGGTGGAGTGATCAGCGGCCCATGGCCTTGAGAAGTTCGTCCTGGCTGACGCCGGTCTGCTGAAGGATGCTCCGCAGCGTGCCGCGCGGCAGTTCGCGTCGCTCGGGAACGACGCAGACACGACCCGTCGAGCGCTGCACAAGAACGTGGTGATCTCCGCGGGTGCGGTTGTGCTCGAAGCCGAAACCGCCGAGGATCTTTATCAGTTCGCGGCTTGAGGTGAGGGGGAGAATCGAGCCCATGTGCCTCCGTGACAGTCGATGACGCAGCCTTGCGTCAACCCAACGCTACCACTCCCACCGCCCTTGTGCGGCCGCAAGCGACAGCTCATCCACAATCGCCAAGGAATGCACCGATTCGCGAAGCCGCGATTTACGCCTCAACTACGGTGACTTCAACCTGCGTGTCGCGCGAGGGAACGCCGAGCCCGAGGTCTCTGGAAGCCTCCAACCATGCCTCCGCCGCCTCGCGGATGCCCTTGATCGCTTCGTCACGCGTCTTGCCATCACTGAAGCACCCGGGCAAGGCCGGGATCGAAGCGCACCACACGCCGTCTTCATCAACGTGCAGGACGACCTTCCAAGGATTCCGGGCGTGTGCGACCATGCCTGATTCTATCGGCTCGATCAAGAGGCT
>DASVYC010000090.1:0-62542 GCA_036392375.1 Phycisphaerales bacterium
GACGCCCCGCGAACGGGCTTGGACGCGGACGAACGAACGGGCTTGCGAGTGGTGGTCGGCATGAATCGCATCCTTGGTGAGCGGCCTCACGCAAGAAAGCGCGAGGATCACGCGAGCCACAGCGTAGTGTGCCGACCCCTCACTTCGAGCCAGGTTCGCGTGTTTCATTTCGGCGGTCGGCGTCTGAAATTCGCTTCATGTCGAACACACGTAGCTCCGCGGCTGTCGCAACGCCGGTCGGCTGGATCGCGGAAAACGTCGCCCGATACCGGAACGTGGGAGAAATCGACTCGTGCACGAACGTCGCTCCCGGTGCGGCGAGATCGAGCTTGATCTTGCTATCCCCGATCCAAACCGACAGCGGCACACGGAGCAGCAGATCGGGATCGCCGCGGCGGCGAAGGGCCATCTGGGAAGTTGCCGTGCCGTGGCTGGTGATCTCGCCGGTTTGTTGGATGATCTCGGAAAAGTGGATGTCGTCGCTCGAACCGATCGCGAACGCGCCTTTGCGCAGGGCGAACTCCACGCCGTGGACCGACCGCGTCGGCCAGTTGATGCGTAGGGCCTGTTCGACATTCGTCTGTCCGGGGCGACCCCACACCAGTTTCGGTCCGTCCGGAGGCGTCATGACCAGCATCGCCCACACACCCGTCTCCCCGCCCTCCGCCGCGCCGCCGACGATCGGGATCGACCACTGATTCGGAGCCATCTGAATCGCGGCGGCTTGGATGCGGCCGATCTCGCGGATCGCCAGCAAGTT
Organism: Phycisphaerales bacterium; assembly: GCA_036392375.1. Lineage (GTDB taxonomy): Bacteria > Planctomycetota > Phycisphaerae > Phycisphaerales > UBA1924 > JAFEBO01. The sequence continues at coordinate 761 of DASVYC010000090.1, forward strand.
CAGATCAACGCCCAGCAGCCGCACAGTCGTCTTCCCATCTGGCGGCGCGTTGCTCCCGTATGTCGGCGGCGGGATCAAGCCGTTCATCACCACCAGCGCCTCGCGCTCGTCGCCGGTGAAACCAACCAAGCTTGCAAAGCCGTCGCTGTTGGTCCCGAGCCGGACACGCTTGGGCGACGTGCCGTCGGTCGGCGCGATGATCAGGTCGTTGCTCCAGCCGTTCGCCGCGTCCTGTTCGGTCCACAGAAGTCGGTCGCCACGCACCGTCGAGCGCGTTGACGACCACCCCTTCTCAATGACACCAAGCTCTCGCCAGGTCTGCGTGTCGAAGCACCGGATCCGGAACGCCTGCTCTTCGATGGTCTCGAGACGCGCCAGCGGCCAGCCCGGGATCACCTGCCGCACCGCGTCCACGGGCCACGCGGGCTTCCCGAGCGTCGCGGTCGTCAGGCCGGCGTTGATGCGCCACAGGCAGACGGCTCCAATCACCAACGCCGCAAGCGACACGGGAATCAGGCGGCGAAGCCGCGTCATGCCCGCGACCGATGTCGCCGGGCCGATGCTGCTGCCACACTCAGGGCATTGCGCGACCGTCGCGGCCGGAGTGCTCCCGCCCGCGGACGCATCGCGCGTCACGTCGTAGTTGCACCGGCGGCAGTACCACCGACCCGCCGCCCGCGGACGCCTCCACACCCGGCGCACCCACCACGCCGCCACCAGCAACACGAGCAGCAGCACGCCCGCGCCGACATCGGCCTGATGTTCCTTCCACCCTTTCCACGGCACCGCCCGCGTAGTTGCCACCGAAACAAACATCACCCGCTCGTCCGGGCTGAACTCCACCAGCGGCGACATCGCCATCCCCTTGCCGTCGACGGGGATCTGGATGATGAGATCGGGAGCGGCGGGCTGCGGTGCCACGCGACGAGTCTACCAATGACTTCACGCCGTCATCCCTCGAACATCCAACCTCACGGACACACCAACGCCTCATACCCGCCCGCAAAGATCACAAAGTCCGCGTCGTCGCTGAAGCCGTCGTCGTTGAAATCACCCACCCGCGACGTCAGCTCCTCGTACGCCGCGGCAAAGAGCACAAAGTCCGTGTCATCCGTCACGCCGTCGAGGTTCATGTCCGTCGGGCAGGGCGTCCCCGCGATCGTGATCAGGGCGTCGTTGATGTCCGTGCCGCTGTTGCCATCGAGGTCGCGGACGGTGATGCGCAGCCGCCCCCGAGTGGTCGGGGTGTTGGGCACGGTCCAGGCGAGCGAGCCGCTGTCCGCGACGTTGATGGCGACCGCGAGCGGGAACGAGGCGCCGTTGTTGGCGCTGAAGTGCAAGTCGATCGTCCCGATGTTCTTGTCGTCGTCGGTGAGCCACTCGACCGGGATCGTCTGCCCGGGCGTGAGAGCCGTGGGCGTTCGCAGGCTCGCGATGTGGGCCGTGGGTTTCTGGCCGTTGACACCCGCCGCTCCCGGCGCCGCTGGCACGTGCATCACGATGCAGTGCATCACGCCCGCCGACGACGCCAGCACATCGCTGGGCACCTGCACGATGGTCTTGTCGCTCGTGCCGTTGTTGTCAAAGTCAAACGCCTGCTGCACCGCGGCCAGCGCCTGCGCGTTGTGCCCGGCGCTCGTCATCGTCGCGTTGGTGTAGCTCGGCAGCAGCACAAGGTTGTTGCAGACAACCATGTTCGCGTAGGTGTAGTGCACGCCGCTGAGCGAGCGGGCGGGAACGCGGTAGACGGTGTAACCCATGCCTTGCAGCTGCACGGCGGCGTTGTCGCAGATGACGTCCTGCGTGCTGCCCGCGTTGCTGGGCCAGTCGCTGATGATCACGCGGTTGTCGCCGATGATCTGCATCCACATGTCGATGTGCTGCGTCGAATCAACCGCGGCCGGAAACGCGGGCATGAGCGTGGTGTTCACGTTCTGGAAGTCGGCCCACGTCGTCACAATGTCGGACGCGCTGACACCCGGGTTCTCGTTCTGGATGAGCTGCGTCGCGAAGGAGCGGCCGATCGAGTCGAGGTGGTAGTTGCCGCCGCCGTGGGTCAATCCCAGGTCGTACACGGGATGCTTGCGCGAACCCATGCCCGACGGTCCGAACCAGCCGCTGAACGCGTTGTCGTTGACGCGGGTGGGACGGTTGTAGGTGTGACGGACAATGCCGCGAACCTTGCCCTGATCTGGCGCGTTGGAGCCGACATAGATGTACCGCGGGCCGTAGTCGCGGATCCAGATGCCATCGGTCGTGCGCACGAAGAACTTCACGCGGCTCATGGTGGCGCCGGCGTTGGTGAGCGCCGTCGTCACGGTCGTCTGCTCGCTGGCCGTGTCCACCACCATGTACACATCCGCGTTGCCGGTCGTTGTGATGTGCCGCGCCATCGTGGCCAGGATGTTGTTCTGCTGGGCCGTGCCGTCCCACGACATCAGGATCGCCTGCATCGGGGCGTACTCCCCCGGGCACGCGATCGGCCCCGGCGGGCGCACGCCTCCCACGCGGTCGCTGAACGGATCAGCCTGCAGCAATTCCGGGTGCAACGCGAGGTACGCCCGCTCCGCGTCGGTCATCGCCCGCGACACGCCCGCGCCCTCGGGGTAGACCAAGACGCCGTTCTCCACCCGAGGCCCGTTCACGACCTCGTCGGCTCGGCAAACGCCCCCCACCAACCCACCCGAGAGCCCAACGGACAAGAACACCATCATCGCTGTGCGCATGCAGATCCTCCGTGTCACGAGCAGACACTCTACCAGCAGACCCGAAAAACGCAGCGAGAAAAGCCGCAAGCCGCCCCAGGTTGCGCCGCGAACCGGCGCGCCGAGCGGCTCACCTCCGCAAACACACCGATCGCGCGCCACGTCCCAGAAACGAAGTCCCCACTTCGTCTCTCCGTCTCTTCCGGTCTACGCCTTCGCCCTATTCCTCGTCGTCGGGCCCGTCCTCGGCGTTCTGCGCCGCGACCTGTGCCTCGAGTTCCTCGAGCGTCTTTTCGTCCTCGACCTTCTCGCCGCGGGCGAGCTTCTCGGCCTTTTCCTTCTCGAGCTTGCGCTTGATGGCGTCGACCTTGGCCCGATCCGGCGCGAGGATGATGCTCGCCTGCTTGCCGAACCACCGCGGCGTCTGCTCGATCTTGCACACGTCGGCGAGCGCGTCGGCGACCTGGCGGAGGTTCTGCAGGCCCAGGTCGCGGTGCGCGATCTCGCGGCCCTTGAACTTCTGCGTCACCATCACCTTGTGCCCCGCCATCATGAACCGCCGGCTCTGGTCGATGCGGATCTGGATGTCGTGCTCGCCGATCTTGACCGAGCGGCCCAGACGCACTTCCTTCATCTCCGTCGCCTTCGACGCCGCGCGGGTCTTGCGAGCCTTCTGCGACAGCTCGTACTTGTACTTCCCGTAGTCCATGATCTTGCAGACCGGCGGCCGCGCGTCGGGCGAGATCTCCACGAGATCAAGCCCAAGCTCCTGCGCCTTGCGCAAGGCATCGGGCGTCTCGATCACGCCGTACTGCTCGTCGTCCGGCCCGATCACCCGGATCGGGGAAAAGCGGATCATGAAATTGACGCGGGTCCGCTGCACGGGCCCGCCTTCGCGCTGGAATCGACCGAATGCGATGGGAAACACTCCAATCCTGCGCCCGACGCCGCGGCTCGACCGGGGCACACGCCCGATCCCGCCGCCCGCACCGAGGCGCGTTACGACACACAGAAGTCTAGGGAACGACCGAAAGAGCCTACCGGAGCGTGCAAGCGGAAACAACCCCCGCCGCCGCCCGAGCCCTGAAATCCCGCGGGTTTCACACGCCGCCAACCCCGCCCCGGACAGGCCTCACCACCCCTCGGGAACCTCTCCCGCGCCTTCCTCAACCCCCAGGCCCTCGCCAAGTGTCTGCCGCCCAAGGGCTTCACCCGACCCAAGGTCGGCGGCACCTTCTCCATGTCTCTCACCAATTCACCACCAACCAATCCCGGCTAATCCGGACATCAAGCCCAAACGACCGCCGCAGTGCGCACCCACAGCGCCCCGCGGCTCGGTCCCCTGCCGCGTGCTCTTTGTCGGTTCCAACGGCGTGCCACGAACTCACGCCCGCGTCATCACCAAAACAATATTGAACCCCACGCTCAGCACCAGGCTGATGATCAGCCCCCACACCAGCATCGGGTTGGGCCCTCGGCTCATCGTCGTCTTGTCTTCCGCGATCTCCGAGCTCGCCGACGCCTCCAGCGCCTGCAACGCCGCGATGTCTTCCTGGGGCAAGACGTCCTTGTGCGCGATCGGTGGGTTCTCTTTCTTCCGCACCGCCCGCAGATCGATGAGCAGGTCCTTGCAGCTCTTGTACCGAGCCTTGGGGTCCTTGGCCATCATCATCTCGATGATCTCGGAGATCCCCGCCGACAGTTTCGGGTTCACGTGGTCCGGCGGCACCAATTCCGCCTTCAGGTGCTTGTGCATCACCGCCGAGGGATTCTTCCCGTCGAACGGCACGTTGCCCGTCACCATGTGGTACAGCGTCGCGCCCAGCGAGTAGATGTCCGCCGCCGGCGTGATGTTCACCTCGCCGCGGATCTGCTCCGGGCTGATGTAATACGGCGTGCCGAACGCCTTGCCCGCCTCGGCCTCGGCCATCTCCTTGTCGTTCATCGCCCGCGCCAGGCCCATGTCGGCCAGCTTCGCCATGCCCTCTTTCGTGAGCATCAGGTTCTTGGGCTTCACGTCGCGGTGGATCAGGCCCTTCTCGTGGGCGTGCTGCAACGCCTCGGCGATCTGGATCACGATGTCGATCGCGTCGGCCTCGTTGTACCGCTTGTGCTTGGCGATGTCGTCGAAGACTGTCCGCCCGTCCACGAACTCCATCACGAAGTAGTGGAACTCGCCCGACTTGCCCACGTCGTACGCCTGCACGATATTGGGGTGGTTCAGGGCCGCCGCCGCCCGCCCCTCGGCGTAGAAGCGCTCGATGAACTGCGGGTTGTTGCTGAACTTGCGGGGCAGGATCTTGATCGCCACCGTGCGGTCCAGGCTGATCTGCTTGGCCTTGTGCACCGTCGCCATCGCGCCCGCGCCCAGCTTGCCCAGGAAGCGGTAGCCCGCGATCTGCTGCCCGCTCCGCTCGGCCTCGAGCTGCTGCTTGAGCCGCGCCAGCTGCCGCTCGGTCGCGTAGCGGTTGTTGACTAGGATGTGCATCAGCGACTGCTGGTTCTGCTCTTCGGTCGCGTTCTGCCGCGCCAGCGCCAGGCAATGCTCGACCTCTTCGTTGGTCGCCAGCCCCGCGTCCACCACCATCCGGGCCACCAGCGTGTCAACGTTCGTTCCGCCCTTGGCGACTTCTTGCAGCGCGCTCTCGATCGCCTGCACGCTGGGCGCCGGCCCAGGGTCCCGCACCGTGATCGGCGGCGTCGCCCCCGGATCGCCCATCCGCGAACCCATCTTGGACCCCATCCGCGCCGTATCACCCGGCCCGGCCTTGGACCCGCCCAGCGGATTGGTGTCCGAGGGGTCTTTCTTGATCGGGATGCCGTCGTCGCCGTTCACCAATAGTCGCTCGCGTCGTTCGTTCGGCCGACCCGGCGGCATGCGCCCGCCGAGGCTGCTTCCTGCATGTCCGTTCGCCGCCGATACCCCGGCGGACGACCCCGACCCGCCTCCGCTCCGCACCGGCGCGCCCGAGCCGTTCGCCTCAGCACGCACCAACGCGTTATCGGCCTGAACCATAGCGGGGTTTGGGGGCGTTGCGGATTTCCGCTCAGACCCAAACGCCCCCGCGGCAGACCCCAGACCACCACCACGGCCCGATTCGTCGAACCGCTTCTCACTCGCGTTTCCGTGCGCTGGAATCATCACAAACCCCCGGCGACGGGGCCGCGAAACACCCTCACAACGCTCCAAGTCAAGCCCGCCGCCAGACTTCTGTACGCACGCCGCCCGTACGGGTTTCCGCGAAGAACACCCCAAAGCCGGGCCACCCACGAAACGCTCGCTCACGGCCGGATGCAATCCTCCGTCACCAACCCCTTCGCATCGCCGTACGACTTCGGCACGCCCGGTCCGGTCACGTCTTCACCCTTCTCGATCGCCGCGGCCACGCTCAGGTTCAGGTCCAGCAACTGCTTCAAGAGGTCCTTCTTCGCCGAGAACCCGTACGCCTCCAGCACCGCCGCATCGAGCGCGGCGTGGGCGTCCTTCAGCGGGTTCTTCCCCGGCAACTCCAGCGTGCGATACAACGCCCGCAAGCCGCCCGTCATCGTCGGCAACACCTTGTCTCGGATCGCCCGAATCTCCCGCCCCGCCGCGGCCACTGCGTTGATCTGCTTCTTCGTCGGAGACTGCGGCCAGGGGAAGGTGTCAAAGACTGATTCCGGCGAGTACCGAAACCGCTCTGTGAGCTTCGAACACTTGGCGACAAACCACTGCCAGTGGGCGTCAGATTGCAGAATGCCGAACGAGTAGTCATCGTCAAACGCGAAACACGACAGCGCGTCCCCGGGGCGAATTGTTGAGGAGACGAACACAAACACGGGTCTTTTGGTTACGCGCGAGCAAACCGCAAAACGTTTCTTCGCAGAAATCTGTCCAATCAATTCGGGCCGAGGAAACGCTAGTTGCCACCACCGGGAAAGAAACTGCTTGTGGTGCGATCGCTGCCTTCCGGCAGAGTCCTTGCCGCTTTCCGCCGCGGCTTTGCGATCAGGAAGCACATGCCGCTCCACCCAGTCGATCGCTCCCTTGTACCGCGCAGCTTCCAACTGATCCATTGCTCCAAAGTCGATCACGAAGCGATCTCCACCACCATCCGACAAGAACTCTCGCCCATTCAAATGCCGGAAAATCACATGCGCGCTCTTTGCATCGGCGGCACAGATGGCTCGTTTTTCCGCTTGGGAAAGCAAGAAGCGATCGTGCCCAATCATTTGCCCAGTGAAACATCTCTGGGGGTGTTCATTGCACGAAAGGACACACGCAGCGCTCGCTTCGGTTCGTGCCGTTAGGGCGGCCCCGATGTCGCTCTTTTCTATGAAAGCGAGCTCGTAGGACTTATCGATTCGCGTCTTGCCTCTCTTGCCCGCCGTTACAACCTTCTGATGACTCGGGTCTTCGGCCTCAAACAACGGCGATTTCGGATCGACTTTGTACCACAGCTTCCGGGCCTCGGGGATCAGCACGGCGGCTTCGTTGATCGGCTCGGGCTTAGCAAGGGATTTTAAGTCCCTTGCGTCTTTGCCAAGGGCGGCGGATTTTGAATCCGCTGCGTCTGATCTCTTCCGCCCCCTCTTCGTTGATTGCGCAACGGATTTGCAATCCGCTCCATCTGTCCCCTCACCACCCGTCGGAGCAGACGACTCATAATCGTTTGGTTCATGGGTCTTCACCCAGTTGGCAATCGAGACGTGCACGTTGGCCTCGCCGGACCACGGCTGGTTGTCCACCGCTTCCACGATCACGCCGCTCTTGACGATGTGGTCCAGCCCGCCCACCCGCGACTGGTTGTTGCGGATGTTCTGAGTGCCGACCAGCCCGGCGCGACCCTTGAATGGATCGGCCTTGGTGGCCGCGGGAAGATGGTCATGCGCCCGGCGGAACCAGTAGACGCAGTAGTCCGCCATGCCGGGCACTTCCGGGTACGCGTCGCGCACCGCATTGACGTAGTCCGCCCCACGCTCGGGCTTCAACCGCTTGGCCCCAAGGAACGGCGGATTGCCGATGATCACGTCGGTCTGGGGCCAGAGCGATCGCCCGCCCTTCTCGTCGATCAACGCATCGCAGACGCGCACATTCGCATCAAGATTGAACAGCGGCAGCGTGGGCTCGGTGGTGTGCAGCTCGTCCGATGCGAGCTTGGGCGCAAGGCTCAGCGTCACCTTCGCCAGTTCCACCGCGAAGGGCAGGATGTCCATCCCGAAGAACTGCCGCGGCGAGACACCGGAGAACGCGCCCTGTCCGGTCGCCGCTCGCTTGGACATCTGCGACTGCTTGAGGATGATGCTCGCTTCCAACCGGCGCATCTCGCGGTACGCGATATAGAGGAAGTTGCCGCTGCCGCAGGCCGGGTCAAGCACGCGGAGCGTCGTGAGCCGATCGCGGAGCTCGGTGAGTTGCTTGAGCGAGTCGGCCGCGTCGATGGCCTTGGTGAACGGCTCGACGATCGTCGGCCGCACGATCTTCATGATGTCCGTCGGTGAGGTGTAGTGGGCCCCGAAGGCGTGGCGTTCCTTGGCCTCCATCGAGTGTTGAAAGATCGTGCCGAAGATATCGGGCGAGATGTGGTTCCACTTGTACGTGGCGGCGTTCTTGAGCATCGCCACTTCGTGCTCGGGGTCGAGCTCGACCGCGGCCGACTCGGCGAAGATGCCGCCGTTGAAGTAGGCCACGTCCTTGAAGCGGCCGCCCTTGGCCCCGCTCTTGGCGTTCATGGCGCGGAAGAGGCCGTCAAAGAGATCAAACGCCTTGGGCGGATCGATGCACTCATCGAGCAGCGTCGTAAAGAACTGCTTGGGCAGCAGCCCGATGTCTTCGGAGAAGAAGCAGACCAGGCATTGCAGCGCGAAGCGCTGGGCGCGTGCGGGGCCAACGTCTTTCCGCCCGGCCAGCCGCTTGTACACCGCCGCGAGGATGTCCGCCGCCTCGCGCGTCACCTTCTCTCGGTCGATGCGGAACTTGGGCTTCTCGTTGGTGGGCCACAGGAAGTTCAGCGGGCCGTAGCGTTCGGGCAGTTCCGCCAGCGTTACCGTGTCCTGCGGCTCGTTGATGTCCTTGTCGAAGTCGTAAACACGGAACTCATCGAAGTTGCACAGTACCACGTAGCGCGGCCGGTTCGGGACCAGCTTCACCCAGTAGTCAAACGCCTGCGTCAGATGGGTCGAGAGGTCCTCGCCGCGTTTCTTCATCTCGATGAGAACGTGCGGCTTCCAGACTAAATCAGCGAACGAGGTCCCGCCCCGATCGTTCTTCACCCGCTGCTCGAGTGTCGCACCCGCTTCCTGCACGCCGCCACGCGAGAAAGCGCGGAACAGTCGATCCAGGAAGACCTGAGCCTCACCCTTCTCATCGCCCTTCAACTTGGCGGCGTAGTCGGCGAACTCCTGCAGTTGTTTGGCGCGATCAGCGTCCATGCGGCTCCCCAAAGATCCGCAAGGATACACGAAGTCCAGAACGCTTCTCCGGGTGCCACTGCCCAACCGGCTCGGAGGTTGGGCAGTGCGAGGGCTCACCATCCCGGCGCATTCACACGGCCTGGCCCAGAGCGGCCAGACCGTGGCACCCAGCGGGGAGAGAAGGCCCGTTCAACCCGCTTACCGCATCTGCATCAACGCCCGCACCCGCGCCTCGGTCGGCGGGTGGGTCGCGAACATGCTCAGCAGCGAGTTGCCGCAGAGCGGCTCGATGATGAACAGGTTGTTCTGGGCCGGGTTGGGGTTGTTCATCGGGATCTGCTTGCCGTAGTGCTCGAGCTTCTGCAGGGCGCTGATAAGTCCCATCGGCGAGCCCGCGATCAAGGCCCCGTCGTGGTCGGCCACGAACTCTCTGCTGCGGCTGATCATCGCCTTGATGAGGGCCGCGCCCACCGCCGCGATGATGATCGCGAAGATGCCCACCAGCGGATTCCCGCCCTCGCGGTTGTTGCCGCCGCCGAGCATGAAGCCCCACTGCGCGAAGAACGCGAGCACGCCGCTGACGGTAGCGGCGATCGTGCTCGTCAGCGTGTCGCGGTTCTTGATGTGCGCCAATTCGTGCCCGATGACGCCCGCCATCTCTTCGTGGTTGAGCAGTTGCAGCGCGCCTTGCGTGACGGCCACCGCCGCCTTGCGCGGGCTCCGCCCCGTCGCGAACGCGTTCGGCGCCTCCTGCGGGCAGATGTACACCCGCGGCATCGGCAAGTTCGCCCGGCGGCTCAGCTCCTCGACCATCGTGTACAGCTCCCCGCCGTTGGCGCGGGTCACCTCCCGCCCCTGCATGGCGGCGATGGCGATCTTGTCAGAGAAGAACCAGGCGCCGAAGTTGGTGATGATGCCAAAGACCAGGCCCATCACCATGCCCTGCGTGCCGTAGAACGAACCGGCAAACACGAACAAGGCCATGAGCGCACCGAGCAGCATCGCGGTCTTGAAGTTGTTGATGGCACGAACCATGGAGACTCCGAATGGAAAGAGGCGAAGGACTCAATCGCAACGAGCCAAATCGAGGCATGCCTTCGCAGCCAATGGCTCGTTGCGGCCTGGCCAATTGCCAGATGCCCCTGCATACGGCATTCCACTCCGCGGGTTCGCCGTGAGTCACCTTTGTATGGGGCGTTTGTCCTAGGCAATCATTGCATAGGCCACTGGACGCCACGAAAGCCACCCGCGTGAACCTGGGAACGTCCCGGCCGGTTCCTGCGCGAGGCAATGCTGACAAAGTACAAACTTTCGCTGCCAATCCGACATTCCCGGACACCACCAACCGGAACCACGCACCCAATAGTCCGAACCAACAGCACACCCGTCGCCCCGGTGGGTGTGTTGGCGTGAACGTCCTATAACTTTTCGACCGCGGGTGGAAGTCGGGGTACTGTTGATCCAAGCCGCGGCGTGGTTGGTGCTTACGAACAGCACCGCCACGACGGATCTCCGCGGCGTCGGGCGTCTCGGCGACGAGACGACGACACAGAACTTCGGGCCGGAGGCCCTCGGAACCTCCTTGTGCTCATCCAACCGAAGACTCGCAACAACCCCAGCGTCCAGCGCCTCTCGGCGGCTGGAGTTCTCGGATGGCGCGTCGCCGCCCGCTTCGCCCTCTCGGCGTGCGCGGCCACGGCTCTCGTCGGCCTGACGGTTGCCTCGGCGATCCTCGCCAAGGAAGCTCGCTCGGCCCACCCCCTCGCCGCCATCGAAACGATCGAGATCGGGACCGAGTCTTTGGATGAGGCGGAAACCGTCGCCACCAGCCCCCAGGATCGTGCGACAGATTCGACCCTGACGGGCGGCGAATCCTTTGAGATTTCCAACGTCTCCGCCACCCTCCCCGCCTCGGACCCGGCGCTCGAAGCCGCCCCCGCCAACCAGGCCGGCAAGAAGATCTACCCCGCGGGCACCAAGTTCTTCGACGGCCGCCCCGTCCGCGTCGCCAAGACCATCGACATGATCGTCACCGCCTACAGCCCCGACGCCCGCTCGTGCGCCGGCAGCGACGACGACCTCACCGCCACGCTCCACCACGTCACCACCAACGGTTTCAAGCTGGTGGCCGCCGACCCCCGCATCCTCTCGTACGGCTCGATGCTCAGCATCCCCGGCTACGACGCGGGCCGCATCGTCCCGGTCTTGGACTGCGGCGGCAAGATCAAGGGCAACCGCCTCGACGTGCTCTTCCCCACCCACGAGGAAGCCCGCAAGTGGGGCGTCAAGAAGATCAAGGTCACCGTCTACGAGTACGCCGACGGCAAGCCGAAGACCAACCCCCGCAAGGTGCGGTAAGACGCGAAGCTGAAACGATCTCCCAACGACCTCGAACCTGGACCGTCGCGTCCCGGTTTATCGTTTTGGAGGTGCACCTCGGCGAAGACCCGGTGACTTCAAGGCAGTTCACCACGGAGATCACCGAGAGCACAGAGAGGAGCCAAGAGAGCGAGGCATTGGAAGCACTCGCGATGAAGGGTCCGAGCGAAGCTGCTTGTCGTCTCCCCCCAACGCCTCTCTCCGTGTTCTCCGTGATCTCCGTGGTGAAATGCCTTTCTCCCCACGTGCTCGGTGTCCTCGGCGGAGGAACGTGTGGGCGTGGGCAACCGCACGGGGCGGGGACGCCCCGGCTCGCGCGGAACCGACGCTCTCAGCGCAGCATCCCACCGCGGCGGAGCGAATCGACGAGCAGGCGATCGATCGGCGTGTCGGTCGGCACCATGAAGTGGGCCACGCCGCGGCTGCGACACGTCTCGCGGGCTTCGTTCACGTACGAAGCGAGGCGTTGGCGGTAGCGGTCGATGGACGCGGGGGTGATGGTCATCTCCACGCCCAGGAGCGACTCGACGTCGGTGAGCCGCAGATCCCCGACGAGGCCTTGCGTGCGGCTCGGATCAATCTCGCTGGGTGCAAGCGTGTGCAGGATGTACGCGTCCAGCGCGGCCCCACCCCCACCGCTCCCGCCCAGGGCCAGGCTGCGTGCCGCGGCTTCGATCTCGGGGTTGGGCACGAGCAGGTCGGAGATGAACACGATGATGCCGCGGCCCGACAGCCGTCGGACCACCTCGCGCACGCTCTCGCCCAGCGGCACGCCCGAGCGCGTGCCGACGCCGGCGATGGACTCAACCAGAAAGTCCGACACACGGCGGAGACTGGTGCGCCCCCGCACCGGCAGCAGCCGACGCACCCCCGCGTTGCCCGTGCCGCCGACGCTCGCGACCGAGACGCGATTGTTGCGGACCAGCCCGATGTACCCCAGCGCCATCGCGAGCTGGTGGGCGTACACGGCCTTGCTGGGGATCGGACCGCCGGAGGCGCTGGTTCCCGAGGGCCCGTCGCGGGCCTTCTCCTCGCCCGCGGCCATCGAGGGTGACGCATCGACGATCACGTGCACGCCCATGTCCTCTTCCTCGCGGAAGAGCTTCACCACGAGCCGATCGAAGCGGGCGTAGATGTTCCAGTCGATGTGCCGAAGGTCGTCGCCGATCGCGTAGTTGCGGAAGTCATCGAACTCGACGCTCCGCCCGCGACGCTTGCTGCGGCGCTCACCCGGGAGCTTGCCCGCGAAGACCTTGCGGCTGAAGACATCGAGGCGATCGATCTTCGCCGCCAGCGCGGGCGGCAGCAACTCATCCAGCGAGTGCGGCGGCTTGGAGATCGGGGAAACCAGCACGAGGGAGGGTACGGGAGGAAGGGGTGCAGGGGGAGAAGAGGAGAAGGGAGTGAGGCGGATCACCAAGCGCGAAACGACTTTCCCTGTTCCGCTGCCCCCCCTGTTCCGCTGCCCCCTGCTCCGCTGCTCCCCTTCCCTACGGACACACCAACGCGTCGTACGCCACCGCGAACACCTGGAAATCCAGGTCGTCCACCTGCGCGTCCTGATTCAGGTCCGCCGCCATGCTCGCCGGCGGCACGACCAGCACGTCGTAGTTCACGACGAACACCTGGAAGTCGGCGTCGTCCACCTGGCCGTCGGCGTTGAGATCGCCGACGCACGCCAGAGCCTCGTTGCCGTTGAGGACCCCGTCGAGATCGCGGTCGATGCCCAGCCGCGTCTCGCTGCCCTTGGGCACGACGGTCCATGTCTGTTCGCTGCCGGCGCTGGCGAGCGCCTTGAGCGCGGCGGAGGTGATCGTCTGGTTGGTGTCGGACTTGAAGTTCCCGCCGCCGGCGAACGCCCAGCCGCGTTCGACGCCGTTGATCGTGGCCCGCACGATCAGACCGACCTTGCCGGTGTTGGCGATGGTCTCGAAGCTGGTGAGCAGCGACTGCTGCGCCGTGGATGCGGTCGCGAGCGAGACCAGCGTCGTCTGCCGCCCCACCGCGGCGTGCGTGTCCTTGCTGGGCGGGCCGGGCGGCTCAAACGGGTTGGTCGCCGAGCCTTGGGGCAGGTCGGACCCGGCGAACGCGAGCATGAACGCCGTCATGTCCGCGGTCTCCTGGTTGCTCAAAAGCGAGAAGACCGGCTCGGTGACGAAGCGCTCGATGGAATCCACCGAGCCGTCGTGCAGCAGGCCGAAGCCGCTGGTGTTGTCGAGCTGCGTGGTGTTGAAGCCGGTCTTCTTGTACAGCGTGCGGAGCTGCGGCACCTTGATGGTGACATTGGTCGAACCATCGACCGACACCACGGCGTGGTGGCGCTCGCCCTTGGGCCCGGGCGCGATCGCGACGAAGCGGTTCCCCTGGAACGTCATGTCCGTGCCCATGCCGGTCGGCAGCGTGTGGCACTGGACGCATGAGAGGTTGCCGCCGTCGAGGCGCCGAGCCTGGCTGCGGTACATGGCGAGCCCGTTATTGGCGTTGCCGTTGGGCAGGGGCTGCCCGGCGGGGCCGAAGCGCCCGGTGGTGTAGTGCCCGGGCAGCGGCAGGCTGCTGGGCAGGGTGTTGTCGAGATTCCGGTATGGGTTGGGCGGGATGGTGATCGAAGCGAGGAAGTCCTCGAACTCCTGCATCGCCGCGGGGTTGGGCTGGGAATCGGCGCCCTGCAGCCCGACGAACGCGCCGGCGAAGGCCTCGATGCCGGCGCGATCGCCGCGCCAATGGTGCGGCTCGTGCTCGATGATGTCCTGCAAGGTCTGTGTCGTCATCGGGCCCTTCATGGGATGGAAGGGCTGGAAACCAGTGTTGAGGCCCGGGAAGTTCGCGCCCAGGTTCAGGCCTGTCAGCGCCTGGGTCGAGCCGCTGGGATCGCCCAGGTCCCACGCGAGGCGATCATTCCGCCCGTCCACATGGCACGAGGCGCACGAGGCCTGGCCCAGGCCTGAGTTGAGATGCGTGTTGTACAGGTGCACGCGGCCGGCCTTGACGGAACCGGGGGTGGGATCAAAGAACGGCACGCGCAGGATCTCGTTCGCCCCCGACAGCGACACCACCGAGATCGAGCCGTCGAACTTGTTCAGCACGAACAGCCGATCGCGCGATTCATCGAGCGCCAGGCCGGTCGGGCCCTCGCCGACGTCGATGGGCGCGGGCGTGAGGCGCGTGCCCTCCGCGTTGATCGCGATCACGTTGTTCGAGCCCATGCCCGCGACGTACGCGACGGTGCCGGCGGCGTTCCACGCGATCGCGCGGGGGTCGCCAACCGCCTTGATGCGCTCGCCGGGCTCGATGCTGGGCGTGGCGTAGGTCAGGTGCGGGTTCAGGTCGCTGACGGACCGCGTGAGCGACACCGGATCGACGTTCGCGACCTCGACCTTGATGAACGTGCCGGTGATGTTGGGCTCGAAGCGCTTCTCGTTCCGGGCCTCGGTGCCGATCACGGAGACCACGCCCGTCGCCGGGTTCACGCCGACGCTCATGCACATGGTCATGAGCCGCGTTGCGTAGTTCACCGTCAGCGCGTTGGCGTTGATCACCGCGAGATCGCGGTCGGGAACATCCCACCCCGGCAGGCGTCCGGACTTGCTGGCGTTGGGGCCGCTGACCAGGTCGGTCCAGTTCCCTCCGTTGTCGTCCATCCACTGGCCGCCCGCGTCCTTGCGGACGATCAGGCCGACCTTTGGCGGCGTGCCCGCCGCGGCGTTCATCGCGGGCACAAACAGCAGCCCGACATTGGGCGGCGGGTTGATCCCGCCGTAGGGCCCGGCCGGATCGGTGACGACGTTGGGCGGGAAGCCCAGGACCATCGCGCCCGGCATCGTGCCGCCGCCGAGGATGGTCGAGCCATTGCCCGATTCAAAGATCGCGGCGTAGACCGTCCCGCCGTCGGGGCTGACCCCCATCGAACGCGGGGCCTCGCCCTTGATCGCGATCTCGCTGATCGCCACGCCGCCCGGGGTGGTATCGGCCGGGTCGAAGACCTGCACGACCTTTGACGCCGAGCACGTGACAAACGCCCGCTGCGGCGTGCCCGCAAAGACCACGTCGCACGGCTCGTCTTTGGTCGAGACCGTTCGCACCACCCGCTTGGTCGCGAGGTCCACCACGCTGATGCTGTCGGAGATGTGGTTGACCACCCAGACCTCGGTCGCGGTGCGAGCCCGCACGCTCACCGGGTCGATGCCCACCGGGATCGAGCCCGCCGCGTAAGGCAGGCCGCTGGCGATGTTGAAGACCTCCACCCGTGCATCGGCGGTGTTGACGGCGAGCAGGCGGTCACCGACGCGTTCGAGGGGATGGATGTGCGGGCTCTCCCAGTTGACGAACGAGCTGGCGACGTACCGATCCGCGAACGGGTCGTTCTGAGCCGCGAGCATCCCCGCCATACCGGCGGCGGCGAGCGCAATGACAGTGACCAGGACGAGCTCGCCGCGATGCCGCATGTCGGATCCTCCGAGTGCAGGCTACCGCGGAGCGGCGTCTGCGGGAAGTGATTGGCGGATGATGTGGTCGGATTTCGCGTGAATCTCACAGAGGCGGGCGAGGGTGAGGCCGTGAGGGGGTGATGAGATCGCTTCGCCATCCATCCAGTGGCGGCCGCCTCCCCCCATCCCCATCACCCCCTCAATTCATGCCTTCCAACGTCCGAAAATCTCCGGCACGCACGCGCCCGTGACCGATAGACCCGCGATGTCTCAGGCTCCGGCCACCAATGTCGCGGGGACCGCGCTTGGCAGTGGGTTGGGCACCACCGTGCGCAAACCGCTGCCGGGGCCCGAGTCCGCCGTCGCCGACATCTTCCTGTCGCCCCGCGTCGTCGATAAGCGCACCTTCGAGGAATACTCGACGACGCTGCAGGCGCTGATCCGCGAGGCCAGCGGCCACGGTCGCACGCTCGAGACCACCAGCATCGAGATCAAGTCACTCCGCGAGGGCGTGCAGTCGATCTCGCGTGATCTGCAGACCCGTCTCGAAGCCGCGGTGAAGGTCATCCCCTCGCTGGAATCGCGCGTCAGCCGCGCCGAGCAGGTGGCCCAGGACGTCACCCGCCTCACCGCCGACCCCGAACAGCTCGCCGAGCAGATCCGCCAGAAGCTGCAGGGGCTCGTGAGCGCCAAGGCCGACGAGGTGGAGACTCTCTGCCGCCAGGCCGTCGATCGCGCGTTCGCGCGCCTCGACACCCGTCAGCAAGAGATCACCCGTGCCAGCGAGGAGTTCGAGGCCTTCGTCGCCGCCCGGCTGGGCGATCTGCAGGCGGCCCACGAGGCCACGCTCGCCCGCATCGAGTCCCGCGAGAAGGCCGCGGCGGACACGCTGACCACGCTCCACGCCGAGCTCTTCGAGCGGCTGTCCAAGGCCGAATCGGCGGTGATGCAGTCGATCGAAACCCGCGAGCGTGCCGCGCTCGACGCCGTCGTCGATCATCAGCGCCGTGTGATCGACCTGCAGGCGGCGATCGAGACCAAGCTCGATGAAGCCCGCCGAACGAGCGAGACCATCGCGGACGAGAACCGCCGTGCCCTCGAGAACCAGCACCGCGAAGGCGCCAAGCAGATCGAAGACGCCGAACGCCAGATGCGGGCCAAGCTCGACGAGCTGCGCGAGCTGGCGAACGAGATCGAACGCCGCGGCGAGCAGCGCCAGGCCGACGCCGCCGCCCGCGAGGGGGCGATCCTCGACCGCGAACGCCAGATCCAGCAGAAGCTCGACGACATGCTGAACGGCATGGAAGAGCGTCTCGCACCGCTGCACGAACAGGTCGATCAGGACGTCCGCGAGCTCGACAAGCGCATCCGGCGCGCCCGCGTCGAAGTCGAGGTCGCCAGCGGCCCGGGCATGCAGCGCCTCGAACAGCTCTGCCGCGCCGCCGCCACGCTGCTGGGCCCGCAGGACGCGGTCAAGCTCGGCCTGCCGCCCGGGGAAGCGACGAACTACCCCGGCCTCGGCACGATGGTCGAGCAAGCCGCCCGCGTCCACGACCGCATGATCGCCAAGGCCGGTGAGTTCGCGGCCCTCGAGCAGCAGGTCGAGGTCGCCCGCCGCGGGATCGACCGCGCCATCCTCGAAGGCGCCGACAAGATCGACCTGCTCCTCAAGCAGACCGAGGGCTTGGAAAAGGCCGTCACCGACAGCAAGAACGCGGCGAAGGAGATCGAGCGGACGGTCGAAGGCCGCATCGACCAGCTCCGCGCCGATGCGCAGGCGTTCCACGAGTACACGACGCGTCTGGGCGAACACCTGGTGCGCCTCAACGAGAACGCCGAACGCCTCGCCGCCGAGCTGGGCGCCAAGTTCGGCCCCGACGCCAAGCCCGCGGCTCTCGCCGAACCGCTGCTGCAGCAGTCGATCGCCGCCGCGGAGACGCTCCGTGACCTGCTCGACAAGGCCGGGGCAACGATCCGTGCCTTGGATCACGTCGCGACGCACAGCGCCTCGGCCGTGAAGAAACCGAAGGGCTGAGCACGCACGCGCAACTGTCCTCGCCTCCCCGCTCGCGCGGAGAGGAGGCGGGGCCGCATGGCCCTCGGTCACTTCGCCAGCGCCATCACCACAAACAACAACCCCAGCACCGTCGCGTTGTTCAGGAAATGCCCGAACGCCGGGCCGATGATGCTGCCTCGCCACTCGCGCATCAGCGCGAAGGTGAGGCCGATCGCCATCACCGGTCCCAAGAGCGTGAGCGGGTAGCCGTGCATCACGCCGAAGCAGACCGCGGAGATCAGCCCCGCCAGTATCGCGTGCAGGCGGGTGCGCAGGGCGCGGTACATGCCGCCGCGGAACACGGTCTCTTCCACCAGCGGCGCCCACACCGTCGCGAGCGAGAAGAGCAGGACGAGCGTGAACGCGTCGGACTTGCTCGCCAGTTCCAGGATCGGGTTGGACGAGTCGCGTGCCCCCTGGCCGGTCACGCTCAGGTAGATCCGATCCACGACCAGCGACACGATCAGCGCCCCGATGACCAGCGGCAGGCCCGCGAGATAGCCGAACACGCCCGCGCCCAGCTCACGCAGCACGCCGCGGGGTGCCGTCCAGCCCGACAACGCCCGCCACTGCGCGAAGCTCACACCCAGCAGCACGGGCGTGAAAACCGCGAGCGCCACCGTCCACTGCCCCAACAAGACACCCGTGGGCAGCCACGACGGCGGCGTGCCGCCCTGGCCCGTGGTCGCGAGCACCACGCCCCAGATGATCAGCTTGAACGCCAGGAACGTGAACGTGAAACCCGCCAGCAGCTCCCACCCGAACGATCCTCCTGGCGCCGGCTTCACAAACCGCGGCCGCATCCGCCCCGTCGCGAACAGCACGATCGCGACCACGAAGCACGCAAACCCCGCGACCACGCCCCCCAGCATCACGAAGATGATGCCGATCAGGAGCGAGAACAACACCAGCCCGCCGCCCAGGAGATCGACGCGTGCGGGATCCGTGTCCGGCTGGCCGTAAGTCATCGCGACCCTGGCGAACCAGCCGTGCCGGGCGATGAGCCGCTCGCGGGCGGCCTCGTCCAGCGTGCCGCGGGCGTACACCGTCCGCAGGGCCGCGATGTCGGCGCTCACGCCGTCGATCTCTTCCTTCTCTTCGGGCTCGAGCGCCCGGGCCTCGCGATCGGGTCGCTCGGCGAACTCGGCTTCGAGCGCGGCGAACGTTTTCTCCGCTTCCGCGGCACCCTTCTCGCGCAGGATCTCCGCCGTCACGATCGCACGCCGCACCTGCTCGATCGCATCCGGCTTGCGATCGCCATACGGGCTCTCCATCTGCGTGAGCAGCATCTGGCGGGTCCCCTCGTCCTGGGGACGCAGGTCGTAGGCCAGCTTCGCGACCACCTTCGCCGACATCACGAACGGATCGCTGGGATCCAGCTCCGTCGAGAGCGGTGCCGCGGCCTTCGCCGCCGACTTGGTCGCGCTCGGCGTCGACTCGGTCTGGTTCAGGAGCATCACCGTGGCGATGCACACGAGCGAGATGATGCCGCACACCCAGGCCCGCAGCGGCGAACCGGGGTCGGCAGGGCGGGAAGCGTCATTGTCGGCGCGTGCGGAAGAGTCGAGCATGTTGCATCATCGTACCGATCGCGCGGCGGAGTGGATTCACCACGGTGGAACAGGAGAACAGGAGCACGGGGGGAGCAGAGAACGATGCACGCTCGCGCCTCGGGGGCGCTCGCTTCTTCCTTCTCCCGTTCAAGACCTTGAAATCCCTTCCGGTTCTTCTCTGTGTTCCTGAGTTTCTGTGCCTCTGTGGTTCAACCCGCCGCGAGCACGCGGCGACAGAACTCGTGCGTGAGCGCATGCCCCGAGCGCACCGCCCGCACATCCGCGATCAGGCGGCCGCCCAGCAGCGCCAGGTCGCCGATCAGATCCAGCAACTTGTGCCGCGCCGGCTCGTTGTCGAATCGCAGCTCGTTGTCGATCGCACGTCCGTCCGTCGCGATCACCACCATGTCCCGGGGCGTGAGGTGCGCGAACAACCCCGCCGCCCGCATCGCCACCGCCTCACGCTCCAAACAAAACGTCCGCGCCGGCGCGATCTCGCGCCGGTACTCATCAACCCCGCCGCACCACTCCGCGGCCTGATCCCCGATCCCCGCCCCCGGCGGATACGACAGCTCGTAGCGATACTGCAAAACCTCGCTCGGCCGCGCCTCGATGAACGCACCCGTCTTCGGATCCTCCACACGGATCGGACGGGCCAGACGCACCTGTCCCATCTCAGAGGGATGAGGCAAAGGGTTGAGCGCTGCCTTGATCTTCGCGCCCTCCCCATCCATCCGTAGCTTCCTCGAAGACTCGTCCGCCTCCGCGTCCGCGAGAGCGCGACTCCGCACGCCCTCATCGATCGCGCGCACGAAATCCAGCGCGGAACCATCGCCGATCGGAACCTCGACTGACGCCGCGTCCGATGCACCGCGCAGCGTCACCGCCGCGTCCCAGACATTGAGTCCCGCGAGCGCCGACAACGCGTGCTCGATGGTGAACGCGGACACGCCGCCATCTTGTATGTTGGTGCTACGTCCGCCCAGCGGCCCGTCCGCCGCGATCACGTTCGCCACCCGAGCCGGGATCACGCGGCTTCCGACCACAAACGCCACGCCCGCGCCCGGCCCGAACGCGACCGATGCCTCGCGTCCCGTGAACAGCCCGCGCCCGGCGATGAATCCCGATTGCTTCATGTGCGGCCGTGACCCTGACCCATCGACGCCCACCCACCACCTCTCACGGATTTCAGTGCGACAGGTCGCCGATCTTGAGCTTCTTGAGCACCGCCGACAGGCGCCGGAAGAGCGCGAGGTTGCGGGCCGCTTCCTTCGCCGGCATCGCCGGAGCACCCAGCCACGTCTCGTTGGCGGGGATGTCGTTCATCACCCCGGCGTTGGCACCCACTCGGACCATGCTGCCGATGGTGATGTTGTCGGCGACACCCACCTTGCCCGCCAGCATGACACCGTTGCCCAGCGTCACCGAGCCCGAGAGCCCGACCTGGCCGCAGATGATGCACGAGAGCCCGATGCGGCAGTTGTGCCCGATCTGCACCAGGTTGTCGATCTTGGTCCCGCTGCCGATGGTCGTCGATCCGAACTTGGCGCGGTCGATGCACGTGCCGCTGCCGATATCGACGTGGTCACCGATCACCACGTTGCCCAGGTGCGGGATGTGCACGAGGTACTTGCCGCGTCCGGTCGGGTGGGGCTGCATGGTGTAGCCGAAGCCCGCGGCACCGATCACGACCGACGCCGCGACATTGCAGTTGTTCCCGATCACGCAGCGATCCAGCAGCGAGACGCTGGGCCCCAGGACGGTGTCGCTCCCGACGCTCGCGCCCGCGCCGATGTACACGCCGTGGACGAGCACGCTGCGGGCCCCGATCGTCGCGCCCGGGCCGACGGTGCACATCGGGCCGATGCTGGCGGTGGGATCGACGCTGGCCGAGGGATCGACCTTGGCCGTGGGATCGATGCCCGGCGCGGGCGTGTGCGCCGCGGGGGCCATCGCGGAGAGGATCTTGAGCTGGGCCTCGTCGGCGTTGGCGACGATGAGGATGGCGCGTCCCTCACCGGTCGTTGGCAGCTCGACGCCCCGCACCAAGACCGCCACCGAGGCCTTGCTCTTGTCCCACAACGCCGCGTACTTGCCGCTGCGGATGAACGTGACATCGCCCGTTGCCGCGTGATCGATCGCACCCACGCCACGCACAGGCACCTCGGGCGAGCCGACCAGCTCGGCCCCCAGCAATGCGGCGAGCGAGCCCGAGGTCATGCCCGCGGGCTTGGTTTCGGAGATCGAATCGGGCTGCGTCATCGTGAGGGGCATGGGGAAGAGGGGGACAGGGGAGCAGCGGGGCAGGGGAGCAGGGAAAGAGGAGTACAGGTGGAAAGAAGACAAGGCAGGCGAGTCGTGGCTTGTGCTTCGAGTCTTTCGAGCCCTTTGAGTTGAACTCTTCTCTCTGTCTGTGTGTCTGTGTTGAACTCAGAATCAGCCCGCCGCGGCTTCCCGCGGCGGGTCGTTGGATTACTTCTTCTTCGGGGCCGGGGCCGGCTTGCCGCCCGCCGCGAACTCGTTGTTCATCTTGGTCAGGATCGCCTTGGTGATGTCGACCGACTCCGACGCGAAGAGCACGCGCTTCTGCGCGATGATCGCGCTCACCATGTCCGAGCTCATGTTGCTCTCGAACTTGATCGCCCGATCATCGACGATCACCAGGTCAAACCCGTTCTTCTCGGCGTAGTCCTTGCAGGCCTTCACCACCTCGCCGTGCGCGTCCTTGAAAAGGTCGCCCTTCTCGATGTTGATGATCTGCTGGTACGCGTTGGTCTTGGCCTGGGCCAGGGCGCTCTTCTCGACCAGGGCCGCGGCCTGGTCGCGACGCTTCTTGTCCTCGAGCGAGACCATCTCGAGCTTCTTCTGCATGTCGTCGATCTCGTTGGCCAGCGCGGTGAGCTCCTTCTGACGCTCGTCCGCCTTGGCCTTGAGCTTGCTCTGCTCGATGTTCAGGTACTGCAGGCCGTTCAGCACCTCTTCGATGTTGATGACCGCGACCCGCGACGGGTTGCCGCCGCCCGCGGGCTGAGCGGTCACGAGGTTGGACCCGACGGTCCCGGCCAGCACCGCGACGCCGACGATCAGAGCCGTGCCCAATGCCCGCGATCCCGCCATGAACCCCGAAGGGCCGGAAGTGACGGACGGGCCGGAAGAGACAAGGCTGCGAACCTGTTTCATGAGCGAGTGATCCTCAGCGTGCACTGACAAAGACGCCGACGGGGCACGCCTCCCGTCGGAAACCGGCCGCGGAATCCGTCCGAACCGCACGGCGGCGAGCCCCATTCCCGCCAGGCGACCCGGACCCGGTCCGCGGCCATTCTAGTGGACCCGCCGCCCCCGGCGGCCGGTGTGCGTTCGATCCCTCCAAACCCCCACCCACAACTCCACCTCACCCCCTCCGCCCGGGAAAAACCCACCTCCCTGCACGTCGTCGCGGATTCCCGCCAAAGTCGCCCGCGGCCTCGCCCGATACGCCTCGCATGGACTCCGCCGACACCACCGATCTGACGCTCCGGTTCGACCGCCGCCGCGGCCCCCGTCAGCCCATCACCGGCTCGGCCGTCGCCGTCTTCCACCGCCCCGGCCGCGCCCCGCTGCTCACCAGCGTCCGCGTCGCCGACCACGGCCCCGGCGGCCTGGGCGTCTACGCCGACGCCGAGATCAAGCCCGGCACCTTCTTCAACCTCTACCCCGACGACCCGTCCCAGCCCCGCCGCAACGGCCGCGTCGTCCGCTGCCAGAAACTCTCCACCAGCTTCCGCCTGGGCCTGCAGTTCCAGCAGTCGCTGGCCGCGTGATGGACGCTCGATCGTCACGCTCGATTGTAAGCAACCACTAACACGGTTTCTCGTCGGGTCGTTCAGACAACCGCGACCGACACACCTGAAGAAAGGACGCTGGTCCGCGGCTTGATTTACCGCGGCTCTTTGGCCTGCGCACTCAATTCGGCCAGCACGATGTGCTTCATCAGCGTCCCGGCCGCCGTGGACGCCGCGGCCAGGACACCCCGCCAGCCGTCCCGCCAACCACTCTTGAGCACGAGCTGCTTCACGAACGCCGCCGAGGGCTGCACCGCGATCCCGAGAAAGCCGCTCCGCTTGCCCTGCGCGAACAAGCCCTCGGCGTGCAGCCGCGCGTAGCGGGCCTGCCGTTCCAGGTGTTCGGCGAAGCTCGCGAACGAATCGTGCCGCAGCGTGCCGGCGAGCTTCTCATCGCGGGCTCCCGGAGTCAGTTCGAGCTGATCGTGCGGGTCGATGCCCCCCCACTTCGCCAGCCCGCGCCGCACCAGCCGCAGACGCCACTCCGGCTGCCAGCAGTGCTCGAGAAACCGCCCCGCGACCCACGTCTTGCGGTTGATCCAGTACCCCTGCGCTGTCTCCGCCTCGCGCACGACGCGGCGGATCTCGCCCACGAGCGTCGCGTCCGGCGCTTCGTCAGAATCGAGGCTCAGCACCCACTCGCCGCGGCAGTGGTCCATCGCCAACTGCTTGGTGCGGACAAACCCCAGCCACGCCGACCGCAGCACCCGCGCCCCACGCGATTCGAGCAGCTCCACCGTCCCGTCGCTCGACCCGCTGTCCACCGCCAGCAGCTCGGCCCCGTCCTCCAGCAACGGCCGCACCGCTTCCAACACACCCGGAAGCGTGCGCATCGCGTTCTTACAGACGATGGCAATGGAGAGCGTGGGCACGGGAGAGGGAGGAGGAACAAGGGAACAGGGGAACAGGGGAACAGGGGAACAGGGGAACAGGGGGATATTGAAGCGCGCTCGTTGGGGCGAATGGGCCACGCCGCGCAATCTGAGCGGCGTGTCATTTCGGCACGCGGCAACCACCCCGCATCCGCCGCAGACCGGTTCACGGGTTCTTCTGTACTTCTCTCCTGTTCTCCTCTTCTTCTGTTCTCATCTTCCACTCTGGCGCTTCACACCCGCCGCCGCCACCGAGTACATTCCCCGCCTTGGGCTTCTCCTTCCACATTCCCCGCGGCATCCGGCTCGAGAAGGTCGCGCCGGCGTGGCGTGATCGGGCCGACACGCTCGCGCG
The DNA here is from genome assembly GCA_036392375.1 of Phycisphaerales bacterium. Lineage (GTDB taxonomy): Bacteria > Planctomycetota > Phycisphaerae > Phycisphaerales > UBA1924 > JAFEBO01. The sequence goes on from DASVYC010000090.1 coordinate 25,319, forward strand.
TTTCGTCGCCACCTTCCGCCCCGACGCCTCGACGGTGCTCAAGGCCGAGGGGAACAGCTTCGTTGCCCGGGCGGAGCTGGAGGGCGTGGCCCTGGTGATCAAATCGCGCCAGCTGGGGACGATCCGCGAGCGGGCCAAGAGCCTGCTCCGCGCCAGCCGCGGCTTCCGCCAGTGGCGCGGCGCCCGCCGCCTGCAACGCGCCGGCATCCCCGTCGCCCGCCCCATTGCGCTGCTCACGCAGCACGGCGTCGCCCCCGCCGAAGCCGCGGCGGACGCGCGTTCGCTCCCGCTGGTGCACACCTGGCCCCGTGAATGGCTGCTGCTCGAAGAAGCGCCCGGCAAGACGCTGCTCCATCATCTCGCCGACCGCGACCTCTCGGTCCGCGACGAGCACGCGCTCGCCCGCGCCGTGGGCGTGCAGGTGGGCGCGATGCTGCGGGCCAATGTCTGTAACCGCGATCACAAGCCCTCGAATCTCATCGTCACCTTCGACGAAGGCGTGCCGATCGTGACGCTGATCGATACCGTGGGCATCCGCCGCCGCGGCAACCCCGGCGAGATGGCCCGCATGCTCGCGACGCTCCTGATCGAACCGATCGGCGTGGGCGTCCCGCCTCGGAGCGCCGTCGCCTACCGCGTGCTCCGCGACGCCTGCGCCGCGTGGCTTGAGCACACGCTGGCCCGCCCGCTGGGCGCCGCCAAGGGCGACCGAAAGGCCCTTCGGTCCATGGTCCGCAGCATGGCCCGCCGCGTCGATCAGTACATCCGCACCCACGGCGATCCCACGCCCAAGGTCAATCCGCTGGCCTAAGCGTTGGCTCACCTCGATCCCCGATCGCGAGCTGGAGACGCGACGATTGCAGAGACACACCCGATGCCGCCGAGAATGGCGGCATGACACGGATGCGTTGGCTGCTGGTGTGCGTACTGATCTTTCTGCCCCTCGCAAGCGGCTGCGTCATCACGCCGCGCGAGGAGCACGGGAACTCGACGTGGTCCGCTATCGCTCGCACGCCGCAGGGCCGCTCCATCGACGCGATCACCATCCCCGCAAGCATCGGCGGGGCCGAACCGCCGCGCGTCCTGGTGATCGGATCGATCCACGGCAACGAGCCCGAGGGACTGCCGGCCGTCCAGCCGCTGGTCGCTTCGCTCTCCATCGCCCGTCGCGACGCCACGCTCGGCGCCACGGTGTGCATCATCCGTGATCTCAACCCCGACGCCACCGCGGCCCGCTCCCGCACCAACTCCCGCGGCATCGATCTGAACCGCAACTTCCCGGCTTCAAACTTCTCGCCCGCGCCCGACCGAGGGCAAGCGCCTCTCAGCGAACCGGAGTCGCGCGCCCTCGCCCGCGAGCTCGACACCTTCCGCCCCGATCTCGTGATCGTCTTCCATTCCATCCGTTCCGGCCCGTTCGTGAACTACGACGGCCCCGCGAGCGCGCTCGCCGAGGCCTTCGTCGCTGCCGCCCGGCGCACCGACCCACGCTGGCGCGTCGAGCCCTCGATGGGCTACCCCACCCCCGGCTCGCTGGGGACGTTCGTCGGCATCGATCGCCGCGTGCCGATCCTCACCGTGGAGTTCCGCCGCGGACACGACGCGCCCGCCGCCGCCCGCGCCGGTGTCGACGGCGTGCTGGGCGCGATCGGCGCGATGGGATCACGCGCGACGCGGCCGTGATCGTCGCGTCGGCAACGTTTCATAACCCGCGGCGGACCGCGCCTCACTTGCTCGGATTCGCCCGATACCACTCGATCGTGCGCTTCAGGCCTTCCTCGAACGTCACCTGGCTCTTCCAGCCCAGGAGCTTCTCGGCCTTCTCCACCGACAGCTTGCGACGGGGCTGTCCGTCGGGCTTGGTGTGGTCCCACGTGATCCCGCCCTTGAAGCCCGTCAGCTTGACGATCAACTCGACCAAGTCCTTGATCTTGATCTCGAACGACGCGCCGAGGTTGATCGGGTCGGGATCGACCATCACATCCGCCGCACGGCAGATCCCTTCCGCGGCATCATCCACATAAAGGAACTCGCGGCTCGCGCTGCCCGTGCCCCAGCACACGATTTCCTTATCGTTGCGCTGCTGCGCCTCGATGCACTTGCGGATCAGAGCCGGGATGACGTGGCTCGAGTGCAGATCAAAGTTGTCGTGCGGACCGTAGAGGTTGACCGGCAGCACGTACGCGCTCTTGAAGCCGTACTGCAGCTTGTACGCGTCGAGCATCTGCCACGCGGCCTTCTTCGCCACGCCGTACGGCGCATTCGTCTCTTCCGGATACCCGCTCCACAGATCATCTTCCTTGAACGGAATCGCGGCAAACTTCGGGTACGCACAGATCGTGCCCGTCTGGATGAACTTGCCGCCGCGCTCCGACAACCCGTCGAGGCGAGCTTCTTCGATCAAGTTCACGGCCATCGCCATGTTCGCAAAGAAGTACCGCCCCGGGTTCTTCTGATTCGCCCCGATGCCACCGACCTCGGCGGCAAGATGGATCACCACATCCACCTTTTCCTTGCCGAAGGCCGAGCGATACAAGTGCGCCGTCGCCGCCCGATCGGTGAGGTCGAAATCCTTCCGCCGCGGGATGAAGATGTTGTCCTTCTTCACGCCCCGCTTGGCCAGGCACGCCTGCACGGCCTTGCCCAAAAACCCGGCGCCGCCGGTGACAATGACGCGGGCTTTGGACCAATCGACCTGGGACGACGTGGGGGTGGTGGACATAGGGTCGAGAGTTTATGCGGTTCGGGGGTGATTCCCAAGATGCTGCGGGCGGATAGAACCCTGGCATCGAAAAGCTTCTGTGTATCGGTTGGGCGGCCGTCTGAATGTCCCTTGGTACAGATCCCGCATGGCCCCGCAGTTGCGATTCTTGACAGCACCCGCACAGACCCCCGATCGCGGGCAGATCACACCATTCTCGGACGCAGTGGCATGCCTCCGATCGAATCCGCTTCGACCCGTGGCATCACTCCGATAGACTGGACTGCTATCAAGTCGCCGCATTTCGTCACGGAGCTTCTATGCCGATTCGTTCTTTATCGATGACTCTTTGTGTCGCGTTGCTTGTGGTCGGCACCCTTGCGAACATCGCCCGCGCCCAGAACCAGCCCTTCACGTACCAGGGCAAACTCGCCGAGTCCGGCGCGCCTGCCACCGGCGCCGTCAACCTCGTCGTCAAGCTCTTCCCCACCGACACCGGCGGCTCGCCCATCGGCACCCAGACCATCAACGGCGTCCCCCTCATCGGCGGCGTCTTCACCATCACCCTCAACGCCGCCGGCGAGTTCACCGCCAACCCCTTCGCCACCGGCGCCGACCGCTGGGTCGAGCTCACCGTCAACGGCCAGACCATCGCGCCGCGTCAGAAACTCACCGTCGCACCCATGGCCGCGTTCTCCGCGGCTCCGTGGGTGCTCAACGGCACCACCCTCTCCTACACCGACGGCAAGGTCGGCATCGGCACGACCTTCGCCGACCGCCCGCTCACCCTCAACGAACCCAGCACCGGCGGCGGCGGCGCCCGCGTTGCCCAGTTGCTCAGCCTCCAGGCCGATCAAGCCACCCGCTGGCACATCAACCTGTTCTCGCCCAACGGCAGCGCGAGCACCGACTACGGCCTCAACTTCGTCGAGAGCCTTGTCGCCGACTACCGCCTCTTCCTCGCCAAGGGCGGCAACATCGGCATCGGCACCTCCACGCCCTCGGGCCGCTTGGAGATCGCATCGCTAAACGACGCGCTCGTGATCCGGCCGCCGACCATGAGCGCCGGACAGATCTCGAGCATCGTCTTCAAGGACCCCGACGGCGGCACGCCGAGCACCTTGCTCACCTTTCGAGACTCGGGCTTCGGCAACGTCGGTATCGTCGACACCTTCGGGTCCGCACGTCTGGGCGTGAACACGTTCTCACCAAGCCAAACTCTCGACGTCCGCGGCGAGATCGCCTTCGGCAGCTCCGGCCAGTTCTCCCCGGTTGCCTCCGGCTCCGGCAACATCCGCACGATCTTTGCGGTGGTGAACTCCGGCGACGGATCGCTTTTCAGCGGCTCCGGCCTCACCGTCGCCAAACTGGGAGTGGGCAACTACCGGGTGACCTTCAATCCGGTATTCGCAAGTTTCCCCGCGGTTTTTGTGACGCCGATCTCCCCCGGCCTTCCCGTGCATTGCTCGACCAATTTTCTCGGCGTGGGACAGGTCGACATCGACATGTTCAACGCAGCCGGCGCCCGCGTCGATCTGCACTTCTCGATCATGGTGATAGGCCCGCGGTAACCGACCACCACGTGCCCAGCTCGCGTTCGTGGGGACGCTGTCCGCCCCAGCAAGCTTCGCCGGTTTCTGCGTATCCTGTTCCCTCGAAGCTCCCTTCGGAGGAATTGGATGCGTCTGACCATGGTCGGAACCGGGTACGTCGGCCTCGTCACCGGGGTCTGCTTCGCCAACACCGGCAACCACGTCACCTGTCTCGACATCGACGAGAAGAAGATCGCCGCGCTCAAGGCGGGCAAGTGCCCGATCTACGAGCCTGGCCTCGAAGAACTCCTCGAGCGCAACATCAAGGCCGGACGTCTCACGTTCACGACCGACGCCGCCGCCGCCTACGCCGACGCCGACATGGTCTTCATCTGCGTCGGCACCCCCAGCGATGAGCGCGGACACACCGATCTCAAGTACGTCCTAGGCGCCGCCGACGACATCGCAAAGGCGATCCAGCGCACCCCCAATCGCGCCGCCCTCACCGTCGTCGTCAAGTCCACCGTCCCCGTCGGCACCACCCTCGCCGTCCGCGATCGCATTCAGAGCGCCCTCGCCGCGGCCGGGTCGAAGGCCACCTTCCACGTCGCCAACAACCCCGAGTTCCTCAAAGAAGGCGACGCCGTCAACGACTTCAACAAGCCCGACCGCGTCGTCGTGGGCGTGGAAGACGAAGCCACCGGCGAGCAGTTCCGCCGCCTCTACGATCCCTTCGTCCGCAACGGCCACCCCATCTATCTCATGGACATCCTGTCCAGCGAGATGGTCAAGTACGCCAGCAACAACTTCCTCGCCACCAAGATCTCCTTCATCAACGAGATGGCCAACCTCTGCGAGGCCTACGGCGCCGACATCGCCAAGGTCCGCGAGGGCATGTGCGCCGACAAACGCATCGGCTCCCAGTTCCTCTACCCCGGCCTGGGTTACGGCGGATCCTGCTTCCCCAAGGACACGCTCGCCTGCATCATGATGGGCGAGAAAGCCGGCGTGCCCATCGGCCTCTCCCGCGCGGTGCACGAAACCAACCAGCGCCAACGCGAGCGCTTCTTCGACAAGATCCAGGCCCACTTCAAGTCCAGCGGCGGGCTCGCCGGCAAGACCATCGCCTTCTGGGGCCTGGCCTTCAAGCCCCGGACCGACGACGTGCGCGAGGCACCCGCGCTCACGCTGATCCGCCGGGCGCTGGGGTTCGGGGCGACCTGCCGCGCCTTTGACCCGGTCGCCTCCGACACCGCGCGGGCCGAGCTGGGCACGCAGCCCATGCTGACGATCGCCGCGGACATGTACGAGGCGGCGCGGGGCGCCGATGCGCTGGTCGTCTGTACCGACTGGGACGACTTCAAGAGCCCGGACTTCGATCAGCTCCGCACGCTGCTCAAGGCCCCCGTGATCTTCGACGGCCGCAACCTGTATCGGACCGCCGACCTGCGTCGTCTGGGGTTCTCTTACATCAGCGTGGGCCGCCAGCCGATCAAACCCAACGCGTGAGCACCGCCGCCGCCAACTCCGCCGCCCCCACCACCCCCACCGCCTCTCCCGCGGCCGCCGAAACCATTCGCCTGGCGGTCTTCCAACCGGCGTTGCCCAAGTACCGGCTGCCAGTCTTCCAGGAACTGAGCCGCCGCCCGGGCATCAAGTTCAAGCTCTTCTTCTCCTCCGACGAACCGGTCAAGAACGTCACGCCAGTCGGCTTCGACGCCGAGCCGATCTCCTCGCGGGTCGTGCTCAAGAGCCCGCGGCTGATGTGGCGACAGAAGCAGATCGAGATCGCCGAAAGCTCCGACTTCGACGTCATCATGGCGGGCTGGAACACGCGCTACATCAGCCTCATCGCCTCGCTGCGCATCGCCCGCCGCCGCGGCCTGCCCACCGTCGCCTGGGGCCACGGCTACTCCAAGCAGGAGAACCGCGCCAAGCGGAACTTCCGCGACTGGGTCGGCAACCTCGCGACCGCGGTCCTCTTCTACGGCAGCCGGGCCCGCAACGACTTCGTCCGCCGCCACGATTGCGAGCACCGCGCCTTCGTCGCCCCCAACTCCCTCGATCAATCCGAGGCCATCCGCTGCCGCGAGGAGTTCCTCGCCGACCCCGCACGCCTCGCCGCGTTCAAGAAGCAGCACAATCTCGAGCACGGCCCCACGCTCTTCTTCGTCTCCCGCCTCATCCACGAGAACCGGACCGACATGCTCCTCGACGCCGCGGCACGGCTCACCGGCGACTTCCCGCACCTGCGCGTCGTCATCGTGGGCGACGGTCCGGTGCGGGCCGAGCTCGAGGCCCAGGCCGCTCGGCTCAACATCGCCGACCGCGTCACCTTCACGGGCGCGATCTACCAGGAGAGCGAACTCGCGCCCTGGTTCGTCTCCAGCGACCTCTTTGCGTACCCACGCAACATCGGCCTCAGCCTGCAGCACGCGATGGGCTACGGCCTGCCGGTCGTCACCACCGACGACGAGGCGTCCTGGGCCCCCGAGGTCGAGGCCCTCAAGCCGTGGATGAACGGGATGTTCTACCGCGACGGGTCCATCGACGACCTCACCGACGTCATCCGCCTCATCCTCCGCGACAAGGAACGCCTCGCCTTCATGAAGCAGATCGCCCTCAAGACCGCGACCCGCGACTACAGCGTCGTCAAAATGGTCGACGGCATGGAGGCCGCGATCCGCTACGCCTACTCCCAGCGCCGCCGCTGACGGTGCGATCTCTTCTTTCTGCCCTCCTGCCCCACTCCTCCACTGCCCCACTTCCCCTCCATGCATGTCGTCATCTTCGAGCCCTGCCCCCGCGGCCACCGCTACACCTACGTGAAGCGCATCGTCAACGCGATGCAGGGCCTTCCCATCAAGCTCACGCTCGCCACCACGCCCGGCCCCCAGGGCCACGAGACCTGGCAGCACCAGCTTGAGCCGCTGAAGCACTCGTTCAATCTCGCCGACAACTACCGCGAGGAAGACCCGACCGGCAAGTTCTCGTTCGCGTGGAACACCGCCGCAAGCTTCGCACGGGCCTGCCGCGAGCTCAAGCCCGATCACGTGATCATCCCCTCGGGCGACGGCGTGGTCGAGATGATCGGTGTTCGCCGCCTGATGCTCGCGCCGTCGCCGTCGATCGAGGCCGAGGCGATGCTGATGAGCGCCTCGTGGTCGTACATCACCCGCGGCACGCTGCGTCGCTGGGCCAAACGCCGCGCCTGGGCATTCACCTTCGGCGCCAGCCGCGTCGGCACATTCCACTTCATCGATCCGCTCGTGGTCCGCTCGATCCGGGCGCTGACACCCGGCATCGCTCGCCGCACCGTGCTCGCGCCCGATCCTGTGGAAGCGATGCCCGACGTCTCCCGCGTCGAGGCGCGACGACGCCTGAGGATCGAGGAGTCCGGCCGCCTGATCTCCTGCGTCGGCCGCATGGACGAGCGCAAGGGCATCGACCTGCTCATCCGTGCGTTCATGCAGGCGAGCCTGGCGAGCACCGACCGCTTGCTGCTGATGGGCACGTTCATGCCCGAGATCAGACAGATCCTCGCGGCGGAGGCCAAGCCGCTGGTGGACAGCGGGCGCATCATCGTGGTCGACGGCTATGTCAGCGACGAGCAGCTCGCGCTCGCGATCGCCGCCGCGGATCTCGTCGCCGTGACCTACCGCCGCCACCTGGGTTCCGCGAGCATCCTGATCCGTGCCGCGGCACAGCAGCGCCCGGTCATCACGTCCGACCGCGGGTTCTTGGGGGAGACCTGCGCCCGCTTCGCGCTCGGCACCGCGTGCCACATCCGCGACATCGACACGCTCGCGTCGGCCCTGCGTGGCGCGCTCGAGTCCAGCGACACCTTCACCCCCGCCCCCGCCGCGGCACGCTTCGTGGAGTTCCATTCGGTCGCCAACGCGCAGCTCTTCTGGGCCCGTCGCGTACGCGAGCGCCTCGGCCTGGCCCCCTCCACCGCGCTGCGCACCTGGGACTCGGTGCTGGAGACGTCGCTCCCCCTGCCGCAGGGTGAGCCGTCGCCGTGACGCACCGCGGAACGATCGGGTCCCATCGCGGAATGTAATCCCGCGACACACACCGCGATCACTCCGGACAGATCAGGTCGTTGTAGCTCGCCGCGAAGATCACAAAGTCCACATCGTCCACGACGCTGTCGCTGTTGAGGTCGGCGTCGCAGAACGCCGGCGGCGGAGCGCACAGGAGCTCGTTGTACGCCCCGGCGAATGCGGTGAAGTCGGCGTCGTCAACAAAGCCATCGAAGTTCAAGTCGCCCGGGCAGGGCGTGATCGCGGCGAACGTCGCGCTGATCGTGTACGAACCGTTCTGCACGATCACCCCGCCGTTGCACGCGCTCGAGAGATCACTCGCCAGCGCGAGCAGCGTGTAGACGCGCCCGGGGCGGAGCACGCGGGTGATGTCGATCGGGAGCGTGGTGGTGTCAAGCGATTCGACCAGCGCCACGGTTCCCTCGGCGTTGTTTCCCAGCCGGAACTGGGCGCCGGTGACATTGCCGCTGACCACGCAGCGCGCGATCGCGGGCACGCTGAAGAGCACGCGGAAGTCGGAGGTGGACTGCGTGAGGATGCAGTTGCTGGGGCCGGCGTTACTCTCGGCCCGGACCAGCCCGCTCGCCGACATCGCCGAGGTGGAGACGCTCGACGTCTGCTGAGCCCGCGCAACGCCGTTGCCGCCGCCGCTGGGTACATCGCGGGTGAGATCGCGGTTGAAGTTTGCAAAGGGGGGCGTAGGAAACGCGAACTGCACCTGGCCCGCGGCCTCGACCGTCACCGCACGCTGATCGCTGATCAGCGTGATCTGACCCGAAGCCGAAGACGCCAGGAGAACGCCACCCACAACGCAGGCACAACGGCTCGAAGCACGCATGATGATCTCTCCCGCCGCGGCGAGCCCGCCGCTACAGCAGGCTACCGCGCCGCCGGCCGGTTCTCAATACCGACAATCCACTCTTCACACCGCCGCCCCCCCACTGCTATTCTGCGCCCCATGCCTCTGCCGCTCAGCATCCGTCACGTGGTCAAGGAATTCCCGTCCATCGCAGGCCGGGGCACCACTCGCGCCGTCGACGACGTCTCGATCGAGATCGCCCCCGGCGAGCTCTTCTTCCTGCTCGGACCCTCCGGCTGCGGCAAGACCACGCTCCTGCGGATGATCGCGGGCTTCATCGAACCAACGTCGGGCGAGATCCGCTTCGGCGAACGGGATGTGACCTACCTGCCCCCGAACCGGCGCAACACCGGGATGGTGTTCCAGAGCTACGCACTCTGGCCACACATGACCGTGGAGGCCAACGTCGCGTTCGGGCTCGACGTCCGCAAGATCCCCGCCGCGGACGCCGCGGCCCGAGTGGCGCAGGCCTTGGCCGCGGTGCGGATGGAGCAGTATTCCAAACGTAAGCCTAACCAGTTGTCGGGCGGTCAGCAGCAACGCATCGCTCTCGCACGAGCTCTGGTCATCCGACCCGATGTCCTGCTCTTGGACGAGCCACTCTCGAATCTCGACGCCAAACTGCGGCTCGAGCTGCGATCGGAGATCCGTCGCATCTGCAAGGAATCCGAGATCACAACGGTGTACGTGACCCACGATCAGAAGGAAGCGCTCTCGATGGCGGACCGCGTCGCCATCATGCGTGCCGGCCGTCTAGAGCAGATGGGCTTTCCCATCGACCTGTACCAACGCCCCCGCAGCCGTTTCGTCGCGGAGTTTCTCGGTGAGACCAACATCCTCTCCGGCACGCTGCGTTCCATCCAGGGCGGCCTTGCCGAAGTCGAGACCGGAGCTGGCTTGCTCCGAGGTGTGCTCGCAGAGCCGAAACTGAACGTCAGTGAGCCGTGTCTTGTCTCCCTTCGCCCCGAGCATGTGGCGTTTCGTTCTGACGGCTCGCTGCAGGCCACAATCAAAGACTCGATGTTCCTCGGGGAACTCGAGCAAGGTCATGCGGGTGTGGGAACCGAGGTGCTTCGCTTCACGCGCGTTGGTGGGGGAGTCCGGACCGAGGCGGGCAGCCGGACCGCGATCGCGATCGATCCGAATCAGGTGGTGGTGCTGCCTGTGTCGGACGCGTCTTCGCACACCTGATTGTTCCTCAAGGAACACCCCCACTTGCGGATCGTTCTGATCCACCGTACGATGCTATCGCACGGAGGAATTCATGAGCACGCAGGATGCAAGTGCCCGCAAGCTGGGGCGAGGGTTGGCTGCGCTGTTGCAGGCGCCGGTTGCGGTACATATCACGAGTGTCCCGACAGTCGCTCCGCCGCCGGTACAGGAAAGCGGCGTCCGGCATATCGAGGTGGATCGATTTGTGCCGAGCCCGTTCCAGGCGCGCCGGTCGTTCGATGAACTGCAGCTTCGCGGCCTCGCGGACTCGATTCGCGTTGCAGGCATCATGCAGCCGGTGATTGCGCGGCCCGTGGGAGAAACCTTCGAGCTTGTAGCTGGCGAGCGACGCTGGCGCGCTGCGAAGCTTGCGGAGCTCAGAACAGTTCCAACTATTGTTCGTATTTTGTCAGATGAAGAGGCCGCCGAGTTTGGTTTGATTGAGAATGTCCAGCGCGAGGATCTGAACGCGATGGATCGCGCTCACGCCCTGCGGATGATGTGCGAGCGCTTTGGGCTCACGCAGGCGCAGGCGGCGGAGAAAGTAGGGCTCGAGCGGGCAACGGTGGCGAACCTCATACGGCTGACAGAACTGGAACCGGAGATCGCCGAGCTTGTGGCCTCCAACGGCCTGACGTCGGCGCACGGCAAGATGCTGCTCGCGATGGTGGGGGGGCCGCAGCGGATCGAGCTTGCGCGTGAGGCGGCGCGGGATCAGTGGTCGGTACGGCGGCTCGAGAGCGCCGTGAAGCGGTTCGCGTCGCCGCGGGCGCCCGCGAAGGAGGCCATGAATCCGCCCGCGCGGCAGGCAGTGATCATCGATCTTGAGCGGCGGCTGTCGCAACACCTGGGCACGAAAGCCGTCATCTCCACAGACCCGAGCGGCTCGAAGGGAAGGATCACTGTGGAATTCTACGGGATCGATCACTTTGACGGGCTGCTTGTAAAAATGGGATTGAAGTAAGTCCGTTCGATCCGGGGTGTTTGCCGGGTGTTTGGACTACAAACACCTGCCCGCCGTCGTTTGCTTGATGCGTATACTCGGGCTACCGTATGTTGAGATTGGGCGTGGGTTCCCTCATCTTCTACAAAGGAACTCGTATGGCCCGTAAGTCTCGCTCTGATTCATTGTCTGGTCTCTCCACCGCGGCGCTGCAGGCCGAGATCCGTCGTCGTTCCAAGCAGAGCACCGCTCTGCAGCGGAAGTATGAGCGGTTGACGAATCAACTCAACGATCTCCGCAAGCAGATCGCGGCCCAGGGTGGTGCGATTCCGGGCGGCGGGCGCGCCAGCAACGCGGTCAGCCTGGTGGACGCGCTCGCGAAGGTGCTTGATGGCAAGACGCTGGGAGTGACCGAGGCCGCAGACGCGGTGCTTGCGTCCGGCTACGTCACGACCTCGCCCAACTTCCGCACCATCGTGAACCAGACGTTCATCAAGAACCGCAGCCGCTTCAAGAAAGTATCCCGCGGTCGCTACACAGCCGCCTGAGATCGGTGAGGCACGCTATTCAATCAACAAAGAAGCCCGGCTCACGCCGGGCTTGGTTTGCTTGTGGATTGCACTGAGCTCAGCGGGCGCTGGGGTAGGGCGAGAGACGCGAGGGCCGGTCGAGCAGCATGAAGCGAAGGCCGTCGGAGTTGAGCTTGCGAAGGTTGTCGTTGTGCACGATATTGATTTCGGAGTGGATGTCGCTGTAACGCTGGTCCTCGGTGTTGAGGCCGGGCGTGGGGTTGCTGCGGATGGCGGACAGCGATTCACCCTTCTGGGCGGTTGAGCTGCAACCCGCGAGCAACGCGAGCGGGGTGAGCATGAGGGCGGAACGGAGGATGATGCGGGCGTTCTTCATGTCAGGCTCCAGGCCCCTCGAGTGTTGCAAGTCGGTCCGGCGAGGCCGGGGGAACGGTGGTGGGGGAGCAGTTTGTAACCCCTCGCGGCGTCGACGTCAAGGGGCGGGGGTGCGGTTTGCGGATTCGGCGGCGGGACCGTCATCGGCCGCATAGCCGCGCCAGATCGACTTTCGGCCGGGGTTTGCCCGCGGTTCCGACGGATTGCCCGATCCGGGTCGGCTGAAACGCCGAAAGTGTGAGGATGGACGCTTCTGCCATTTCAGCCCAAGTCGCCGCGGAGTTTTCGTACAAGGTGGCGGCACGGGTGATGGACATTGCCCGGGAGAGCGGAGATTCCTCGGTCGCGCTGCTCCAGGCGGCGGCGAAGGCCGCCCAGGCAGGGGACGCGGCGGCCGCGGAGTACGCGAGCGCGGCAACACAGATGCTGGATGTTTACGCCTGAATCCGATCACAATCCGAACAACGGATCCGGACGCTGCCTGACTGGCAGCGTCTTGTTGTTTTTGGGGGTGTGGGACAAGAACGGCAGACCCACTCGCTCACGCTCGGGGCTCGTTCTGAGGCGGGGGGCCGCCTCTGGCTGGCCCGTGGGTTGCATCTGATCCTGATGGCGGGGCGAGGGCTCTGCCGGAGGTTCTCATGCGCCCGGATCGGTTGACCAACGCAGCCCAGGAAGCACTTGCCAGCGCTCAGAGCGAGGCGGTGTCGCTGTCCAACCCCGAGATCAACGGCCTGCACGTCTTGGCGGGGTTGTTGTCCGACTCGGGCGACACGGCGGGCGGTGGGGGGGCTGGTGGCGCTGTCGTGGCACGGGCGGGGGCGACGCCGCAGAAGGTGCTGGCGCTGACGCGGGCGGAACTGTCGCGGCAGCCCAAGTCCAGCAGCGGGGCGGGGAGCGCGGGTCGGGCGCTGATGGAGATCCTGACCAAGAGCGAAGAGATCAGCAAGAAGATGGGTGATTCGCTGGTGAGCAGCGAGCATCTTCTTCTGTCGCTGGCGGAAGTGGTGGGGCCGGCGCGGGATGTGCTGAAGACGGTCGGGCTCGATCGGGCGGCACTCGAGAAGGCGGTGAAGGAGATCCGCACGGCGTCGGGCGTGACCAATGTCACCGAGCCGGGGGCGGAGAGCAGTTACGAGGCGCTCAAGAAGTACGGCATCGATCTCACGGCCCGCGCGCAGGCGGGCAAGCTCGATCCGGTGATCGGACGCGATGAAGAGATTCGGCGCTGCATGCAGGTGCTGAGCCGGCGCACGAAGAACAACCCGGTGCTCATCGGCGAGCCGGGCGTGGGCAAGACGGCGATCGCGGAGGGCTTGGCGCTTCGGATCGTGAACGGTGACTGCCCGGACGCGATGAAGTCGCAGCGGATCATCGCGCTGGATGTGGGGCAGTTGCTTGCGGGCGCGAAGTTCCGCGGCGAGTTCGAGGAGCGGCTGAAGGCCGTGCTGCGCGAGGTGGCGAGCAGCGGCGGCAAGATCATCCTTTTTATTGACGAATTGCATACGATCATCGGCGCGGGTGCCGCCGAGGGCGCGGTGAGCGCGGGCAACTTGCTGAAGCCGGCCTTGGCGCGCGGCGAGATCAAGTGCATCGGCGCGACCACGCTGGACGAGTATCGCAAGCACGTCGAGAAGGACGCGGCGTTCGAGCGGCGCTTCCAGCCGGTGTATGTGGATCAGCCGAGCGTCGAGGAGACGGTCGCGATCCTGCGGGGGCTCAAGCCCAAGTACGAGGCGCACCATGGCGTGCGGATTCTCGACGGCGCGATCCTGGCGGCGGCGAGCCTGAGCCATCGCTACATCGCGGATCGGTTCCTGCCCGACAAGGCGATCGACCTGATCGATGAGGCGGCGAGCCGGCTGCGGATCGAGAACGACTCGATGCCGACGGAGCTCGATGAGCTGCGGCGGCGGATCATGCAGTTGGAACTGGAAAGGGAAACGCTGCGGCTTGAGATGGAGGAAGGCACCAAGGCATCGAGGCATCAAGGCATCGAGGCGGGAAGCTCGAAGGAGATGGACCGCATCAACCGCGAGCTGGCAGAGCTGCAGGAGAAGAACCGAGCGCTGACGGCGCGGTGGGAAGAAGAGAAGAAGGACCTCGAGACGATCAAGGAGATCAAGGAGCAGATCGAGCGCAAGCACGTGGAGCTCGAGCAGAGCCAGCGGCGTGGCGATCTGGAGACTGCGGCGCGGATTCGGTACGGTGTGTCGCGCGAGCTGGAGAAGCAGCTCGCGGACGCTGAGAAGGCGTGGGCCAAGCGCGTCGCGAAGGGCGGCACGTTGGTCAAGGAAGAAGTGGACGCGGAGCAGATCGCGCAGATTGTGGGGCGTTGGACGGGCATTCCGGTTTCGCGCCTCGTAGAGGGCGAGCGCGAGAAGTTGCAGCGGATGGAAGAGCAGCTCGCCAAGCGGGTGGTGGGGCAGGATCACGCGCTGAAGGCTGTGTCGGACGCGGTGCGGCGTTCTCGCGCGGGGCTGGGCGATCCCAAGCGGCCGATCGGATCGTTCTTGTTCCTCGGGCCGACGGGCGTGGGCAAAACAGAAACATGCAAGGCGCTGGCGTCGTTCTTGTTTGATACCGACGAAGCGATGGTGCGGATCGACATGAGCGAATACGGCGAGAAGCACGCCGTGGCTCGGTTGGTTGGTGCGCCGCCGGGATATGTCGGCTACGACGAGGGCGGGCAGTTGACCGAGACGGTGCGGCGTCGGCCGTACTGCGTGGTGTTGCTGGATGAGATCGAGAAGGCGCACCCGGATGTGTTCAACATCTTGCTGCAGGTGCTGGATGATGGGCGCTTGACGGACGGGCAAGGCCGCACTGTCGATTTCAAGAACACGATCGTGGTGATGACGAGCAACTTCGGCTCGGCCCAGATTCAGGAGCTGACGCAGCAGGGTGCGGAGGACTGGGAGATCGAGGCGATGATGCGGGAGATGCTGCGGCGTGGGCCTGCGGGTTTGGCGGCGGACGAGTTTGCGAAGGCCGCGGGGTTGTCGCCGAAGGTCGCGGAGGCGATGCAGAAGATGGCGATGATGGGCGCGGGCGGCGGCGGGCTCATGCGGCCAGAACTTCTGAACCGGATCGACGAGACGATCGTGTTCCGGCCCTTGGGCAAGGAGGCGATCGGGAACATCGTGGAGATTCAGTTGGCGAAGCTGCGCGAGCGGCTGGCGGCGCGCGGCATGACGCTGACGCTGACGGACGGCGCGAAGAAGCAGCTCGCGGAAGAAGGCTGGGACCCGGCGTTCGGCGCGCGGCCTTTGAAGCGAGCGATCCAGCAGCGGGTGGAGAACGCGCTGGCGTCGCGGATCCTCGCGGGCGATTTCGGAGATGGGGATGGGGTGAAGGTGGAGTATGAGGGGAAGAGTTTTACGTTCAAGAAGGGGCGTTCGTAGCTCGCTCGCAGGTTGATTGCGGCGTGTGAGCAAGGCGAATGCACTGTGCGTGGGAGACACGCTCGGTTCTCCGCACGATTGCGTGCGACGCCGTCTCATCTGATTGAATCGCGCTCGCGTGGCTTGACTCTGCGTCTCGCGCGTGGTGAAGTTGCGCGGCGAAGAGCCGACTCGTGTGCAGCGCCGGGTTCGCCTGGCTTGCACGGGGTTGAAGCCGCGTTGCGGTGCATGACGCCGCGGGGAAAGGAACAACATGGGCACGTTGAGCAGCATGCGGTGCGGGCTGGTGGCCGCGTCGCTCGGGATGATCGCGCAGGCGGCGTCGGGAGCGGTGCAGGTGTCGTCGGTGAACGCGTCGGTGTGGGGCGAGTGTTGGGATCGGAGGGTTGTGCCGTGGGTCTACCGGTCGTACTCGGAGACCGCGGATCGGCTGCCGATCGAGATGGGCGGATCGATCCGTTCCGACGTCGTGGACATGGGCAGCGGCGTCTCGATGCGGGGGGTCGCCAGCACGTATGACGCACCGATGCAGTACGGCGTGATCTTCGGCGAGGGCGGGGCTGCTGTGGTGTCGAGTGCGGCGGGGATGGAGGTGCGTTGCAGCGTGAACCTCCGGTCCACATTCGCGATGACGGTTCCGGCCTGGGTCGAGCTGCAGACGCGAGGGCTGGGGCTGCTCGAGCTTCGCGACGACCGCGGCAATCTGGCCCGTCAGCTCAGCGGTGATCAGGTGGTGCGGATGTATCTCGACCACGGCTTTTGGAGCATCAGCGGAACGGTGAACATCGAGAATGCCGCCACGGGCGACGGCTTGTTTCGGTTCGCGATCCCGGCGCCCGGCGCGATCTCGCTGCTTGGCGCGGGAGCGGTGGTGCTGGCGACGGCGTGGCGGAGAAGGTGACTCGTGTGGGGGCGCTGGGGGAGAGAGTCGGAAGAGAGATGGCGGGAGAGAGGTGGAGGAGTGAGAGGCGGTGGTGGATGCGTTCCCGCGGCGAGAGATCGCCGCGGGAGGGTTGAAGGCGGCTGATGCCGCCGCCGGGTGAGGGAGAGGCGAAGAGAGAGGGAGAGCACGAAGGGCGGTGTGACATGGTGAGCGCACGTGACAAGTTGGTTTGGTGCGGCGCGTTGGTGTTCTTGGTCTGCGGCGCGGCGAGGGGCGCCATCACGGTGGGTGGTGAGGGCGGGGCCGGGGGCCGCGCGAACAGCTTTGTGTTCCCGTGGTCGGACGAGTTCATGTCGCGGGTCGGCGACCTGTATTTGTCGTATGACGGAAGCGCGGCCGTGCCGGGTGCGGCGGCGTGGGCCGGGGTCGTCACGAGTTCGACGGCGGATCCCGCGCACACGCACGAGTGGCCGTGGGTCTGTCGCACGTTTTACGGGAGCGGGTACGCGACGGCCGGTGTGAACGCGCCGAACGGTGCGTCAGCGGGTGCGGGGTCGCATGTGAATCTGGACTTTGAGTCCGACTACATCTTCGGCATCTCGTTCAAGACGACGGGGGTGGGGCGTATCACGTTGATGGGCCCGGGCGACCTGGTTGTCGCCGACTGTGAGGGGAACAACGAGATCATCGGGTTCCTGCCGGCGGGGCACTATTCGCTGCGGGCGCGGGTTGACGTGTCGGTGGCGGCGCTGCAGTTCGGATCGGATATCTGGCCACTGGGCGGGCCAAGGTCGGTCAGTGCCGAGGGCACCTATTCGTTCACGGTTCCGGGATCGGGGGGCGTGTGGCCGCTGGCGTTGGCGGCGTTGTGGGGGGCGCGACGGCGGCGTTGATGCGAAGCGCGGAGCAACCTGAGTTTCGGCGGCGGGTCCTGCACGCACGCCGAGCCTCGGTGATCTGTGGGTGCGGGGTGTGTGGGAGGAGTGGGAGGAGAGGTGGATTGGTGGTGGTCGCGTTCCCGCGGCGAGAGATTGCCGCGGGAGGGTTAGTCAGCCTGCGACGCGGAAGGACGAGACTCGATCACCGGAAAGGCTGGTGCTTCATGGCACGCTGGATGCAGAGTCGGGTTGGAAGGGTGGGCGCCGGGTTGTGGGCTGCTGCCGCGATCTTGCTTGATGGTCCCGCGGCGCTGGGCGCGGTGCAGCTCTCGTCGATGCAGATGGGCATCCACGGCAACGCGCGATACGACGGCGGCTCGCCGCCGGAGTTTCAGAGTTATCTGTGGAGCAGCACCGCACCCTCCGACGGGTTCCAGAACTTTGTGGTCGTGAACGGCGCGGACGCCCGGAGCGGGGTGATTTCCGAATCGTTCGCCGGACCGGACTCCCCGCCGAGACAATTCCATCAGATCCGGGCCGCGGGCTCGGCGGAAGCCTGGTCGATGCCGGGGAGACAGGCGTCGGCGGAGTCGTATCTGCGGGCCGATTACGCGATGACGGTGTCGGCATGGGTGGACCTGGAGACGGTGGGCCGCGGCGTGATCGATGTGTATGTACTCAGCGGGGGGTCGAAGTACAACCTCGCGTACCACATCGAAGGTGACACGTCGAGGCGCGTGTTCATGGGCCAGGGGTTCTGGAAGATCGATGCCCATGTACGGATCGAGGATCCTGTGCAGGGGTACGGCACGTTTCGGTTCAACATTCCGACGCCGGGAGGAAGCGTGCTTGTGGCGCTGGGCGGAGTGATGGCGTTGAGAACGCGGCGGCGGTGAGGGCCGATCGATCGGGCGACTTCCGCCGCCCCGTGAGAGCGTTGCGGCGGGGATGGTGACGCGTGCTTGTGACAATGAGGTCACCACGAAAGGAGGGTCCCATGAAAGGGAGATACTTCGCAATCGGGCTCTCGACTTTGGCGGCCGCGGCCTCTTCTGGCGCGTTGTTCAACGTGAGCGCGGGCGGGTCAGCATCGTGCTGGTCGCGTGATCCCACGTCGCCGAGCTGGCCGGGATCGACAAACTGGAATTGGGCTTGGAATCCCGCGACAACAGCGTCAGGAAATGCAAGAAGCGTCGGTGGGGGCCTGACAAGCGGCGCTTCGGCCGGGATCGGAGGATGGGCCAACACCGAGACAATCTATGTGGTGGGGTACGTCGGCGCCGGGGTGGACACGCATTATCCGTGGTACGCGGAGGCGGGGGGCACTGTGTCATTCGGCGCTTCGTTTGAAACGGACGAGAAGATGCCGTTCACGATCCGTGCATCGAGCGAGAGCATCTCGCCTCTGCTTGCGGCTCTGGATGCGGTCGGAACTCCCAACGTGGTGGGGACCGCGACGCTTGTGGACGATTGGTACATCTGGTCGGGCGAGCTGCATCCGGGCCGATACTACTTCTCGGTCGAGAAGACTGTGTATGTGAACCGGGCCCATCCGTACGACGGCGGCGAGTTCCAGGTTTTCCTGCCGATTCCCGCGGCTCCGACTCCGCTGGTTGTCGTGACCGCTGGATTGATGGCGGCCGCGAGGCGTCGCCGCTAGCGCGCAGATTCGTCGCAGACGACCGAGAGTGCCGCCGGGGTTGGAGTTGTGCCGCGCCCGGCGGTATGCTGTGCGGCGGAGGTGCCGCATGGCTGCTGATGGATTCTCGCGTCGTGGTGTGCTCGGGCTTGGTGCGTTGGCGGCGGCGGGGCTGGTGGTGCCGCGGGGGTTGGCGCGGGGTTTGGGGCAGAGCGTGGCGGCGCCGGGCGGCGGTGTCGCGGGCGGTGCGCGCGCGCGGGTGATCCGCATTGCGCACGTGACGGACACGCACATCATGCAGGATTTGCGGGCGCCGGAGGGTGTGGCCGCGTGCTTTGAGCACATCCGTGGGCAGAAGGATGTGGATCTCGTCATGCACGGCGGGGACATCGTGTTCGACTCGATGGACCAGAGTTTGGAGCGGTCGAAGGAGTTGTGGGCGCTGTGGCAGAAGGTGATGGGCGATAGCTGGAAGGGCAAGGTGCGTTACTGCCTGGGCAACCACGACATTTGGGGATGGAACAAGAACAGGAGCAAGACGACGGGCGAGGAGCCGGGGTGGGGCAAGCAGCTCGCGCTCGACACGCTGGGGGTGCAGGGCGCGGTGCCGAAGGGGGCGTATTACTCGTTCGATGAGGTAGGGAGTGGGGGCGGGTGGCACATCGTGGTGTTGGATACGGTGCGGCCCGAGCCGAACGGGTACTACGCGGGTCTCGATGATGAGCAGTTCGAGTGGCTGAAGGGCGACCTGAGCCTCAACCGCATGCACCCGACGTTGATCCTGTCGCACATCCCGATCTTCAGCGCGACGGTGCTGGATCGCGACCTGAACGACAAACGCGAGCGGCTTGTGCATCCGGCGCTCATGTGCATCGACTACGGGCGGATCAAGAAGCTGTTTCTCGAGAACCCGCAGGTGAAGGTGTGCCTCAGCGGGCACATGCATCTGATCGATCGGGTGGAGTACAACGGGGTTGCGTACTGCTGCAACGGGGCGGCGTGTGCGGCGTGGTGGAAGGGGCCGCATAAGGAGTGCCGCGAGGGGTACACGCTGGTGGATTTGTATAACGACGGGACGTTTGAGAATCGGTATGTGGAGTATGGGTGGAAGGCGGCGCAGGGCTGAGCGTCGAGAATCGGACGGCGAACGCTGTCTGGGGCATCTCCGAAGAAGCGGGGGGTGTCGCCGGAGGCTCTTGCGTGTTCCTTGAGAAGCGGTTGTTGACGGAGTGGTCGCGCGGGGCGTTCGCGGGGATGCGATTGTCGGTGACGCGGTATGCGCCGGGGACGCTGATGCCGCCGCATTCGCATGCGACGGCGTCGGTGTCGCTGGTGGTGCGCGGGGTTTTTGCGGAGCGGATCGATGGCGCGGGGCGTGCGGGGCCGGGGTTGAGTGTGATTGTGAAGCCTGCGGGGGTGGTGCACGAGACGCTGTGCGGCTCGGGTTGTTGCCAGACGGTTTCGCTGGAGTTGCCGTCGCGGATCGAGTCGCAGTTGCGCGTGAAGCTTGGGGCGTTCGCGCGGGTGGGGCACGAGGACGATGCGGAGCTCACGGCGGCGCTGATTGCGTTGTGGCGGCGGGCGCTTGAGCGTGACATCGCGAACGATGACGCGTGGGTGGAACGGTGGTGGGGGAGTTGCGGCGCGTTGATGGGGCGGGAGCGGGTGGGGCGATCGGATGGTCGGCTCGCGACGGCGCTGGCGGTCGGGGCGCGTGGGGGAAGCGCGGGTGAGGCGGCCGACGCGGTGGGGGTGCATCGGGTGCATCTGTGCCGTCTTTTTCGGGCTGCGAACGGGCGGGGGACGGCGGCGAACTTCCGGCGGGCGCGGGTGCGGCGGGCGATCGATGAGATGGGGCGGAGTGTGTCGCTGGCGGGTGTGGCGAGCGGCTGCGGGTTTGCGGATCAGGCGCACATGACGCGGGCGTTCGTCAGGGAGACGGGAACCACGCCCGGGGTGCTGCGGGGGCTGATGGCGGGTCGTGTTTGATTCGTTCAATACGAAGCGGCGACGGCGTGGCACACTTCCTGCATGCCGCGTTCCGACCAAGAGGACGCGCCGGGAGTTTGCGATGAACATGTCGATCCGAGATGCGAGGGTGCGTGGCTGCGGGCTTTTGATGGTGGCGGTGTCCGTGCATGTGGCGTGCGGAGCGGGGGGCGGGGCGGCGGGCGGGTCAGTTGTGGGGACGGCGGGTGTTCCGACACTAGAGGAGCGCGCGGATTTCAAGGATCTTCCGGCTCGGTGGGCCGGGGTGATGGACCTGTTTGGCGTGCCGGGGATGGCGGTCGGGATCGTGAAGGACGGGCGGGTGTACGCGGCCCAGGCGTGGGGCGTGCGGGATGGCAAGGGCCACGCGCCGGACCTTGACACGAAGTTCTACATCGCGTCGATCACCAAGACGATGACGGCGACGGCGGTTGTGACGCTCGCGGCGGAGGGGACGCTGTCGCTTGATGATGCGGCGGTGAAGCACTTGCCGCGGTTTGCGTTGCCTGGTGGGGCGGCGAGCGGGGAGACGGGCGACATCACGATCCGTGATCTGCTCTCACATCGCAAGGGTGTGAACTGCGGCCAGGCGGTGCTGCTCGATGCGTACACGGGCGAGATCACCGATGATCGGTTCTTCGGGCTGCTGGCTCGGTACGGGGAGCGTGGGAACGCGCCGCGGTACACCAACACGCACTTCACGCTGCTGGGGCGCGTGATTGAGAATGCCACTGGCAATGCGTGGCAGAAGTCGCTGGAGACGCTGGTGCTGGGGCCTGTGGGGATGACGCGGACATCGGGGTTTGTGAGCGCTCGGGACGCGAACAGCGCGGCACCGATGCGGCGGACGGAGAAGGGGTTTGAGGAAGTGACGCCGTGGAAGACGGACGCGACGATGCACGCCGCGGGCGGGTTGGATTCGACGGCGCGGGACATGATGCGGTGGATTCAGGTGCACGTGAACGACGGAGCGATCGATGGGAAGCAGGTGTTCAAGCCCGGCGTGCTGGCGTCGATGACGAGGGTGGAGACCAGGCTCGACAAGCCGCAGGGTCAGCTGCGGATCGTGGAGGGATTCGGGCTGGCGTGGCAGGTGGGGACGTACAAGGGCACGCCGATGGCGTCGCACAGCGGCGGGTATGAGGGGGCGAGCGCGTATGTGGCGATGCTGCCGGAGAAGAAGAGCGGGTTTGTGGTGCTGATGAACGCGTCCGGGGCGGCGCGTGGGCTGGCGGATGTGATCGCGATCGATGTGCTGGAGCGGCTGGTGGAGTCGAAGGACGGGACGAGCGTGTACGACGCGTATGTCGAGCGGGCGAAGAAGGAGGCGTTCCGGCCGGCGACTCCGACGCGGGTGATCCGGGGCGAGGCGATCACGCCGCGGCTGCGTGCGGCGGTGGGCGCGTACACCAACGAGTTGTTCGGCACGCTGACGCTGGAAGTGGGGAAGGACGCGGCCGGGGAGCGATGGGGCGCGCGGCTGGGTGCGCTGCCGCTGGATGTGACGGCGGCGGAGAGCGGGTTCGCGGTGCCGCAGGGCTCGGACTTGGGGCCGGCGACGGGCGAGATCGGCGACAACATGGTGACGGTCAAGCAAGCGCGACTTGGGGATCTGGTCTTTACGCGGACCACGAAGTGAGCGGACGCACGTGCGTGGCACGTGCCGCGTGAAACACGGTGCGGCAGCAGTGAAACGCGGCGTTTCACGGTGTGTCTGATTCGTGAAACTCGCCGCAGTTCGTCGATTCAGTGCTTCGATTCCGCGTCGTCGGCGTTACGCTGCGGAGGGAAGGAGCGCTGTGATGTCGAGTCGCGAAACGGGTCGCCTGGTTGTTCGTGCGTTCACGTTGATCGAGCTCTTGGTCGCGATCGCGATCATCGCGGTGCTGATCGGCTTGTTGCTGCCGGCATTGGGGCGGGCGCGGGACAACGCGCGAACGACCAAGTGTGCGGCGAATCTGCGGAGCATCGGGTCGGCGCTGACGATGTACGCGTCTGATCGCAAGGGGAACTTCCCGCACTGGTCGGGCTGGCAGCACTGGGACAAGTTCGGCACGGCCGAAGACGGGAAGAACGGCGACGAGAAAGGCCCGGGCTGGACCGAGCAGATGCGGGCGTATCTGGACACGGTGGAGACCTACGCGGACCCATCGCGGCCGCGGGAGGAGGCGCCGTTCTGCTACTTCATGTCAGCGCGGTACACCTCGGCGCTCACGAAGAACACGATGTACACGAGTTTGAACGAGTCGCAGGTGTTGTTCAACTCGCAGTTCGTTTTCCTTGGGGACAGCAACCAGATGAACCTGTACGCCAAGCCGTACGGCAACAACCCGACCGGCCCGGACTGCGACCCCGACGACGCCAACCAGCCGGTGGTGTTCTTCGATGGCGAGCGGCCGGCGCATGCGCTGAAGCGAGGCGCCACCAGCGGCGAAAGCGGATCGAGTGGCGGCGGCGCGAGCGGTGCGGGCGTGGGAGGGCTGACGAACTTGCTGTTCCTCGACATTCATGCGGCGTCGTTCGCGGCGTATCAGCCGTCGGCGATGACGTGGAGAGGGCGGGAGTTCACGAATTGGAAGGATGCGAGGAAGGACTGAAGAAGGCACTGGGCACGAGGAGGGGGTTCCCGCGTCTTTGAACGAGCCCCGAGCGTGAGCGAGTGAGCGGCTTTGCACGCATCAAGGAGACCCACTCGCTTACGCTCGGGGCTCGTCAAGGCAGGTGTGGCCGCGGGTCTACGCTCCCCAATGCCCTCCGTTTTCCTCAACGGTCAGTTCATCGATCGCGATAGCGCCACGGTTTCCGCGTTCGACGCGGCCATGCAGCACGGGGTCGGTTTGTTCGAGACCATGCTCGCGGTCAACAACGGCGGCGAGGTGAAGCCGGGGGATGAGCTCTCTGCGGTCAGCGCCTGGGACGTGATCGATCTCGAGGCCCACCTGGATCGGTTGATCGTGTCGGCGCGGGAGTTGGGGTTGTCGGAGAGCCTGCGGGCGGGGGCCTTGGGCGAGGCGGTGAAGCGGACGGCGGCGCGGGCGAGCGCGGCGTATCCCGAGTCGCTGCGCTTGCGGGTGCGGCTCACGATCACCGGCGGGGACCTGAACCTTCTCGACAAGGCGCGGCATGTCCGTGATCCGAAGTCCAAAGAGGCGCTCGATCACCAGCCCACGCTCATCATCGCGGCCACGCCGGCGACGCAGTACCCCAACGAGATGTTCGATCGCGGCGTGATGGTGACCATCGCGGACTGGAAAGCCAATCCGCTCGATCACTTTCAGGGGCACAAGACCGTCAACTACTGGGCGCGGTTGCGGGAGCTGCAGATCGCGGCCAGCAAGCGCGCCGGCGAGGCACTGGTCTTCCAGGTCAGCAATCACCTCGCGGGCGGGTGCGTGAGCAACGTGATTCTGGTGAAGGATGGCGTGGCGATCACGCCGATTGCCAGGGGCGAGGAGTCGGAGGCCGCGGGGCACGAGGGGGTGGTGGGCGATGTCGAGACCAGCGGCCGCGGGCGCGTGATCATGCCGAGCCCGGTGCTCCCTGGGATCACGCGGCGGTGGGCGCTGGACTGGTGTGCCGCGAACGACGTGGAGGTGGTGAAGCGGATGGTGTCGATCGACGACGTGCTGCACGCCGACGAGGTGCTGCTGACCAACTCGTCGTGGGGCGTGCTGCCGGTGGTGCAGGTCGAATCGCACGGCATCGGGGCGGGTGAGCCGGGGACGCTGGGGGGTGAGCTGGTGCAGGCGTGGCGGGAGCGGACGGGGTTGGATGATTGAGAGAGACGGGGAGTGGGGGCGATGAATGTTCCAACAGCGCTTGCGCCGTCGAGCCGGCGGATGATGGCGCCATGACGTCGCTGCGTGTTACGGGCAGATGAGGTCGTTGTACGCGCTGGCGAAGATCACAAAGTCGGCGTCGTCGACGAAGCTGTCGCCATCGAAGTCGGCGGGGCAGCCGGCGTGGCGGTCGGAGAAGCCGCGGCCCGGGGGAGAAGGACAGATCAGTTCGTTGTACGCGGCGGCGAAGAGCACGAAGTCGGCGTCGTCTACGAATGTGTCGGCGTTGAGATCGCACGCGCACGCGAAGCCCTCGAAGAGCTCGAACTCGATCTCGTAGAACGCGGAGGAGGGTGCGGCGCCGGTCGCGGTGCTGGTCGATGTGTTCGCGATGAAGCGGAGGATGTAGTCACCGGGCTCGAGGTTGTAAACTACGCCGTGGACGTGGTTGTGCTCGTAGCGGAAGATCTCGACGTTGTGACGGGTGTGGTGCTCGTGACGGACGAGCGTCGCGGAGCCCTGAGCGTTGCTCGATTGCGACTCGATCGAGTGCAGTTCGACGTGGTGCGGTTCGTCGAGTGAGAAGCGAATCTCGAGGCCCGACTCGGAGATCGCGTTGGCATCGAGCAACGCGGGCGGCGCGGGCAGCGGCGAGAGATCGGACGCGGCGAAGCCGTTGGCGATGATCTGCGTGGGGGTGAGGAAGAGGTTGTAATCGGCCAGGGTGGTGAGCGTCACGCCGCCGGACGCGGGCGCGCCGGAGACCGAGCCGACGAAGGAGGGGTAGGCGCCGGTGGTCACCGTGTCGGTGAAGGGAAAGGCGCCCAGCGACGTGTGCAACTGGCTGTTGGCGTGGGCGCGGGGCGAAACGAGGGTGAAGTTCAGATCGGCGTGGGCGGCGGCGGCGATCACAAGCGCGAGCGGGGCGACGAAACGGTGCATGAACAATCCCTTCCTCTGTGGTCCGCGGCCGATCGACCAAAGCCGGGGTATCGACGCCGCAACAGACCGCAGCAGATGTCTTGTAGATCCAACGGGCTTGCGGCACCGGGTGCACTCCGCGTGGGAACGGGGCAAGTCTTCATGAGCCCGGCGCGGGAGCAACGGCGGTGATGAGACGCTCGCACAAAGCCCGAACACTGGGTCTTTCTGCGGATGTCTCGCTATCCTCGGCGTGATGCGTGAGATCTCGGCGGACAACGTGATCATCGGCGGCGGGGCGGGCGGGTTTGCCGCGGCGGTGGCGGCGTGCGAGAGTGGCAAGTCGGTGGTGATGACCGAGCCGACGGATTGGGTTGGCGGGCAGTTCACGAGTCAGGCCGTGCCGCCGGATGAGCATCGGTGGATTGAGGCCCAAGGTGGGGGCCCGATTGGGAATCGCAGCTATCTCGAGCTGCGGCGTGCGGTGCGGCGGTGGTATCGAGAGAATCGCTTGCTCACGCCGGCCGCGGCAGGGAATGAGCGGCTGAACGCGGGCAACGGGTGGGTGAGCCATTTGTGTGCTGAGCCGCGGGTGTGGCATGCGGTGATGATGGAAAAGCTGCGGCCGCATGTGGACGCGGGGCGGCTGACGCTGCTGCTCGAGCACGAGCCGGTGAAGGTTGAGATGAGCGGCGATCGGATCGATGCCGTGCATCTGCGCGGCACACGCGATGATGGCAGCACGGTGGTCGTCCGCGGCAAAGTCGTACTCGACGCGACGGAGACCGGAGACCTGTACGAACTCGGCGGCATCGAGCACTTGATTGGCGCCGAGCACCAGAACGATTTCGGCGAGATGCACGGGCGGACGGATCGCGCGGACTGGCGCGATCAGCAGGGCATCAGTTGGTGCTTCGCGCTCGAGCATCGGCCGGGCGAGAATCACACGATCACGAAGCCAGCGGGGTACGAGTGGTGGCGGTCATACGTGCCGACGATCTGCCGCGAACCGGGGCTCGCGGGCGCGGCGTGGCCGGGGACGCTGCTGTCGTGGACGGTGGCGAGCCACAACGAGGCGGGGAAGCACACGTTTCCGTTTGTGCCCTGGCCGCATGAGCCGCGGGATGGGGAATGGGAGATGTGGCGGTATCGACGGATCGTGGATCGGGCGATCTACCTCGAACAACAAGCAGCGCAACATCCCCCCCACCCCGACGTGTGCCTGGTGAACTGGGTGCAGATGGATTACTGGCAGCGGCCGCTGCTGGGCGTATCGGCGGCGGATCGCGCGCTGGCGCTGCGCGAGGCGCGGGAGCAGAGCTTGTGCCTCTTGTACTGGATGCAGACCGAGGCTCCGCGGCCGTCGGGTGTGGGCATGCGGGAAGGCGTGGGCTTTCCGGGCTTGAAGCTGCGTGGCGATGAATTGGGTACGAGCGACGGGTTTGCGAAGGCGGCGTACATCCGCGAGCCGCGGCGGCTGCTGGCGCGCACGATGCTGAGTGAGGCGCATCTGGGGACCGAGCAGCGGCGCCGCGATGGCAAGCCGAACATGGACTTCGTGCCGCCGGGGATGAATGAGAAGACAGGGCGGCTGGGGATGGGCGAGGCGTTCAGCGACTCGATCGCGATCGGGCATTACACGCTGGATTTGCACCCGTCGTGCAGCGGTCGGAACTCGGTGTATGTGCCGGCGTCGCCGTATCGGATCCCGCTGGGCTCGCTGGTGCCGGTGCGGGTGGAGAACCTGATCGCGGCCGGCAAGGGGATCGGCGTGACGCATGTCGCGAATGGGTGTTCGCGGATGCACCACACGGAGTACGCGATCGGCGAAGCGGCGGGGGTGTTGGCGGCGGAGTGTGTGGAGAAGAGCCTCGCACCGGCCGGGGTGCACGCGAGCGTGGAGCGGACGAAGATGCTGCAGGATCGGTTGGCGGCGCGGGGCGTGGCGATGCGGTGGCCGTGGGAGGGGTGAGCGTGTCGAAACACGCCGGCCTCGCGCGGGGCCGTTTGGCGGTGCGCGAGGCCGGGGACGTGCTCATCGATTGTCCTGGCTTCGGCGTGAAGGCCGGAATAGAACGGGCCTACCGGCGACGGCGGGCGACGACGAAGGAGGCGAGGCCGACCAGCGCCCACGGTCCGGGTGTGGGGCAGATCCCTTCTTCCATCGCCGAGGTGAGCGTTCCGGTGAAACCGGCGCCCTGCATCGCGAGACCGGTCTCCGCGTTGAGCACAATCGGGCTGGTCGAGAAGAGGTAACCGGGGAGCGCGTCGCACAGCCCGTCGACGACGTTGAACTGTGTGCCCGGGTCGTAGACCGGCAAGCCGCCCCGGCTGGCGTAGTAGGTGAAGAGGTCCACGCTCCAGTAGATCTTGTCGACGGCCTGGCTGACGAAGCCGGATCGGAAGTCAAACTCTTTGAGGCCGTCCTGCTGGATCATGGTGTAGAAGCCGCTCATGTCGGACTGCCATGCGCTGCGGTGGCGTCGGATGGCTTCGATCCTGCCGAAGGAATCGCAGGACTGCTCGCCTTCGATGAAGCGAAAGCGGGTCCAGTGATCGACGTCTTCGGCGCCGTCGGGCGGTGTGATGGACAGGTGTTCACAGAACGGCAACGTGTGTGTGGTGGGGTTTGGCATCGGATTGCCGTCGGCGTCCGTCCAGGTGACGGTCGTGTTGATCGTCCACCACCACAGGAATGGGATGCGCCAATCGAAGTGCGGCTGCCAGCGCCAGTTCGGAGCCGCGGATGCGGACGTGGCCAACGCCCCGAGCAGGATGGCCGCGGCACCCGCGCGTTGGATGGTGTTGAGCTTGATCATGATGTGCCTCCTAATCCGGGCGCGGTGTGGATCGATAGCGCCCGGCGTGCCGGCGGCGCGTGTGCGCACCGAGCGCGCGTCGCCGCTCGGCCGGTCCGGGATTCCGAGATGCACCGCCCGCACGGCAACAAGCACGGAAACCGTCTCGCGGGAGGCGTTCTCGGAGTGCATCGGGATCAAGGCGGCGTGGGGCGGGACGGCGTCCGCGCCGCGGATGCTGCGCGTGTCACGCCGGCGCGGGAGCCGCGTAGGAATGGTCGCGGCGTGTTGGGGGCGTGCGACGCGCAGCGGATGTCGGAACGAGGCGCATGGGAGGCTTGGCTCTTTCGTCACGCGATGCGGCGGGAGCGTGGTCGAGGCCGGAGGAACGTGAGTGCCTGGCGGCCGCCACGCGGGCGGGCTGCGTGCGAGCAGCATGACTCGCCGCATCGCTCTCTATGTCAATGTACCACACCCGGCGGCGTGTTCGTACCAATCGGACAGGCCGCACGGGACTTTGGCGAGATTGTGGTGCGACTCGGTGCGCGGTCGTGCGAACGCGGGTTGAACAGTGGTGCGTCGGTGCGCGGATGGCGCGCCACGAGGGTCGCTCGTTGAAAACGAGACTGCGTAGCAAGGAAATGTTGCGACATCCGACGACGCGGACGCATGCCAACAGATGCCTTGCGAGGGAGCTTCGCGCGAGCGTCGGGAGCTACGGGGTCGGGATGCTGGCGAGCGCGGCGTCGAGGGAGCGCCAGATGGGGTGCGAGGGCGGCTGCGGGCTGAGCTGGATCCGCACTAAGGAGCGAGGGACGGATTTGGTGGTGGTTGAAGAGGCGGGGTGTGGAGCGGTTTGGATTAGGACGCGGAGCGTGATGGGCTTGAAGGTGGCGAAGGCGTCGGTGAGGTGCATCGTGGCTTCGTAGCGGTTTGTGGTGGTTGGCAGGATGTCGATGCGAGCGGGTTCGAGCTGAGGGCTTGGGTGCGTGGCTTGACCGGCGGCGAAGGTGGCCATCAGGCCGTTGTAGTACTTTTCGAGGAGCACGCGGAGGCGCGCGGCGTCGGGCACGGGCTCGTCGATCGACATGATGAAGGCGTAGGACCAGAAACCCTCGGCGTCGGGCGTTCGCCAGCCGGGAGCAAAGCGGAGCGACTCGGAGCCGGAGGGCAGATCGGGCGCGAAGCCGGGCGGGAGTGCGAAGGTCTCGGAGGCCCAGCCTTCGAGTGAGATCGGCAGGGGTTGGGCGTGGTCTGGTGTGTTGGCGTGGCGCTGCGTGCAGGCGGAGAGTGGGAAGAGGAGGAGGATGGCGAGAGTGCGGAACTGCATGGTGGTGTGGGATGCTGCGACGTTGGTCTGCGTGGGTTCTTTGGAGTGGTTTGGGGGGCGAGCTTCGGAACGATGTGGAGTGCGCGCCGTGGGGCTTGGGTTCAATGAGCGAGGCGGGACCGCGCGGTTGCATCGACGGCGCTTGGTGCAGGACTGCGCACGGAACGTGGGCACCCGGGCGGGGTTTCCGGTTGTTCGCGGGCGATTCGCGGGACGGGTGGGTGTCGCGGAATCGCTGGGATGTGCAGAAACCCAGACGCGTGATCGGTGGCTTGGTCCGCGGCCTTTGACCCGAATCGCGCCGCGGGTTCAGAACACAAGCGGTGGCATGATGAACGTCGCGGCCTGTATATGTCATTACTTTCTGAAATAGTGCAACTCCGCCCCTTCCCCGGCGTAGCTGCTTGATCACGCGGAAACGCGCGGGCAACAGCGACGGGCGTCGCGGGCCGGGACAGTTCATCCACTTTTCAGGAGTCTCTGCATGCGGTACGCGTTCTTTGCGTTGGCGTTGTCCATTGGGGTCGGCTCTTTGTGTTACGGGGCGATCTACCGCCAAGGGCCGTCGATCAATGCGTCGAATGTCAATTACTCGGCCGCGACCGGAAACCAGTTGTTTACGGTTCGAAGCTACGACGACTTTGTGAGCAACGGGCAGACGCTCACCGGCCTTGCGTGGTGGGGCGCGAGCGCGGGTGCGGCGGCCGACCTTCGCAACTTCAGCGGCTTCCATATCGGGATCTACGGCGAGAACAACGGTCGGCCCGACGTCACAAACGTGCGGTACCAGGCGACCGTGGCGATCGCGAGCTTGCAGATTGTCGAAACCGGGCGGATGACGGTCGGCGGGAACGTGGAGTATCGCTTCGCGATGTCGCTGCCGTCCCTGGTGCTCGCCCCCGGGCGGCACTGGCTGAGCGTCGCGAGCGTGCTGAACACGCCGGGCTCGGATTGCTTCGCCTGGAACACGTCGGAGCAAGGCAACGACGCGAACGCGATCTTCATGCATTCGACGCACGCATGGCTCCTGCGCGACAGCGACATGGCGTTCGAGTTGATTCCCGGGCCGAGCACCGCGGCACTCGGGTTGGCCTCGCTCGTCTCGCTCCGCCGGCGGCGGAGGTGATCGAGGGCGTCATCGATGCGTTCGGCCTTCCCAGTCGGAAGCTGCCACGACCATCACGCTGAGGCGGTGGTCCTGACCGAACCCCGGAAGCAAAGCGGTTCGAGATGGAAGCAACGATCCGCCCGATCAGATCACGCACTCGGCGCAACGCATCATGTTGGGACATCGCGTGTACGGAGATTGGCTCGCGATGCGCCTGTGCCTGGCTCGCGGCGTCAATCTCCGAACACGCGTTTGCGCAGCAAGCGCATGTCCAGCGGGATGAGCCCCAGAAGAAGAAGGAACCCAAGGCCCGCGGCGGCGGCGAGGTGCCAGGTTGGCTTGCCGTTGAGCAGCAGCCAGCGCAGTCCCTCGGCGAGGTGGTGCAGCGGGTTGAGCATCGCGATCTCGCGGAGGCCGACGACATCGGGCAGCGGGAAGTAAGTGCTGGACGCGAAGCCGATGGGCATGATGACCAGGAAGAACGGCAGGCTCATGTGGTCGATGCTGGGCAGGATCGCGGTGAAGAAGAGCCCGACGGCGGAGAACGCGAGCGCGGTCAGAAAGAGCAGCGGGATCGTCGCCGGGAGCCACGCCCAGTGCAGATTCAGGTGTCCGGCGGCGCCGAACGCGGCGAGGACGATGCAGACGACGACCGCGTAACTGGTGGCAAGCGTGGCGGCCCAGAGCGCCTCGCCCCAGACGACGTGCTCGAGCCGCACCTGCGTCGTGAGTTGTCCTTCCCAGGACTTCTGGAAGTGCATGCGGATGAACGCGGCGAAGAGCGACTGGAAGAACGACGACATGAACGCGGTGTAGGCGAGGATGCCGGGCGCGAGGTAGTGCATGTAGTCGAGGCTCTGCCCTTGCCAGCGGAGGGCCCCCATCTGACTGCCCAGCCCGAGCCCGAAGGTGAGCAGCATGATGAGCGGCTCACAGACCGGCGGGAGCGTGACAGTGTGCCAGTTGCGGAGATGCACGCGGACGTGGCGGGCCAGCACGGCGCGGCTCTGCCACTGGAACGCGCCCGCGAAGGTGGTCAGGTTCATTGCGGGGCCTCCCCGGAGAGCGCGAGGAAGAGATCGTCGAGCGTGGGCGGGCGGACCTCGTAGGTGAGATCGGGGAACGCGGCGACGAACGCCGCGAGGCCTTGGGCGTCGAGCGGGATGTGCCACGAGGCCAGGACCTGCGCGGGACGCAAGCCGCGGGAACGGAACCACGACAGTGCGGCGTCGGCCTGCGTGCCGGCGGGGAGCAGCACCACGTGCTCGCCCACGACGTCGCCGAGCACGTCGGCGGGGCTGCCGTTGGCGCGGACGCGGCCGGACTGAATGACCTGCAAGCGATCGGAGAGTTTGGCGGCTTCGTCCATGTAGTGGGTGGTCAGGACGATCGCGAGCCCCTCGGCACGCAGGCTGCTGATGAGCTCCCACACGGCTACGCGGGCCTGCGGGTCGAGCCCGGTTGTCGGTTCGTCGAGGAAGACGACCCGCGGCTGATGGATGACCGAGCGGGCGATCATGAGGCGGCGCTTGTAGCCGCCGGAGAGCGTGTCGGGCTTCTGCTCGGCGAACTCGCGGAGCCCGAAGCGATCGAGCACGCTCTCGATGCGGGCGGCGAGGTCGGGCTGACGGGGGCGGAAGTAGCGCCCGGTCTGGACGAGGTTGCCGCGGACGGTGAAGTCGGCGTCGAAGGTGTCGTCCTGGGTGCAGACGCCGAGCATGCGGCGGGCCTGATCGGGTTCACGAGCGAGGTCGTGACCGGAGATGGAGATCGAGCCCTTGTCGGCGCGGAGATAGCCGTAGCACATGCGGAGCGTGGTGGTCTTGCCGGCGCCGTTGGGGCCGAGCAGGCCGAGGACCTCGCCGGCGGCGCAGGTGAGATCGATGCCCTGCACGACGGGCTTGCCGCCGAGGGACTTTTCGAGACCTCGTGCGTCGAGGAGGGTGTGAGGGTGAGACATAGGGGGGTGATGGTACGGGTTGGATGTGAGGTGGCGTGGTGATGCGATCACGACGTGATCGGGGGGTCGACACCGGGATTGGGTTTGGTGCCACCACCCGTGGCTTGGCACGCGTGGTGCTTTGGGCGCGAAGAGCACCACTCGTTCAGAGCAACGAGTGGTGGCATGGGTGGTGCCACGCCCCGGGGTACGATTTCAAATGCCGAGCAAAGAAGGACACCCGACCGCCTTCATTTCCTATACATGGGAAAGCAAGGAACACAAGGAGTGGGTTCGCACGATTGCCGCCAGACTACGCAGCGACGGCGTGGACGTGAAGCTAGACCTGTGGGAATGTGCTCCGGGCGATCAACTTCCTGCGTTTATGGAGACGGCGATTAGAGAAAACGACTACGCCTTGATCGTGTGTACGCCGACGTACAAGCACAAGAGCGAGAAACGACTCGGCGGAGCGGGTTACGAGGGCGATGTGATGACCAGCGAAGTCTTTTCGCAGGGCAACCATCGAAAGTTCATCCCAGTTCTCCGCTTGGGAGCGTGGGCTGCCGCGGCTCCGTCTTGGCTCACCGCGAAGTATCGAATTGACTTGAGCAGCGAGCCGTACGCGGAGGATCAGTATCAGGAGCTTCTGGACACACTTCATGGGAGGCGCGAGCAGGCGCCGCCTATCGGTCCGATCCCTCCGCCGCGAGCTGCGCCTGCAGCAGGGTCACTCAAACACATCGCGACTGGCCCTCAGACTGACGCGAGCCGGACAATTTCAGACTTGCGCACTGGGAGCCATAGCGGCCTCGCTTCTGCGTCGCTCGGATCGCATCACGATAACGACCCCAACAATTTCAGGAAGATATCGATTGGCGACATCATCCCGGAACTTGTTGGTAAGCCACGGAATGATGGCACCGAGGGATGCGCGCTGTTTCCCGTAGCGTTCCGCCTGAGCCGCAAGCCGCCGCAGGCATGGACAGACATCTTTATCGAAAGATGGGATCGCCCCTTCGGCATGCACCGCCCTCGTACGCTCCAAATCAACGGCGACACTCTGACAATCACGAAGACGACCTGGGATGAGCTAGAGCGTGCCTGTAAGCCAGCACTGAAAGCGTGTCTGGATCACGCGAATCACGAGTACGTTATTCGGCTCCGCAAAGAGATTGAAGCACGAGACCGAGAGCGGGCGAAAGAGCGAGAGTGGAACACCCAAGTGCGCGAGCAGGCGAGCAAGTTCCGCATTGATTGAAGTCGAACGCGGGGCACGGTTCCCACAGCCTGCTTCGAGGGGCGTGGGGGTGTTTGCGGGTGGAACACGAAGCGGTTCGCTTCGAGAACGAAGACCGCTCCGGTCACGATCACTCGCTCAAAGCAGCGAGTCATCGTGGCACATCACGGAGCGGTCGGGCCACCCGCCGACGATCAAGCTGAACGATGGAGTCGGGCTCGTGGCGGCATCGGAGCGTGCTTGAGAGAATACCGCGCGGCGTGGTCGGGCCACCTGCCCCCCTCCCCACAGAATTCATTGTATACTCGGGGTGCATCTTTCGTGATTGCCATTGCAGACTCTGTAGTGAGCCACGGAGAGGCACCAAGTTTAGGGTCCGTACGCCGATTGGCGTGTGGATAAAACCCAGTCCCAGAGGGTTCGGCCCGCGGGAGTTTCTTTGTGGGGGTGGGGGCTGATGCTCATAACAGTTCAATTCCCAATTGCTGACAGTAGAAAATTGTGCGCCAAGACCACGCATGTTTTGCCATACCCCGATTGGCCCAACCCCAGGACGGAGTATCCGACGCAATTTGTACGCGGGTTCGGCTCAGCGAGGCGCCGAGTCAACGGTGCCGACGCTGCTTGGCATGACGAGGCAATTTACTGCAACGCTGGCGGTGCTATCAAGTTTGAATCGCTTTACAAGAAAACGCTGCTCCAGGAAAGCCATATCTGCGGCGTTGCATTTCGCCGGTTCCTTCACGATGGACGCGCCGTTGCACGCGCCGAGATCGGACTGCATGTCCGCCAACAGAAATCGTATAGGAGTGACTCTCTCGGGGATTCCGCGCTTTTAGCCATCGTCAACGAGTGCTTAGGACTCGAAACGCGGGTTGAGACCGATCGGCGAGCCCCCAAGTACGACGGGATCGCCCACTCGGGGCCCCTAATCATGCAAGGCCCATCGATAGCTAAGCGCTACGGCTGCATGACTACTGCAAGCGATCCAAAACTGGGTTCAGGAGCGGTAGAGTGCGGTCGTCCGGTTGTTGTGATTGATATAAACGAAGACAAACTGCGACGCCCAATCGAAAAGTTCGCGACGGTTGAATCGGGCATTCCATTGCGCAATTGCGTGTATTTTACGAGAGTCGGCACGCGGTTTGGACACTTGTGCACCTGGCTGATCGCAAGGAGCCGCGACTGTGATAAAACAATGCTACGCAGCTTTCGTCTGTGTATTCTGCGTCTTCACGCCGAACAAGAGTCGTTAGATCTAATCCTTCGACATCTGAACCGAGGAACGCTTGAAGTCGACAATGATCCAGAAACCGCTGACAGGATAAATGCTTACTTTAATAACGCGACTAGATCGATTCTTAGAAAAACATGGTCTGGGATAGATAAATCAGCCATTTCGAATGCATACGAAGCGGCTTCGAGCGTTCAGTATTCAACGGATCGATCCGTTTTGGTGTCGCAGTTTAACGGTGCGCGCAAGGAGGTTCTCCGGAAGATATTGGATTATCAGGCTAAGCGGGCAGCGATTAGAGAAGTTTCAATTGTCAACGTACTAGAAGGTGGAAAATATATGGAAAACAAAAGCACGATAACACTTAACGGAAATTTCTTGGGCCCCGTGATTGGGCAGCAGAACGCAGATTTTATCAGCAACGATTTTCAAAACTTTGCAAACAGTAAACCTTCATCGGAGTTGTTGTCAGCGGTTAAAAATCTTCACGATGACGTTCACAAGCTCATGAAGAAACTGGCGGAAGATCCCGAGGTTGGTCAAGAGGTTGTTCAGGAGAAGAATAGAGTAATTGCTTTGCATCTTAAAACTATTACAGAGCAGGCTGCCGCTAAGGCGTCCGGAAACAGTACAGTGCCCGATTACCTGTCTGTCAGCGGCAAAGGCTTGATTGACGCCGCCAAGGCCGTCGCGGACATGGCACAGCCGATTGCGCATGCGGTGGGCGTCGTGCTACGGCTTCTCGGCGGATAATGCCTGAGATACTCCAAGCGCTCGGGAGATTCAATTTGGCTACTCCTCCGGCACCGCATCGCTGGTCACGATCTCGCGGAACTTGTGGCGGAGTTTCTTGGTGATCGGGCCTTCGGGGGGCGCCTTCTTGCCTGAGCCGCCCCCACCCGCCTTGCCGACGTAGTTCACCTTGGTGATCTGCTTGCCGTCGTGCTGGTCGATCTGGGTGCAGGCGATGATTTCGGCGGCGGAGCCGGTGAGGAAGACTTCGTCGGCGGTGAGGACGTCTTCGAGGCGCATTTCCTTCTCGGTGACCTTGATGCCGAGCATGGGGGCCAGGCGGGTCTTGACGAACATTCTGGTGATGCCTTCGAGGATGCCGGCCTCGCTGGGGGGCGTGAAGATCTCGCCGTTCTTGATGATGAAGATGTTGTCGCCCGAACCCTCGGTGACGAAGCCGTCTGTGTTGAGCATGATGACTTCGTGGCAGCCGTAGTCGATGGCCTCGCACTTGGCGAGGATGTTGTTGAGGTAGTTGAGGGTCTTGATGCGGGGGTCGAGGCAGGGGATGGGGGTTTTGGGGCGGTTGGCGACGATGACGCGCATGCCCTGTTCGTACATCTCCTGGGGGAAGAGGGAGATGGTGTCGGCGATGCAGATGACGCCGGGGACGGGGCACTTGCGGGGGTCGAGGCCGAGGGTGCCGTAGCCGCGGGTGACGACGAGGCGGATGTAGGAATCCGACAGATTGTTCATCTCGATGCACTTGCGCTGGATGGCGACCATCTCCTCGGGGGAGACGGGGATCTTCATGCGGATGGCCTCGGCGCAGGCGTAGAGGCGGTCCATGTGCTGCTTGGAGAGGAAGATCTTGCCCTTGTAGACGCGGATGCCTTCGAAGATGCCGTCGCCGTAGAGCAGGCCGTGGTCGTAGACGGAGACCATGGCCTTGTTCTTGGGGAGCATCTGGCCGTTGACGTAGATGTAGGGTTTCTCGTCGTGGGCGGATTCGACGTGGAAGACGGAGGGGCCGGGTAGGTTGCTGACGGAGGGCTTGGCGGCGGAAGAAGTGGGGGCGGTGGTCACCATGTCGACTCTCCACAAAGCAGGGGCGCGGCTGGGTGAGAGCGCGGGCCGGTGCGAGAGCGGCGG
>DASVYC010000091.1:0-59842 GCA_036392375.1 Phycisphaerales bacterium
AAAGACGACCGGGAAGACCACCATGCTCCTGGGGAGCGCGGAGAACATCACCGAGCCGATCGGGATGGTGTCCTTGGGGATCGAGGTCACGAGGATGCGGCGCTTGTCCACGGCGCACTGGCCGATGAAGCCCTCGCCCAGCCCCAGACGTGTCGGATAGCCGTTTTCCCTGGAATTGCCGTAGCTCGCAAGCAGCTTCAGGGTGGAGCTGTCCTCGGCGGAGAGCTGGTAGATGAGCCCTTGGTGCGCGTTGAGCAACGGCACAAGCTCGGAGAGGAGGAGGTTGCCCACCGTCACCAGGTCGCGCTGGCCCTGCAGCATGTTGGTGAAGCGCGCGAGGTTGGTCTTGAGCCAGTCCTGTTCCGTGTTGCGATCGGTGGTCAGACGCAGGTTGCCGATCATCGTGTTGATGTTGTCCTTGAGCTCGGCGACCTCGCCGCGGGCCTCGACCTGGATCGAACGCGTCAGGTCGCCCTTGGTCACCGCGGTCGCGACCTCCGCGATGGCGCGCACCTGAGTCGTCAAGTTCGCGGCGAGCAGGTTCACGTTGCCGGTGAGGTCCTTCCATGTGCCCGCCGTGCCGGGCACGTTGGCCTGTCCACCCAGGCGCCCTTCCACGCCCACTTCGCGGGCGACGGTGGTGACCTGTTGCGCGAAGATCGCCAGCGTCTCGGTCATGTTGTTGATCGTTTCCGCGAGCGCGGCGACTTCGCCCTTGGCGTTCACGGTCAGGTTCTGCTTCAGGTCACCGTTGGCGACGGCGGTCACAACCTTCACGATGCCGCGGACCTGCTCGGTGAGGTTGGCGGCCATGACGTTGACATTGTCGGTGAGGTCCTTCCACGTGCCCGCGACGCCGGGCACCTCGGCCTGGCCGCCGAGCTTGCCGTCGGTGCCGACCTCGCGAGCGACGCGGGTGACTTCGCCGGCGAAGGCGTTGAGCTGGTCGACCATCGTGTTGATGGTCTCCTTGAGCTGCAGGATCTCGCCGCTCACGTGCACGGTGATCTTCTTGGAGAGGTCGCCGCGGGCCACGGCGGTTGTCACTTCGGCGATGTTGCGGACCTGTGCCGTCAGGTTGCCGGCCATGGCGTTCACGCTGTCGGTGAGGTCCTTCCATGTGCCCGCGACGCCGGGCACGACGGCCTGGCCGCCGAGCTTGCCGTCGGTGCCGACCTCGCGAGCGACGCGTGTCACTTCGGCGGCGAAGGAGCGGAGCTGATCGACCATCGTGTTCAGCGTTTCCTTCAGCAGCAAGATCTCGCCGCGTACGTCCACCGTGATTTTCTTGGACAAGTCGCCGCCGGCGATCGCGGTCGCGACCTCGGCGATGTTGCGGACCTGCGCCGTGAGGTTGCCGGCCATGGAATTGACGTTGTCGGTGAGGTCTTTCCAGATGCCGCTGACCTCGCGGACGACGGCCTGACCGCCGAGCTTGCCCTCGGAGCCGACCTCGCGAGCCACGCGGGTCACTTCGCCCGCGAAGCCGTTGAGCTGGTCCACCATGGTGTTGATGGTGTCCTTGAGCTCCAGGATCTCGCCCTTGACGTCGACGGTGATCTTGCGAGACAAATCGCCGCGGGCGACGGCGGTGGTCACCTCTGCGATGTTGCGCACCTGCGCGGTCAGGTTGCTCGCCATCGAGTTGACGTTGTCGGTGAGATCCTTCCAGATGCCGCTGACCTCGCGGACGACGGCCTGTCCGCCGAGCTTGCCCTCGGTGCCGACCTCGCGAGCGACGCGGGTGACCTCGCCGGCGAAGCCGTTGAGCTGATCGACCATGGTGTTGAGGGTCTGCTTGAGCTGCAGGATCTCGCCCTTG
This sequence comes from Phycisphaerales bacterium, assembly GCA_036392375.1. Lineage (GTDB taxonomy): Bacteria > Planctomycetota > Phycisphaerae > Phycisphaerales > UBA1924 > JAFEBO01. Next base: position 1,823 of record DASVYC010000091.1, read on the forward strand.
ACGTCCACGGTGATCTTGCGGGAGAGGTCACCCTCGGCGACGGCGGTCGCGACCTCGGCGATGTTGCGGACCTGGGCCGTGAGGTTGCCGGCCATGGAGTTGACGTTGTCGGTGAGGTCCTTCCAGATGCCCGCGACGCCGCGGACCTGAGCCTGTCCGCCGAGCTTGCCGTCGGTGCCGACCTCGCGAGCGACGCGGGTGACCTCGCCGGCGAAGGCGTTGAGCTGATCGACCATCGTGTTGATGGTGTTCTTGAGCTCCAGGATCTCGCCCTTGACGTCCACGGTGATCTTGCGGGACAAGTCGCCGCGGGCCACGGCGGTGGTGACTTCGGCGATGTTGCGGACCTGGGCGGTGAGGTTGCCGGCCATGGAGTTGACGTTGTCGGTGAGATCCTTCCACGTACCGGCGACGCCGGGCACCTGGGCCTGTCCGCCGAGCTTGCCCTCTGTGCCGACCTCGCGCGCGACGCGTGTCACTTCCGACGCGAAGGCGTTGAGCTGATCGACCATCGTGTTGATGGTGTTCTTGAGCTCCAGGATCTCGCCCTTGACGTCCACGGTGATCTTGCGGGACAAGTCGCCGCGGGCGACGGCGGTGGTCACCTCGGCGATGTTGCGAACCTGGGCGGTGAGGTTGCCGGCCATGGAGTTGACGTTGTCGGTGAGGTCCTTCCACGTGCCCGCGACGCCGCGGACCTGGGCCTGTCCGCCCAGCTTGCCCTCTGTGCCAACCTCGCGGGCGACGCGGGTGACTTCGCCCGCGAAGGCGTTGAGCTGATCGACCATCGTGTTGATGGTCTCCTTGAGCTGCAGGATCTCGCCGCTGACGTTGACGGTGATTTTCTTCGACAAGTCGCCGCCGGCGATCGCGGTGGCGACTTCGGCGATGTTGCGGACCTGACCGGTGAGGTTGCCGGCCATGGAGTTGACGTTGTCGGTGAGGTCCTTCCACGTGCCGGCGACGCCGGGCACCTGGGCCTGTCCGCCGAGCTTGCCCTCGGTGCCGACCTCGCGTGCGACGCGTGTTACTTCCGAGGCGAAGGCGTTGAGCTGATCGACCATCGTGTTGATGGTCTCCTTGAGCTGCAGGATCTCGCCCTTGACGTCCACGGTGATCTTGCGGGACAAGTCGCCACGGGCGACGGCGGTGGTGACTTCAGCGATGTTGCGCACCTGTGACGTGAGGTTGCCCGCCATGGCGTTCACGCTGTCGGTGAGGTCCTTCCACGTGCCGGCGACGCCGGGAACGACGGCCTGTCCGCCGAGCTTGCCGTCGGTGCCGACTTCGCGTGCGACGCGCGTCACTTCCGACGCGAACGAGCGGAGCTGGTCGACCATCGTGTTGATGGCTTCCTTGAGCTGCAGGATCTCGCCCTTGACGTCCACGGTGATCTTGCGGGAAAGGTCGCCGCTGGCCACGGCGATCGTGACGTCGGAGATGTTGCGGACCTGGGCGGTGAGATTGCTGGCCATCGAGTTGACGGACTCGGTGAGGTCCTTCCACACGCCGCTGACTTCGCGGACCTGGGCCTGTCCGCCGAGCTTGCCGTCGGTGCCGACCTCGCGTGCGACGCGGGTGACTTCCGATGTAAAGACCGCGAGCTGCTGGATCATCGTGTTGACGATGGTCGCGGAGCGAAGGAACTCACCCTCGAGCAATCGGCCGTCCACGTCGAGGCGCACGGTCTGGAGCAGATCGCCCTGCGCGACGGCAGAGATCGCGCGGGTTACCTCGGCGGTGGGGCGGAGCAGGTCCTCGATCAGCGTGTTGACCGAGTTCTCCATCTCAACCCACGCGCCCGCGTGCCCGCCGAACTTGGCGCGTTGGCGGGTTCGTCCCTGGCGGCCCACGACCTCTCCGACCCGCTCCAGCTCCTTGGCCATGCGTGCGTTCGCGCCGACGATCGCGTTGAAGGAATCGGCGATCTTGCCGTGGAGTCCGGTCCAGTCTCCCGGCAGACGCACCGAGAAATCTCCCGATTCCACGGTCTGAAGGGCGTGCAGCAGCTCGTGCAACTCAACGCCGTTCGAATCGCTTGGGGTAGACGCTCCCTTGGCGGGCACCTCAACGGACGGCGTGGACTTCATTGTGTGGACTCCTCCGGTGGAGTGCGGAGCGGTTGAACGGATCCCGAGTCGCGGGCGACGCGGCGTCGGAGCGCTCGCGGTCCGATGCTGCGAGGATAAACGCGACGCCCCGCTCAGCAAAAGGTGTTAGCACAAATTAATCACGACCAGCGCTGAGCACCGGGTGAAAGAACGCTCAGGTGGAGGTGGGAGCAGAAATGCGCGCGGGGAAAAAGAAAACAGGCGAGCCGATCGCGTGATCGCCTCGCCTGGTCAGAAAACGTCGCCCGGCACGGGCCGCTGTGCACGGGACAACTCTGAAACGGTCGGCTTACTTGGGAGCCGGCTCGGGATTCTGGTTCGGAGTGGGGCTGCGGCGCGGCTCGTTGTTGCGATTGTTGTTGTTGTTGTTGTTGTTGTTGTTGTTGTTGTTGTTGTTGTTGTTGTTGTTCATGTCGGGATTCCGGCGCGTGCCCGAGTCGTTGTTGCGGTTGTAGTAGTACGGCTCACTGATCCCGAAGCCCTGGTACACGTTGCGGTACGCATCGCCCGTCGGGATGGTCCGAAGGTCCGAGGGCGTCTGGGGGGAGCTGACGATCATCGCCTTGCTCGCATCGAGCATCACGCTCTCGTTGGTCACAAGCATCGCCACATCCCAGGGGATCAGCCGCTTGGCGTCCGCGATGCCCAGCACGTTCTGGTCGGGGTCGATCGAGAGGAACGCCACGCGACCGCTGCGGCACTCGACGAGCAGGTCGTCGATCTTGCCGCATCGCTCGCCGCGGGCCTCGACCTTCTTGCCGTCGAGGTCCTTGGAGAACATGAACGGGTGACCCGACGTCTGCGTGAGACGACGATCGTTGTTCGTGGTGTTGTTGGAGTCGTAGTTCCCCCAGCCCGGCGCGCCGGACTTGTCGTACATGGGAATGTCGCGGGAGTTCACCGACACCGACCGGGCGAGCAGGACATCGCGCCCTTCACGCTGCACGCGGCCGACGCTCAGTTCGATGGGCGCATCGCGGTAGATCGCCACGTCGCTGCCGCTGAGGTACCACGTGGGGCCGATGACGACCTGTTCCGTGCGGTTGTCGTCGGTCTGAACGGTGACGACCATCTCTTCGCCGCTGGAGCCTGGGATCGAGCGGCGGTCGATCTTGGTGACCTTGCCCTTGATCCGTGAGCTTTCCTGCGGGACGTTGGCGGGGTAGTAGCCGCTGGGCGAGCGGTAGTAGTCACGCGAGAGCTTGCTGGAGAGGCTTGAGTCGGTGCCGCGCCAGTTGTCCTTGTTGTACTCGGGCCAAGCCTTCACCTGATCCGCGGTGGTGGAGAGCGTCAGCCGACGATCCTCGGGATCCCATCCGAAGGAAGAGAAAGGAACGACGACGGACTTGGATCCGATGCCGAGGAAGCCACCGGCGTCGAGGACGACATAGGCAACCGCGCCCGAGCCACGATCGATGATGAGCTCGTCAATAGTGCCGATGTTGTCGTTCGCGGCATTCTCGACCTTGGAGCCGCGGAGCTTGTCGGCGGACGCGAACTCGCGTTCGGCGAACGAGTACTCGCGGTTGCGACCGGAGTTCTGTGAGGTGGTGTTGGGGGACGTGGGATCCCCGGCGATGGTCAGTGCGCAGGGAAGACCGGCCACGGCCGCGACAACAAATGCGGAGAACCTTCTGCTATGCGATTTCATGGGACACTCCTTGAGAGCGCAGGCCGCCAAGGCCGTCATCACGCTCTGGTGAAGGCTGCGGGCCGCACTCAGAGTCGAGTGAGCATGAGGTGAAGAGATCCTCATTCTCGAAGAAACAAGGGGTAGACGCCCGTTGCGGGCGCGGTGCGGTGGTATGCTGTTGATGCGTGCCGAGAACGCCGAAGCGATCGGAACACGCATGAGCGCTCCATTCCGGGGGCGGCAGGAGAACAGTGCATGCGAGTGCTCGTGATCGAGGACAACCCAAAGGTGGCCCGAGGAATTCAGGCTGGCCTTCAGGAGTCGGGTTTCGTTGCGGACGTATCACACAGCGGCGCCGAGGGCGAAGACCTGGCGGCGGGTGAGTCGTTTGACGCCATCGTGCTGGACCTGATGCTGCCCGACCGCGACGGCATCGAGATCTGCCGCAACCTGCGTCGTCGCAAGGTCGCCACGCCGATCCTGATGCTCACCGCGCTGGCGGGCACGGAGGACAAGGTGCAAGGTCTCGATTCGGGTGCCGACGATTACCTCACCAAGCCGTTCAAGTTCGAGGAGCTCGTGGCGCGGGTGCGAGCCCTGCTGCGCCGTGGTCAGGCGACCGAGGGCAAGACCCTGCGCTGCGATGACCTGGAGCTCGACCTTTACACCCGCCGCGCCAAGCGCGGCGACGAGCACTGGGATCTGCCCGCCCGTGAGTTCAGCCTGCTTGAATACCTGATGCGGAACCAGAACCGGGTGCTATCGCGGGCTCAGATCGGTGAGCACGTGTGGGAGCTCAACTTCGAGCCCACGAGCAACGTCATCGAGGTGTACATCTCGACACTCCGCAAGAAGATCGATCGCCCCGGGCTTCGGCCGCTGATCCACACGATCAAGAGCGCCGGCTACCGGTTCGGCATCCTGGACTGACGGGCCATGCGACCACTGACTCCTGCGTCAGAGCCGCCGGGGCGGCAGCTCCCGTTGCGGGTGCGCCTCACGGCATGGATGGTGGTGATCTTCCTGATCGTGCAGCTGTCGATCGCCGTGGTCGTCCAGCTGTACCTCTCGCGGATGATCGACAACTTCTTCGGCGAACGACTGCGGACGCGGGTGTCGGCGATGGCCGAATCGCTCGGGTCGCAGCTCCCCGTGCTCAGCAGCGACCAGCTCGCGCAGTCGGTGATCGCCGAGCAGAAAGTGCGGCTGTCACGCGAGTTCACCGTGGATGTCTTCGACAGGTTCGGCCGCTCGGTGGCCACGAGCCGGCAACCTCCCCTGCGGCTTGAGCCCGACTTGCTGCGCCGCGGCTTTGAGACGGATGACGTGATCGCCGCCTCGCTGCCGAGCGACGCGCTGCGGTCCGCGAGCACCGAGGTCTGGCCGGTGCGGGCGGCGCTCCGCAAGACGATTGGCACGGACGGACGGGAGTACCTGGTCGTGCTCGCTGCCAACGACGCGTATGCGACCGACATGCACCGGATCACCAACCGTGTCATCCTGGCGAGCGTGGTGATGGGGATCATCCCGATCGCACTCAGTTCGTATCTCATCGCGGGCCTCGCGGTGCGCCCGCTCGCCGATATCCGGGTTCTTGCGCAGCGGCTCAGCCCGGAATCGATCGATCAGTACATCGACAGTGCATCGGCCGCGCAGGAAGTGGCCGCCGTGCGGGCCGAGCTGGAGCTGGCGCGACAGCGCATCGAAGCCGGGTTCGCGACGCAGGAACGGTTCATGTCGAACGTGTCGCACGAACTCAAGACGCCGATCGCCGTGGTGCTCACGGAGATCCAGACTCTCAAGGCGGAGGAGTCCCCGCGGCGCGTCCGCGACTTCTTGCGCAGCGCGACCGAGGAGCTTGAGAAGCTGGGACGAACCGTGGACAACTTCCTGCTGCTGACGCGGATCCGCCAGGGCAAGGGACAGATCCCGGCGCTCGAGGCGTGCCTGGTGCGCGACGTGCTGCTCGAGTCATACGCGGGCTGCACGCCGATGGCGACCCTGCACCGCGTGCGGCTCAGCCTGCATATCCCCGAGGGCGACCAGATGGACGCGACGGTGATGGGCAACTGCGACCTGCTGCGCATCATCTTCGACAACATCATCCGCAACGCGATCCGCTTCAGCCCTGAGTCCGGCGTCGTCGAGATCCGGGCGGAGGTGCGAGTGGGTCACGTGGACATCTCGGTGCGCGACAACGGACCGGGCATTCCGGCGGATCTTCTGCCACGTGTCTTCGATCGGTTCTCACAGGCGAAGGACGAGGAGCGGCGCGGGCGGGGTCACGGCCTGGGTCTTGAAATCGCGCTGGGGATCGCCGAGTTGCACTCCGGGACAATCGTGGTGCGGAACCGTCCCGAAGGAGGCTGCGAGTTTGTGGTCTCGCTCCCCCGCGGCGACGGGGGGGCCGCGTGCCTAGGGGGGCCTTTCCCGAACGGCTCGTGAAAGTCCTCTGGCGAACGCTTCCCCCAAGAAGGTGCTAATCCGTTGTTCACGCGTAGTTCAAGCAGCGATCATGATCGCGCGGCACCTTGAGGTCCGTGCTGCGTTCGCCGTTTGGATCGGACGGGGAAGGCGAGGGTGTGTGTGCCGTGCGTGACGTTCATGTTCTTCGCGATCGCGTTGCTCTGCGGCAACGCGGTGTTCCGTGACGGAGCTGCAGACTCAATCTGGCCGCACGTGGGGTTCTTGACGGGTGCGCTGGGGTTTGTGTCCTGCCTGGTCGTGTCCTTCGTGCGATGGGTGCTGGTGATGCTGCGCGCTGAGGAGGCGAAAGCCATGGTCGGTGAATCAGGATTTACACCGCTCTCACAGGTGGCTCAGAGCAACAAGAGAAAATCCAGAGTCTTGCGATCGTCACGAGGAACGGAGTCATGGCCAAGCTCGCCGCCGCAGTCTTCCATCACCCGACGCAGTTAACGGCGGCGATCCAGAGTCTGGGGTCGGCGAGCTTCGCTCGCGACGAGATCAGCGTGCTCGCGTCGGAATCGACAGGACGGTCGATCGCGATCCGCACGCGCTCGAAGTACGGCGATGGTCCGATCGGGGCCGGGGTGGGTGGCGCGGCGGCGGCGATCGCCGCGGGCATGACCGCGGTTGGCGCTGTAGCGGGCGGTGCGATCGACGTGGTGGGGGCTGGGCCGCTGGTGGGCGCGCTCGCGGGCCTGAGCAAGGCGAACGCGTTGAGCGACGGGTTGGCGGGCGGGCTGAAGGGCTTGGGAGTTCCCGAGCACGAAGCCCGGGTGTACGTGGATGAGATCAAGAAGGGCGGCGTGCTGGTGGGCGTGCGCGCTCACGGTCGCCGCTGGTCGGACGCGAAGAGGATCTTCGAGGCGTGCTCGTCCGCAAGAGCGACCCCGGAGAAGCCCTTCGCCCTTTCAAGGGAGCTCTGCGATGGGCCATAAGCAACCGCACGCACACACGGTGGTGTTCGGGCGTGAACTGGACCTGTTGGATAACGCGTGGGCCTCCACGCAAGAAAGCGGCGAGGAGGAGACCATGCTGCCTCCTCCTCTGGAGCTTGATCAGGTTGGTGAGATGGATCTGTTGCGTCCGGGCGTGGGGGCGCCCGTGACACGCTGGGGCCGTCGAGATCGGGCGTGACGCGTGCACGCGCGGTCCAATCCGGGAGGGATGTATGAACTGGGATCGGATCGAAGGCAACTGGATGATGTACAAGGGCAAGCTGCGCGAGAAGTGGGGACGCTTGTCCGATCAGGATCTGCAGGTGATCCGCGGGAAGCGCGAGCAGCTCGAGGGCAAGCTGCAACAGCTTTACGGGCGCACCAAGTCGCAGGCTTCCCAAGAGGTGGACGACTTCTGTTCCAGCCTCGACAAGCAGGACCAGGAAGAGACTCGGTAGCCGATCGACGGCTTTAGGGAAGCGGTCGCCCACATGAGGACTCCGCCGATGATCCGCTCGACGAGAAGCGAGCCAGGGTTGCGGCGGGGTCCTTTCTTTGCGCCGGCCCTGCCTCCCAATGAAAACCGCCGGCGTTGCCGGCGGAAAGGGTGCGTGCATTGGATGAGCAGTAAGATGCACGAGCCAGGATTAGGCGTTCGCGCTGCGAGCGGCTGCCGCTCGAGCGCGGCCGTGACGGGCGAGCTTGGCCAGGGCGAGCCGGAGCGTCGCCTTTGTGCGCCGTGGGGGCTGATTGAGGATGGACGCGACGGTCGTGAGCGAACGCGGGCTCCCGCCGTCGAGGCCAAACCGCAGCGAAACGGTCTTCTGCTCGTTCTCGGAGAGAAGCCCGAGCAGCTCCTGCACGAGGACGCTCTTGCCCTGCAGGGTTTCGGTGCTGGTGAGCACCTGGGTGGGCAGGACCTGCCGCTCATCGGCCAACGTGTCGGACCGCAGCTCGCTCAGGGACTGGTGCATGCTGCGAGCGACGCGCAGGGCCTCGAGCGACTGCACGCGATCCACCGAGCAGTTGAGAGCTCGAGCCAGCTCGACGCTGTCGGGTGCGCGGCCCATGCGGATCGCGAACTCGCTGTGGGCGTTGCCCAGCGCCGTGAGATTGGTCCGATCGTTACGACTCGCCTTGGGCCGCGACGACGCGCGGGCGAAGCACTCGCCGATCGACTTGCGGATCCAGAACGCGGCGTACGTGCTGAAGCGGCAGCCCACCTCGGGGTTGAAGTTGTCCACCGCTTCGATCAGGCCGATGTTGCCCTCGGCGACCAGCTCGTCGAGGGGAATGCCGCGGCCGGCGTAACGCTTGGCGTACGCGATCACCAGTCTCACGTTCGCAGTGATGAGCTTGTCGCGGGAAATGGTGTCTTGATGTTCCCGCCACGCGGTGGACAGTTCGCGTTCTTCCTCAGCGGTGATGCGTCCGAGCGCGGTGATGCTGTCCAGGTACGCCGAGAGACAGGTGCGAGAACGTTGAGCATGCAGAGTCGTCATGCGGGTGTTCCTCCTCAGGGGGCGCTTGGGTGCGCCGCCACACACTTATCCCATGAGGAACTGACTTCACCGTGAGTGTCGAGTGAATTTCGAGTCACAGGTGCGAGGACGCGGCAATCGTCTCGAGAACACGCTCTGTCGTGAACCGTGATTCATTCGGGATTCACAGCCGCGCAACGCCGCCCTCCGCAGCCTTTCGCTGGGTGCTCGTGCCCCGAAAGGAGTCTTGTATGCTGTACTGGGCGGTTGTCTTCTTCGTGATCGCGATTATCGCGGCCGTGTTGGGGTTCGGCGGGCTGGCGGCCGGCGCCGCTTCGATCGCGCAGGTCCTGTTCTTCCTGTTCATCGTGCTGTTCATCGCATCGCTGCTGATCGGACTACTGCGAGGCGGCAAGCCCTCGCGGGCTCCGTAAGCAGGGCGACGTCACATCCTCAACGCGGAGACCACACCATGCCACGCGGCGATAAGTCAAGCTATTCGGGCAAACAACGAAGGCAAGCGGAACACATCGAAGAGTCCTACGCCCAGCGCGGCGCGGGACGAAAGAAGGCCGAGCGGATCGCTTGGGCCACCGTCAACAAGCAAGACGGCGGCGCCAAGGGGCGCAACGCCACCCCTCGCGGTGGGAAGAAGAGCCCATCCAAAGCTGCCGGCACAACGCGTGCAGGCGGACGCGCCGGATCACGGAGCGCGAGATCGTCGGCTTCTCGATGAGGTGATCAAGTTGAGCTCAAAATCGCGGACCTGAATCCTGTCCTCCGCGCCCGGGTCCGCGAGTCTCCTTCGGCGTCGAAAGCGCCGAAGGGGTTTCAAAATGAACCGCATGGCGGCCATCGTCGCCGTGCCCGGAGCGAGACGCTCCATGCACAAGCTCTCCCGGGGGATCGATTATGCGAGAAGGACTACGAGGCGGACTCGCGGCTCTGGCGGCCTGGAAGCTGGGCGGAGGCATTCTCTCCACCATCCTCATCTTCCTGCTCTTGTATTGGCTGCTGGGCCGGTTCTAGCCGACGCGGGCCGCGCGTTTAGCTGCGGAAGAAGCGAAGACGCTGCCAGAAAGACTGCTTTGGCTCGATCTCCGCGACCGCGGGCACGCCGCTCGCTGGCGCCGGCTTCCACTCGTTCTGGCTGAGTCGCCCGAGCACGAAAGACCCCGAGGCGACGCGACGGAACGCGTCGACAATCACGCGCGACTCCTCGGCCTTGGACAAATAGCCCCAAGCGCCGGCGTCGATCGCCTGATCGATGTAGTCGGCGTGCACATGGCCGCTCAGGATCAGCACTCGGGACTGCGGTGACCGGTCCTTCAAGACCCGGATCATCGCGAACGCGTCCTGCCCCGGCATGTCGAGATCCATGCACACCACATCGGGCGGTGAGGCTTCCACCTTGGCCAGCAGCGAATCCGCGTTGTTCACCCAGCCCATCCACACAAAGTCGGTATCGCCTGAGAGCTTACGCCCGATCGCTTCCGCGACCAGTTCGTTGTCTTCCACGCACAGCACTCGGATGGGAGCACACGCCATACAGAGAGTCTCGTTGTGAGTTGGGGTGATCGTGCACCTGCCGACGTACTTCAATGGTAGCGGGTGCGTATGAGGACTCTTTCAGGTTGAGATCAGCGTCGCTCGCGTGGCCACACGCACGCTGTGTGCAACCCGTGAAGCTCCACAGCGGATCCCCCTACTGGCTGCTCAAGCACGGCTTGGTCACGGTTGTGCCCGCGCTGCAGCAGGACGAGACTTGCGACGTCGGAGTTATCGGTTCTGGGATCGTGGGAGCGCTGATCGCATCCGCTCTGGTCGACCGTGGTTTCGATGTGGTGATCCTGGATCGCCGCGACGTGGCTCAGGGCTCTACGGTCGCGTCGACGGCACTCGTGCAGTACGAGCTAGATGTGTCGCTCACAGCCCTCCGCGGGCTTGTGGAACGAGAACGCGCCGATCACGCGTACGCGCTTGGTGCGGGCGCTGTGGGCGAGTTGGCTGGGATATGCCGGAGTGTCGGTTGTGCGGCCATGCCCAGGCTTTCTGTGTATTTCACACGCAAGCGGTCGGACCTGGACGTGCTCGCCGCCGAGATGGACGCTCGAAGGTCTATGGGTCTTGAAGTGGAGTGGGCGGGCGCCTCTGTGCTCTGGGAGCGATTCGGACTCAAGGCAGCTGGCGGGATTGTGTCGCGTGCGGCGGCGGAGATCGATCCTTATGCACTGACGCACGCGCTCTGGCGTCACTGCCGGGCGCGGGGCGCACGGTTGTACGACCGCACGCGCGTCCGTGCCGTGGAAGAGACCGGCGCGGGTGTCGTGCTGCACACCGCGCGCGGGCCGGTGGTGCGGGCCGCGTACGTTGTGCACGCCACCGGTTACGAGGCCGCGCTGTGCCTGCCACCCGGTCTGGCGCGGCTGAACACGACCTACGCGTTCGCCTCCGAGCCGGTGGGGCTCCGCGGCGGCGGGGACATGATCTGGGAGTACGCTCCGAACTACGTGTACGCCCGCTGGGACGGCGGGCGCTTGCTCGCTGGCGGCCTGGACGAGCCCTACGGGCTCACGTCGCCCTCCGAATGCGGGCTCGAAGGCAAGACCGCCGACCTTGTGCGCACCATGCGAGAGCTCATGCCCGCGCTGGAGATCGAGCCTGCGTACGCGTGGTGCGGCAGCTTCGCCAGCACGGCCGACGGGCTGGGGTTCATCTGCCCCGCGGCGCCCGGCTCGCGTCGCCTGATCGCGCTGGGGTTCGGCGGCAACGGGGTCACACTGGGAGTCATCGCACGCCGGATGATCGTGGAGCTCATCGTGAACGGCTTCAGCCGCGACGAGGATTTGTTCTCACTCTACAGGACCTCAGCGGCGCAGTGGCCGCGGCCAGCAGATGCCGGGTCCTGATGAACACCTCAGGCGCTCTTCAGATGTGTCACACGCCTGAAACGAATCTCCAATGGACACAGAACGGGTATTCAACCCCGGAAAGCGGAGAAGAAACATGACACGTTCAATGAAAAAGGCCGTTCCGCTCGAGGACCACTTCGCCGACACGGTGGAGAAGCTCGGGGAAGACGTCAGCCGTATCAAGGATGACCTCGCTGACACCGCGAAAGACGTTGCCACCGCCGCCGCCGACGGCGTTGCCATCGCAACCCGCGGCGTCAAGGAGACCGTGCGCTCGGCTCGGCGGCAGAGCGAGCAGGCCGCTGAGTCGGTGGCGGAACAGATCGCCGAGCGTCCGTGGACGAGCGTCGCGATCGCGGCAGGCGCGGGCATCCTGATCGGCCTGTACCTCTTCCGGAGGGACTGACCCTGAAGCGGATCGCTGAACTCATCGTGCGCGTCGCCGATCTTCTGGAGGCCGAGGGGCGTTCGCTGAGTCGCGCCGTGAGGCTCGAAGGCGCGGAGCTGAAGACGCACGTTGCTCGACTCGGGCTCGGCGCCGGGCTCTTGGTCATGAGTGCGTTGCTGGTGATGGTCGGGGTGCTTGGCGTGCTGTACGGCTTGTTCTTGTGGTTGCAGCCGCTGACCGGAACGCCGGCCAGCGCCGCGTTGACCGGAGTCGTGGCGATCATCGCGGGAGGCGTGGCGATATGGAAGGCTCGAGCAGTGATCGCGCAATGACGGTCGCGGAGGCCAAGGCTCGCCTGCTCGAGTGGGGAGCGCAGGCGAAAACGTCGCCGCTCCGATTGCCCGGGCTGGCTTCTTTCGGACCCGCCATGGGCATGCTCGGCGCAGGTTTGATTGTGTGGCGGGCGATCGCACCGCGTTCGTCGCCAAAGGGGCGATCGCGGTCCGGCCTCGGGAAACTGATTTCGGCGGCCATGATTGCAAAGGCCGCCCGTGTGCTGATTCCGCTGGTGGTGAAGAGATTGTGGTGAGGGACTCTGGAGATCGACCGTGAACAACACGATCCGCGTGGTGCTTGTTGTCTTGTTGCTTGTGTTGCTGATCGGCATGCTGCCAGCGTGGCCTTACAGCGCCGGTTGGGGGTATTACCCCAGCGGTGGCGTGGGGCTGCTGCTGATCCTGCTGGTGCTCATCATCGCGCTCACCGGGCGCGGCGATGGCGGCATCCGCCGTTTGTGAGTGCGGACGTGGCCGGGTGCGCCGTCGGAGTGTCAAGTCAGCCAAGGAGGTGCATCATGCCGGAGAACCAACGCACGGACGTCCCTCCAACGCAAGATGCGGCGGTTGACGCTGTCCAGCGCGACGTCATGGAAACGATATCGCCCGACGGTCGACCTCCGGAAATGAGCACGCAGCGGCGCGAGTGGAAGTGGTTCTGGCTTATCGGGATCCCGATCGGCATCGGCGCGGTGGTCGTGTTTCTCGTCGCGCTCGGGCCCGCCGCGGGGTTGCTCGGCTTGATCATTCTCGCGGGCATGATGGTGATGGCGGTTCCGGCGTGGGGCGCCGGGTTGCTGCGAGGTCAGGAGGAACGTGTGGCGCGGAACGTGGCGGAGAAGGTGGTCCGGGTAGACAGCCGCCCGCCTTCGTCTCGCTGAATCACCCCATCCCTGTGACGCCAACCTCACCCAGGAGTCACGAGCGCCTCACGTGTCGTCAGCACAGTTCCTGCAGCGGCGAATCGGCTTGCCGCGAACGAGTGGAATCACTGTTCAACCTATGAACAGAAGGAGTCAACACATGGCAAACGCAAAGCAGAATGGAAGTTCGAGTGGCCAGGGTGGCCAGGGCGCTCAGGGAGGCCAGGCTGGTCAGTCGCAGAGCGGCGCCGGTCGCTCGCAGGGCCAGTCGCAGGGCCAGCAGGGGCACAGCCAGTCGCATGGCCAGTCGCATGGCCAGTCCCAGGGCCAGTCCCAAGGTCAGTCTCAGGGCAATCAGTCGCCCAAGGGCGGCCAGCCTGGTCAAGGTGGCAAGAGCGGCATCGAGGTGTTCCCCAGCACGCGTCCCACCGGTGAGCCCGGTCGCTTGCCGCAGAACGCGGGCTCCGCGCTCGACACTGGAGGCGGTCAGGGCGGCACCGAGGGGGAGCGCTCCCAGGGCAACTCCTCGCAGAACGCTCAAGCCAAGGGCAAGACCCCCGGGCAGCAGGGATCTGCTGGTGAGACTCCGGGGCGAAACTCGCAGGGGTCGGACAAGGGTATGGGAACTGGAGGCCGGATCGGCACTCCGGACGCGGGCGGGAAGACCGGCGAGACCGCCGGAATCGGCAAGGCCGTGAACGAAGGTCAGTCGGAATCGGACGAGGCCGACACCGCCGGTGATTCCTCCGAGCGCCTCGGCGACATGCCGGGTCGGGACAACAACAAGCCTCTGTGAATCCGGTGATTTGTGAGTACACCGGATCTCGACTCGCCGCCGAACAGGCGGCGAGTTCGCTTTTGTGAACGCATCCGCTCCCGCTCAACGGCCGGGCGTGCCGAGTTCCTCATCCTGCAATGCGCGATTGATCCCGACAGCGGCGGTGGCTCCCTGGGCCGCGGCAACGATCAGGAACTGCACCTCCTTGTCGGCGTCGCCCGCGACATAGAGACCGGGGACCGACGTGCACTGCCGGTCACTGGTGTGTACGCCGCCGTCCGAATCGAAGCGGCAGCGCAGCCGCTTGGGAAGATCTGACCGCTGCACCTGTCCGGTGTTGAAGAACATCGCGTCACAGTCGTGGGCCGATCCGTCGGCGAATCGCAGCCGCGCAAGCCGGCCGTCCGAGCCCTCCAGACGAGCGACGCGCTGCGGTAGCACAAGCACCATGTTCGCCGCGGCGAGCCCGAGGTGCTCTCGGTCCGGCAGTCTGCCGTCCGTGCACGCCACGACCTGCGCGCTCCAGGTGCGGAGCGCGAGCGCGAGGCCGACGGCGGCATTCCCCGAACCGAAGGCGCACAGGCGTTGGCCGCGGTGCTCGAAGCCATCGCAATAGGGGCAGTGATGGATGCTGCGTCCGTAGAACTGAGCGAAACCGTCAATCGTGGGCAGCAGGTCCCGTACCCCGGTCGCGAGCAGGAGTTTGCGAGAACGCATGCGCCGGCCGGAGGTCAGGATGACCTCGAACAGCGAGTCATCGCGGTGCACCGCGTCCTCCACGCGATCGGACACGTACTCGACGTCGTACTTGCTCAGATCGTTCCGGCAGCGAGCGATGAACTCTCTCGGCGTCACGCCGTCTTGTGTCAGGTACCCGTGGGTGTGAGAGGAGGCTTGATTCCGGTGCTGCCCCTGGTCGATCAGGGCGACCTTGCGGGTGCAGCGAGCCAGCACCAGGGCACCCGACAGACCCGCCGGACCTCCGCCGATCACGATAACGTCGAACATCGAGTCTTCACCTCTGGGAGAGCCCACGATACTCAGACCTTCTTCAGGCCTTTCCAGTCGTACGCCGCGGCACCGGCGCCGGCAACGATGGCAGCGATCCCCCCGATGATCAGCCACATGGAGCGGTCGGTGGGGTTGCCCGTGAAGAACTTGGACACATCGGACGCGAACGACGTGGACGCCCGGATACCGAACGCGAGCAGCACGAAGCCGACGACAACCAAGATGATTCCGATGGGGACTCGCATGGTGAGTCTCTCCTGAAGGACCGGTGCCCTTCCGTCATCGCGATCACGCGCCGCGAGTTGCGAATGCATGTCGGAAGGAACCGCCCGATCACCCTGATCCCCCGACATGAGGTGAGCATGAATCGCATCGAGCGAACTCCTCACGCCTTCGTGAGGAACACTGTGGACACGAAAGGGGCGATGCGTCGCCGCTCTGAACTTCAATTTACGTGCGCGTGTGCTT
Source organism: Phycisphaerales bacterium (assembly GCA_036392375.1). GTDB lineage: Bacteria > Planctomycetota > Phycisphaerae > Phycisphaerales > UBA1924 > JAFEBO01. Next base: position 17,207 of record DASVYC010000091.1, read on the forward strand.
TGCGTTCACCCGCTCCTGATAGGGTTCGGAGCATCAAACGCGGGGTGCCCCCCGTCGGGAAGAAGGGAACTGTCTTGAAAACCAAAGCGACTCGCCAGCGGCGGAATGATTCGTCACCCAGTTCAAAGCCGCGAGAACCAAAGGGCGGGAGCCGCCCAGAGCGCGGCATCCGCTCGGCGTCCGCCCGGGAGCGTCAAGCCATGCACTTGCACGACGTGGGGACCGATCGCTTGCTCCGCGCGGTGCGCGACTACCCCGATCAGCGGGAGTGATCTCCTCACCGAACGGACGTTCCTGGGAGCGGATCTTCGCAATCGGATCCACGCGACCGCTTGGTTTACACGCAATTTACAGTGACTTCACGTGGTCGCGTCATCTTCTCCTCGCTGCGGTCGCGGTGGTGCGGCCGATCCAGCCCAACGAGGAGAATAAACGTGAGAATGATCATTGTCTGTCCCGCGTCGTGCATCGTCGCGGCCCTGACCGCCCACGCGGGCGCGGCCATCACCGATTTCAACGGGTTCAAATTCGAGCTTCGCAACTTCAACGATTATCCGAGCTCGCTGATCACGACCACCAGCAACGGCACCACCGACGCGCGGCTGGTCGAGGTCATGAACCCGCCGCTCACGGGGGATCCGCAGAAGTTCGCCAACCGGCACTTCGCGATGCTCAGCGCCGACGGTGGCGCCACGCGTCTGTCACTACGCAACAACCAGCCTTTCCGCGTCTCATACAACATGCGGCTGATCTCCAATATTGACGTGGACGGATCGGGGCAGCTGTGGAATCAACAGCCCGAGGGCGGTCTCTTCTTCGGCAACGACCGCGGCGGAGGGTTCATCGACGAGGGCGGCATCATCGTCGTGGGCAACGGGACGGTGTTCGTCGGTGGCGCCAATCAGCGCTTCAGCTTCATCGGCGACCGCAACAACGGGACTCAGGTCTTCGAGAAGGGCGAACTGCTGTACATGAGCTACTCGTACTACCCCCCGGGCATCAAGGGCCCGGAGGCGGCGTACCGAGTGGTGTTCGAGAACGTGACCACCGGCTTCCGCAAGGAAGTCTCCAACACGTTCGACACCGGTGGGCCCGATGCCAACGGCTTCAACAACGGCTCCTGGGTCGGTCTGCGCTTCCAGAACACGCGAAACCCGCTCGCTTTACCCAGTACGACCCATGACACCAACTACACCAACGTCCAGGTTGCGTCGTGCTCGGCCGATCTGAACGGAGACGACGTGGTCGATGACAACGACTTCGTGATATTTGCCGGTGCGTACAACGATCTGCTCTGCCCAACGTCCCCGTCGCCTTGCAACGCGGACCTGAACAACGACACACTCGTGGACGACTCCGACTTTGTGATCTTCGCGGGTCAGTACAACGACCTGCTCTGTCCGTGACGAACCCGGCTGAGAGATCGGCCGATTCCAGTGGTGTGGACACGATGCTCGACGCGCGCGTGGGCTTGCCGGAAGGCGACTCGCCGCGCGTCGAGCTTTTGTTGCGTGTGCGTCTGCGGCCATAAGCCCGAATTCACATCTTCATCAGCGTTCGGATCGGGCCGCCGCCGCATGGTCCGCGTGGCCGCGGTACGCCGGCGTCGCGCGTGCTATCGCCCGCCGAGCACACAAACACCAGGACCGGGCACTCAGCCCGTCCGACCAAAGGAAGAAGACACATGAACAAGTTTCGCAAACAACACGCCATCGTCGCCTGCTTGACCCCCGCGGCCCTGCTCGCCGCCTGCAACAGCACCGGCGGGTGGGCCTGGGACCGCCCCGCAACGGGGCGCTCGCCTGACTACGCCAGCATGGGCGACAGCGCCGATCGCGCCCGCATCGAGCGCGACTCGGCCTACGACGATCGCTACGGAAATCAGTACGACAGTCGCTACGGCAACCAGTACGACAACCGGAATGACAACCGCTATGACAATCGGAACAGCAAACGCTCGAACCGCTACGACAACGACCCAAACCGCTACGACGCGGCTCGCTCTGATGGCAGCCGTCCCTACGCGGACGGCACGCGTTCAAACAACACTGGCGCATACGACTCGCGCGGCAACCCGGTCGCGCGCAGCGACGGCAGCCGCATGAGCGGGGACCGGACGCAGACGACGAACGATTCGGGCTATGACCGCTCCGGCAACCGCACCGACGACCGTAGTGGCGCCCAGTACAACTCATGGGATGACCGCAACGACCGCAACTGGACCAAGCAGGAACAGCTCGCCGCCAACCGCGAGATCGCCGACCCGGCCACCAATCCTTCCAACGCGAACGCGCAGTACGGGCAGACCGACGTCGGATACCGCGATACGACTCGGCGCGACGACCGCTGGATGACCACCCGCGGCGATTCGGTGTCGGGGATGCAGGCAAGCCCGGAGACCCGCATCCTCTCGATCCTGCACCACAAGAACCAGCAGGAGATCGAGCTTGGCAGACTGGCCGCCTCGCGCGGGCGGTCGGAGTCGGTCCGCCGCTACGGCGACATGATGGTGCGCGAGCATGCAGACGCGGATCGCAAGGTGATGTCGGTTGCGTCGTCGATCAACGCGTCGCTGCTGAGCCGGGCTGAGACCAAGCGGCTGATCGAACGCGAGCATGACGGCATGAGCGGCTCGGGCACCTGGCGGTCGACCGATCAGTCGGACCCCTACACCCGCGATTCCAACCGCGACGCATGGCAGAACAACTCAAACCTGGGCAATCAGGGCAACCAGAACCAGAGCAACCAGAACCAGAGCAACCAGTGGGGGCAGCCAAGCCAAACCAATCAGAGCACCCCGACCTCGGGGTCCAACCAGAACGCGGGATCGCCGTACGCCCAAAACTCGGGCAATCAGTACTCGAATCAGAACAACAGCGCCCAGCCCCATCAGAACGACACCAGCAAGAACACCGGCACCAGGAGTTCGAACCAGAACAATGACACCACCTGGCGCGACCAGAGCGGGCGGGACCAGACCTGGCGTGATCAGAACGCCCGTTCGAACGATCGCCAAGCGCAGGATCCCGTCGAGATGCTGCGTTCCAAGAGCGGCGAAGAGTTCGATCAGGCATTCGCTCAGAAGATGGTCGAGGGCCACGGCAAGCTCATCGCCATGATCGAGAACGCCCAGTCGTCCATCAGTGACAACCAAGTCCGTACGTTGCTCATGGAGCTTCTGCCGACCGTCCGCATGCACGAACAGATGGCTCGCGAGCTTTCGTCGGGCAACTGGAATGAGCAGCGCATGAATGACCAGCGCATGAATCACACGCCCGGATCGATGAACGCGCCGACCAACACCAACAGCACCAACAACAGCAATAGCCCCAACACCAATCCCACCAATCCCACCAACCCCACCAACCCCAACAACACCAACAACGCGAACCCGGGCAACACGCCGGGGACGGCCCCCGGCAAGGAGCCGGCTCCCAAGTAACCGCAACTCCGGCGGCTCGGGCCGGAGCGTCAAACGCATCAGTTTCAGGAGTGTCATCATGAATCTGGATCCGTTTGCTCAGTCCAATCGCTTGTTCGCCGCCGCTGAGCTGCTCCTGGCGGAGCGTGAGTGCTCCGCCAGGACGGACGGGGGCGGCAAGGTGGAGGCGGCCAAGGTCGAACGCGGGGTGCGCCCGTTCACGCTGGTCGAGCTCACCGAAGCGCACGCGTTGCTCATCCGCCTTGGGTTCCTGGAGCGGGGCAAGGTGCGTCCCCGGTAATCACCTGTGTCGATGATCGCACATTTACCCAAGGCTCATGCGGACTACGACCCACGTTGCATGCTGAGAGACATATGGAAAAGCGCATCAACCATTTCAACACCCGTCTCGTTCTGGCTCTCCGGTTTGCGTCGCTCGCTGTTGTGCTCGCGATGACCGTTGCGGTCGCCGCGTGCAACGCGACCAAGGGGCTTGGCGAGGATCTGCAGGAATCCAGCGACAACGTCAAGGACGCCGTGCGCGACGCGGACTGAGTCAGCGCCGAGCGTCAACGCCACACAACGCACCACGCGGCGGGAGCGAGACTGCTCCCGCCGCGTGGTGCTCTGGTTTGTGCGTACCTCGCGTGGAGGCGCCTTGGACGGCGAAATGTCAAGCTCGGATCACGTGTCAACCGGGAAGCGTGAGCACGAATTCACGCCGCACTCACGGCAGCGCGAGTGCGTTGCAGCACGATGTGGTCCACGGCGGGGGTTCACCGAGCCCACAAAGCTCGGATCGTCCCTTCGGCTTGGGGACGGATCAGCGATGCGGCCGCGTCCGTGCGGGGTGTAGACACGCCGCGGCCGCATCGGTGACAGTGTGAACGGACGCCATCGCACAACAGGAGAATTCGACATGAGGAATCGCGATCAATCGTGGCAGGGACAGCAGAGCGGCCAACAGCAGGACTCCCGCCGGGAGTACGAGCACGACGACGACTACAGCCGGGGTCAGCAGCAGCGGGGCGGCGGCCAGGGTTTGAACCGTGCCGACGATTCCGACTACGCCGGCTTCGGGCAGCGCGGTCAGAGCGGCAACCAGAGTGGCTATCAGGGCGGCTACCAGGGCGGCCATCAGGGCGGCGGCTACGGCTCGCAGGGCAATTACGGTTCGCAGGGTTCCTTCGGCGGCTATCAGAGCAACGAGGGAAGCGGCCGCGGTCGATACCAGGGTGGCTATCCCGATGAGTCCTCGTTCGGTCAGTACGGCCGCTCGAGCCAGGGTTACGGCCAGTCCGGCCAGAGCTACTCCGGTTATGGACAGTCGGGCTCTGGACAGTCCGGACAGTCGGGCAACTGGAGCCAGCGCGGCGGTTCGGGCTACGGGCAGCCGTCCGGACAAGGTGGCTACGGTCAGAGCGGCCAAGGCAGCTACGGCCAGGGCAGCTACGGTCGCAGCGGTTCGGGTCAGGGTGGCTACGGGCAGGACATCTACGGCCAGGGCGGCTACGGCTCGGGTGGCTCACGCGGCGACGCCTCCGGGCGCGATCGCGAGTGGGGCTTCATGGGCGGTTCCACCGGCGGCCTGATGGGTGGCATCGGTAACGAGTACGGCGAGGCGAGCTACAGCCGCCCGGGCGCCGGGTACTCGGGGCAGGGCTATGGCTCGGGCACCTCTGGCTCGGGCAATTACGGCTCGGGTTCATACGGCTCGGGTTCCGGCAGCTCCGGCTACCGCTCGGGTCAGACCGATTCCTACGGCGGCCAGTTCGGTTCCTACGGCCAGTCCGGTTCCTACGGTGGCGGCATGGGCGGCCAGTATGGCCAGGGCAGCTCGAGCCGCGGCACGAAGGGAGCCGCCCCTCGCAATTACAAGAAGTCCGACGACCGCGTTCGCGACGATGTCGCCGAGCGCTTCATCCAGGAAGGGTTCGATTGCAGTGAGATGGACGTCGAGTGCAGCGACGGCATTGTCACACTCAGCGGCATGGTCTGCGACCGCGAGCTCAAGTACCGCATGGAGCACGCCGCCTCGGATGTCAACGGCGTGAGCGATGTGCAGAACCAGCTCAAAGTCAAGAATCAGGGCTCGCGTTCGTCGGGTCGCTCGGGCTACGGCTCGGGCGATTCGTCCGGCTCGATGGGCTCGGGCATGTCCGGTTCAGGTTCAAGCTCGAGCTCCGGATCGGGTTCCGGCTCTTCGGGTTCGGGCTCCTCTGGTTCCGGCTCGTCCGGTTCCGGTTCGAGCATGAGCTCGGGTGGCTCCAGCACCACCGGTTCCAACACCTCCGGTTCGACCGGCTACTCGGGCAAGAGCAGCTCGGGCAGCGACTCGTACACCTCGGGCAAGAAGTCGTAACGGACTCAGAATGTTGTGTACCCACGAGACGGTCCCCCCGCCCTCCCGCGGCGGAGGGGGCCGTTTTTTTCTTGGAGCGTCGGCGCGGTGAGCGCAGCCTTAGTCGCTTCAGCGGTGCGATTCAGACCCTCGCCGCAGCATCTCTACGCACCTGGGAGGAGTTATGCCGCGCCCGGTTTGGAAAGGTCACGTCAGCTTCGGCCTGGTCAATGTACCGGTCACCCTCTATCCGGCAGAGCAGCGATCGGACCTGAAGCTGCACATGCTCGACAGCCGCAACAACTCGCGCATCCGCTACGAGCGAGTCAACGAGGAGACCGGCGAAGAGGTGCCGTGGGACTCCATCGTCCGTGGGTATGAGTACAGCGACGGGAACTACGTTGTGTTGAGCGACGAGGAGCTCAAGCGGGCGGCGCCCGAAGTGACCAAGACGGTCGAGATCCAGTCCTTCGTGAACGCGGACGAGATCGACCCGATCTACTTCGACACACCGTACTACCTCGAGCCCGGGAAGGGCGGGGACAAGGGCTATGTTCTGCTCCGCGACGCGATGAAGGACTCAGGACGCGTGGGGATCGCCAAGGTTGTCATTCGCACGCGGCAGTACATCGCCGCGTTGTCTCCCCACGGCGATGCACTCATTCTGGAACTGCTCCGCTACCCGCAGGAGATCCGATCCATCAAGGACCTGAAGCTCCCCGCGGGGCCCGCGAAGGCCCACGGCGTGAGCGCGCCCGAGCTCAAGGTCGCGCGCACGCTGATCGACGCCATGGCGGGGGAGTGGGATCCCGATCAGTACACCGACGAGTACCGCACCGAGCTCATGAAGTGGATCGAGAAACGAATGGAGTCCGGCGATGTGAAGCGGCCGGCCGACCTGCCCGACGTGGAAGAGGAGCCGGCGACCGGGCCGATCAACTTCATGGACGTGCTCAAGAAGAGCCTGGAACAGAACGAGCCCAAGTCAGGACGCCGGCCCTCGCCGCGCACGCAGAAGAAGGCTCCCAAGCGCAAGGCCGGCTGAGTGCGGCGAGGACCTCTTTCGATGTCGCTCAAGCAGTACATCCGCAAGCGGGACTTCTCCATGACCCCCGAGCCGAGCGGTGCAGGCCGGAGCTCAACATCCAAGACGCGCACCAGAAGCACGAAGGCCGTCGATTCCGCGAACGGCTTGAGCTTCGTCGTGCAGAAACACGACGCCACCCGACTGCACTACGACTTTCGACTTGAACTCAACGGCGTGCTCAAGTCCTGGGCGGTTCCAAAAGGCCCCTCGCTCGATCCCAAGGACAAGAGGCTCGCGGTTGAAGTCGAAGATCACCCGCTCGACTACGGCGGGTTTGAGGGAGTGATCCCCTACGGCCAGTACGGCGGCGGCACGGTCATGCTCTGGGACCGAGGCACGTGGTCGCCCCTCGACGCGGATCCAGAGGCCGCACTCCGCAAGGGACGGTTGAAGTTCGTGCTCCAGGGCGAGCGTCTGCGCGGGCAGTGGACGCTGACCCGTATGCCGAACCGCGGCAAGCACGAGAAGCACAATTGGCTGCTCATCAAACACCCAGACGAAGATGCCCGCTCCAATGGAGCCGCACTCACGGAGCGCGAAGTCAGCAGCGTCGCCACGAGACGAAACCTCGACGCAATCGCGAAAGCAGGCGGCCAGGCGCGCAAGCGCGGCAACGAAGCGAGCCAGAAGCCTCCGACGCGGGCCAAGCTGGCCAACGCCACGATTCCGCGTGGGATCGCGCCGCAGCTTTGCACCCTCGCCGATCACACGCCCGGTGGACCCGGATGGTTGCACGAGATCAAGTTCGATGGCTACCGCTTGATAGCCGAACTCGCGGACAAGCAGGTCCGCCTTGTCACCCGCGCGGGAAAGGACTGGACCGCGAAGTTCGGACCCATCGCCGACGCGATCGCGGCGCTGCCTTGCAAGCAAGCGGTGCTCGACGGCGAGGCGGTGATCCTCGACAAGAACGGGCGTACGCATTTCCAGGGCCTACAGCAGGCGATCAAGCAGCAGAGGTTCTCCACGCTCACGTTCTTTGTGTTCGATCTGCTCTTCCTCGACGGCGTTGACCTTCGGCATCAGCCGCTGCTTGAACGCAAGCGGGCGTTGCAATCGCTTCTGGGCACGCCCACAAAGAAGTCCACTCTGCGATACAGCGATCATGTCGAGGGCGACGGGTCGGATGTCCAGCTCAACGCCTGTCGCTTGGGCCTAGAGGGGATCATCTCCAAGCGAGCGGACGGACCGTACACGTCGGGACGGACCAAGACCTGGCTCAAGATCAAGTGCGGCCGTCGCCAGGAGTTTGTCGTGGTGGGATGGACGGCGCCTGGTGGAAGCCGCACGAACTTCGGTGCCCTCCTGCTCGCCGCTCACGACGCCGACGGCAAGCTCGTGTACACCGGCAAAGTGGGGACCGGATTCGACGAATCCACTCTGCGTTCCTTGGGACGAAAGCTGGATGCGCTGCGCGTGAGCACGCACCCGCTCGACACTCCGCCCCCGCACGAGGAAACACGCAACGCTCGCTGGGTGCGTCCCGTGTTGGTTGCGGAAATCGCGTTCTCGGAGTGGCCCGAAGATCTCCGACTCCGGCACCCGGCCTTTCAGGGGTTGCGGGTGGACAAGGCCTCGGAGGACGTGCGCATCGAGCGGGAGCGACCGGCCGAGTGGCTTAAGGCGGCAGCCGAGAAGGAAGTGCAGGCCGAGGTGAACAAGCCGCTGATCACGAAAGCAAGACCCAAGTCACAGTCCAAATCCAAGACGAACTCGGAGCGCAAGTCCGCTCCGCCGCGGCGCGGGCCCGCCTTCTCCAACGGGTCCGGCTCATCGATCGAGATCGCCGGGGTCACCATCACCCACGCCGATCGCGTGATCTTCCCAGACTGTGGCGTGACCAAGGGAGACCTCGCGCGATACTACGAATCGGTCGCCGAGCTGCTCCTGCCGTTCTTGGTTCAACGCCCGCTCAGCGTGGTCCGCTGCATGAAGGGCATCGCAGGTGCGTGCTTCTTTCAGAAGCACCTCCATGAGACCTTCGCGGATCCCGTCCGCTCGATCCGCGTCAAGGAGAAGGAGGACACGGGCCTGTACATCTCGGTCGATTCGGTGGAAGGGCTTGTCACGCTCGTCCAGATGGGCGTGATCGAGATACATCCGTGGGGCTCGCGATCAGAAGACCTGGAGCATCCGGATCAGATCACCATCGATCTGGATCCCGGACCGGGCGTTGGCTTCGATCGCGCCAAGCAAGGCGCTCAGGATGTGCGGGCGATGCTGCGCGAGAAGAAGATGGAGTCGTTTGTGAAGCTCTCCGGCGGCAAAGGGTTACACGTTGTGGCACCGTTGTCCCGAGAGATGACCTGGGACGAGGCCAAGGCGTTTGCCAGCGACATCGCGCAGAGGCTCGCCACCGAACGGCCGAGCCTCTACGTCGCGAACATGAGCAAAGCCAAGCGTCACGGCAAGATCTTCGTCGATTACCTTCGCAACGGCCGCGGCGCGACATCGGTGGCTCCATATACCGTGCGAGCCCGTCCCGGCGCTCCGATCGCGATGCCGATCACGTGGGAAGAGTTGCCCGCGATGAAGGCGGCGAACCAGTTCACCGTGTCGGATGTTCTCGATCAGCCTCTCTCACCACGACCCGCCTGGCCCGCGTTCGGTCAACCCACACGCCCGGCACGGAAGCGTCGCTCGACTACGCGAGGTGAAGGCTGACCGTGCAACGGCCGGGAGGGCCTCAGGATGCGTTAGTGGACGCCCCGCTCGTCGAGGCGACAGGTGGAAGGTCATCGATCGCGGGTCCCATGAGCACTTTCCCGAACGCATCGAACCGGCTGCCGTGACACGGACAGTCCCAGCTCTTCTCGATCTGGTTCCAGTGCACCACGCACTTGAGGTGCGTGCAGACCGCGGAGCACTCGTGCACACGACCTTTCTCGTCGCGATAGCACGCGATCTTGTGCGTGCCGCGGTTCAGGACGGCACCGCTTCCGAGCGGGATCTCCTCCGGACGTGAACGCTCGGATTTCTTGAGATAGTCCAGGAAGTGGCCTGCCGCGGCGGCGTTCTCCTTTGCGAACTCGACCGCGGTGCCGAGCGAGTGGAACGGCTTGCGCGTGGGGCTGTAGAGCGTCGCCCACCGGTTCACCTGCTCGTCGCGACGCCCCGGGCCGCCTCGCACGATGAGATCGCAGACCAACAGGGCACCGAGCGTGCCCCCGGTCAGGCCCATGCCGCTGTCGCCGGTGATCACAAAGCACGCGGAGTGCCCGCTCGATGGCACGCGGCCTATGAACGCGACGCCGTCGTTGGGTTCGACGACCTGGCCGGACCACCGATCTACGACCTTGCCGAGCCCACGCTCGGGCATGAAGTGCTCACGGGCCCAGCGTTCGAGCCGATCGAAGGCTGCGTGGGGCTGTGCGTCAGATTCCTCCGCAACCCCCACGCGGTGATCCTCGCCTCCAACGAGCAGCATCTCGGATTCCTTGCCGTCTCGGATTGTCTTGTGGACACGCACAAAGTGATACGGATCTGCGGTGTCCCAGTACAGCGCATCGGTCACACCGCCGCGAGGGAGCTCGAGCGAGATCATGAAGGTGCGATACGCGACCTGCTTGGTGTACACGCCCATCCAGTTGTTGATCGGGCTGGGCACGTTCGTGGCGGCAACGCCGAAGTTGGCAGTGACGCGCACCCCGTCGGCAAGCTTCGCGACCACTCCATCATCGCCCGTCAGGTCCATGACGCGTGTGCCACAGCAGATCCGCACGCCGAGTTTCTCGGCGACGGCCGCCAGCTGAACGATGTACTGCAGCGGATGGAACCTCGCCTGACGTGGGAAGCGCAGACACGGCGCCGCCGCGAAGCCGATGGTCGGTGCCCGACCCTGCAGTTCCACGCCCAGAAAGCCGGCCCGCCTGGCGGCGGCGCACTCCTCATCAAGAGCGGGGCCGCTTCGCAGGGCGTCCTGAAAGAGCAACCCGTCGAGCCGCGCGAAGCCACATTCGATCCCTTCCTCCCGCACCACCCGCTCGATGAAGTCGATCGCCGCCGCGTGGCTCTCATACTGGATGCGAGCCGCGTCCGCGCCGAGGTGTCGTTCGATGTGGACGAAGCGGTCGTCGATTGCCGAGGCAAGATGGGCGCTGGTGCGTCCGGTCTCGCCGCCCGCGACCGGCTTCTCGTCAAGGACAATGACGCTCTTGCCATGGCGTGCCAAGAGATACGCGACGGTGATACCGGCGATACCGGCGCCCACCACGCAAACATCCGCGTGCGCATCACGCTCCAAGCGGCCGCGCTGTGGGACCCGGGCGTCGGCGTACCACACCGGAGTGGTCACGCCGGATGTATGAGACGAGTCGTTGCGCTCGTGCATAGCCGCCTCCGCTACAGCTTCTCCACGATCTGCTTGCGGGTTGTCTCGACGATGGCCAGCAGATCGCGTTGCTCGTTGGGACCGATGCTGAGTCGGTCCATCGACGCCTTGATGTCACCCACAGCGGCGTCGAACTCGTCGTTGGTGATCTTCATGCCTTTATGCACCACACCGAGGTCCCGACCGCCGTACTGGGCCGGGCCGCCCGTCGCGAGCGTGAGGAACTCCACCATGTGCGTTTTGAAGCGATCCACGTTCTCGGGTGTGGCCTTCCAGGGCGTGACCTTTCCGCCAAACCAGTTCTTGGAGACGTTGTCGCGGGAGAAGTTCACGCGCGGGTCGGCGATGATGCGTGCGGTGCTGTCTTCCACGATGTCGATGATGACCGGACGTCCGCCGAGCCGCACATACAGCGGCGCATCCGCGGCAGTCTCCGAACCGGACGTCTCTTCTGAACCGACGCGCATCTCGGCCCGGCGATCCGCCTCGGGGCTGCCCGAGGCCGGGGGGCGTCGCTGGCTTGAGCCGCCGCAGCCGCTCAGAACAAGCGAGAGGATCGCGGCGCCCAGCCGCAGCACGCGTACGACATGGATCACAAGACGCGGGTTCATGGGTTCTCCGTTTCGGTGCGGCGGGGTCGTGAGCTCGCGGCCTGGGGAGCCATGTTCCCCTCGAGATTGGGCAGGTACGCCTGCACGAAGGCGTTGCGCAGCGTGTTCAGAACAATCTCCAGCACGCTCGTGCGTGGATCGTCCAGATCGCCCCGGATGGCAAACCTGGTTCCGAACTGGTCGCGCGGCGGATTGGTGAGCACGGTGCCCACCGCTCCGGCGAGCGACTGCCAGATGAACTCCAGGGGGTTGTTCTTGCGGACGTCGTCCGGCCCCAAGATGGTCGCGTCGCGAAACAGTGGCTTGGCGTAGCCGTCGAGCAGGCCGTCGCGCGCGGTGAGCTCTACCACAAAGTCAAATCGGCCTCCCTCAAAGTCAAAGCCTCCGTATGCCCGCGCCATGGAGTTGAGCTTTGTGACGTCCATGTCGACGAGTTTGGCCGCCAACTCGAAGGTGGGACGGTACTCGTCGGGGTTGAGACGCATATCCAGCTCGACGCGCCCGCTGTCCATGGCCTTGGCGCGACCGGTGACCGTCGCGAGGAGCGGATCCACCGTGTTCTGAACGTTGGTCAGGTTGGACACAGTGAGGTGCAGATCGGTGAGGTACACATCCACCGATGGTCGCTCGTGGAACGCCTGGAAATGGACCTCGCCGTCGACCAGTTCGACCTTGTCCAGCCGGAACGGGAACAGCTTGCGCATCATCGCGAGCCACGGCTGGTGAGCCCCGGACTGCGACTCCGCGGGCGTGGGGCCGTCCACAAAGTGGACCTGGGGCGTGTCAAGCCGCAGCTTGCCTCGCACGGTCCCGTTGAGCAGCGAGCTCCAATCCACCGAGATATCAATCCGCTGAACGTCCACGAAGGGCACCGGGAGTCGTGCCGTGGATTTCACGATCCGCACACCCTTGATGGAGTACGCCCCGCGCCACAGGTTCAGATCGACATCTTCCACGCGACCGGTGTAGTCCGCGGGCTGAGCGAGAACATCGTTGATGTGGTCGCGCACCAGACTGGGGAGCATAAGCCGTAACACTCCCAGTCCGGCAACGGCCACCAGCGCCAGGACCACCATTGCGCGGAGTACCCGACGGCGGCGCGGCGAACGAGGTTGAGCGGTGTCCGTCGCGATGGTCAAGCGTCTCACGAAGGCCGCACGAGGCGGCCGGCAAGTAGGGCGATTGCGTTACCGCAGTCTGCGAAGGGATGCGGGATGGACGTGAGTGTTCCGTGAGATGGCGTTTACCAGTCGCATCGCGATGACCGCAAGCTCTATTCCTTTCATGCCGCCTTCAGGTGATCCTCACCGCTCCCGGTCATGCTCGCCCCGATGTCAAAGAAAGCCAAGAAGACCTCCTCTGCAACCGGCTCGAGCGTGCAGAGCGCCCCACGCACGCGATATGCCGTCGTCGGGCTCGGGCACATCGCGCAGGCGGCGGTACTCCCGGCCTTCTCGCACGCGCGGTCCAACTCCGAGCTTGTCGCACTGGTGTCGAGCGACGACAAGAAGCTTCAGGAACTCGGAAAGATGTACAAGCTCTCGGCCCTCTACGGGTACGACGGGCTGGAGGAGTGCATCGCCCAGGAAAAGATCAACGCGGTCTACATAGCGACTCCCAACTCCGAGCACGTACCCATGGTCGAGGCCGCGGCACGTGCCGGGGCCCATGTCCTGTGCGAGAAGCCCCTGGGTGTCACGGAGCGCGAATGCCGCCGCATGATCGACGTGTGCGAGGAAGCCGGCGTGAAGCTCATGACCGCCTACCGGTTGCACTTCGACCCTGCCAACCTGCGGGCCATCGAGGTTGTCAAGGCGGGTGACATCGGCGAGCCGAGGCATTTCGTCGCGTCCTTCACATACCAGATCAAGGATGGCGAGAACATCCGCCTACAGGCCAAGTACGGCGGCGGGCCGCTCCTGGACATCGGCATCTACTGCGTCAATGCCGCACGCTCGCTCTTTCGCGCCGAACCCGTCGAGGTCCACGCGTGGTCGACGCGGTCCAAGGACGCGCGTTTCCGCGAGGTCGATGAGACCGTCATCGGCATGCTCCGCTTCCCCGGCGACCGGACCGCGGTCTTCACCTGCAGCTTCGGGCTCTCGACATCGAGTTGGTTCGAGCTGCTTGGCACCGAGGGCGGCGTGTGCCTCGACAACGCCTTCGATTACTCCGAGAAGACCGAGATCACGGTGACCAAGAACGACAAGTCACGCACCAGCGTTGTTGGCAAGCGCGATCAGTTCGCCGCCGAGTTAATCTATTTCTCGGATTGCATCCAGAACAAGCGCGCGCCAGAGCCCTCGGGATGGGAAGGACTCGCCGACGTGAGAGTCCTGCAGGCTCTGCGCCAGTCCATCGCCCGCGAGACGCCGCTGCTCCTTCGGCCGTCGCGCTTCTCGCGTCACCCGTCGCCTCAGCATCGCATCGTCCGCCCGCCCGTTCCTCGCGAACCCAAGCTGGTGAACGCGGCGTCCGCTTCGGAGTAACCCGCCGCAACCGCGGCGTCCTCGGGAACAAAGTGACCGGAAGCTGCAGCGCCGGGAACCGGTGAAGTCAGCCCAGCAGCTTCCGATGAGTTGGCGCCACGAACGGGCTGGCTTCCGGGGCATCATTAGAAGGGAAATCAGTTATGGCACGTGATGATTATGACGACGATCGTGGTCGCAGGTCGAGCACCCGCGGCGGCACGTCTGAGCGCGGTTCACGCGGCTCCTCCGGTCGGCATCAGTCATGGGATGAGGAAGACAGCGACTCTCAGAGCCGCCGCGGCTCGATGTCCGGCTCGTACGACGACGAGGGCGATCGTGAATTGCACTCCCGTGATGAGCACGGCCAGTTCAGCGGCGACAGCGGACGCTCCAACTACTACGACGAAGATCATGAGGGCGACTACGAGTCCAGCTCTCGCAGCTCGGGCCGTTCCAGCTCGTATGACGACGACGACGAGGACGGCGGACGCTCCGGCAGTCAGCGCTCGTCGCACAGGTACGACGACGACACGGAAAGCGATCGTGGCGGGAGCAGCCACGGTCAGGCCCGCGACGAGTTCGGCCACTTCTCGGGCGAGGACGACGACGAGGACTCCGGCTCGAGCCGACGGAGCGGATCCTCGCGTCAATCAAGCGACGACGACGATGACGACAATGACCGCGGGTCGCACCGCTCGTCCAACCGTTCGGGCTCATCGAGTCGATCGAACTCGGACGATGACGATCGGGGCTCGAACAGCCGCAGCCGTTCACGCAGTGAGTATGAACATTCCAATGGCGGCTCATCGGGCGGACGCGGCGGCAGCCGCAGCGGCAGCCAGTCCCGCGGCGAGTCAGGCCATTTCAGCAGTGGGGGGCGTGGCTCGTCTAGCCGTTCCAGCGACGATGAAGACGACCGCGGCAGCAGCCGTGGCGGTAATCGCGGCGGCGGTGCGGGGAATCGCTCCCGTGATGAGTCTGGTCAGTTCAGCAGCGGTGGGAGGGGATCTTCTTCCAGCCGCTCGGACGACGACGATGATCGCGGCGGACGCAGTGGTCGCGGCGGCAACGGCGGCTCCTCGGGCAACCGCGGCTCCTCCAGCAGCCGTGGATCGTCGGGCAATCGAGGCTCCTCCAGCAGCCGCGGCTCCTCCAGCAACCAAGGCTCATCGGGTCGGTCCGGCTCGAACAGCGGCGGATCCGGCCGAGGCGGAAACCACAGCGGCGGAGGCCAGAGCCGCAGCCGCGGCGGAAGCAGCAGCAGCGGGAGCCGCGGAGGGAGCGCTGGAGGTTCACGTGGCGGCAACAGCGGCAGCGCCAGCCCTGGCGGCCAGGGGTCCCGCTCTGGCAGTCGCGGGAGCTCATCGTCCAGCGGCAGCTCTAGCCGGTCGGGGTCTCAGAGCAGCGGCGGCAGCCGAGGCGGATCCTCGGGTCGTGGTTCGCGCAGCGGTCAGCACTCCAGCCGCTGAGTGGTGTCGGTGAACATGCTCCTCTCCGCGCGACAGCGCGGCGAGGGGATTGCATCCGGATCCCCGGATCGGTTGCCGTGAAGAACTGAGTCGCAATTCACAGCCGGCTCACTCACGGCTTGGCTCTCATCCCGAACCTTCCTGTTCGGGCATGACCGCCAACCACAGGAGTCTCTTTCATGACCACGTATCCATCCACCACCGCGGCCGCATTTGTCAGTGACTTCTCGCCGCCGCTGATCAAACGCACCATGTGGGGTTCGATCATGATCGGCGCGGTGTGCGCCATCGGCATCCAGTTCGTCTTCACGGTGCTGGGCATGGCCGTCGGAGCCACAGCCGCGGACCCGACTCCCACGGAGACAGGCGTCCGCACCGTCACAGCGCTGGCTGGCGTGTGGTGGCTCATCACCGGAACCATCGCCCTCTTTGCGGGCGGCTTGGTGCTCGGACGAGTCGTGAGCTTGCCCCGGGGGGCGACCATCAAGATCTGCGGCGGCGCTATGTGGGCCGTCGTTGCTGTCTTCGGATTCGCCGTTCTGTGGTCGGGCGTCGGTATGGCCTCCGCCGCCACCTCTCCGCTCGCCATCATGTCGGGAAGCGACACCCGCTCGGATCGCACCCTGTTCGGTGCTGGTCGCGAGGCCGCATCAGCGGATGCGCTGCGTGTCGATGCGGTGCAGGCCGAGGCCGTGCGCCGAGCCGCCCGCACCGCGGCATGGTGGTCGGTGATCGGCTTGCTCGCGGGCCTGGGAGCGTCGGTGGCCGGCGCATGCGTGGGCAGCGGCATGGCGAACATGGACGCTCGCCGTCACGATCGCGATAACACCGCGCCCGCGCTGTGATGGCCGAGACGCCCTGCTGAGGAACCCAGAAGGGAGAGCACCGTGGCCGAGACCCCGCGCACGATCGAGATGGCGCTCGAAGAGTCGTTGAAGGACTTGTACAGCGCCGAGCATCAGCTCACGACCGCGTTGCCACAGATGGCCGAGGGCGCGTCCAGCAGTACGCTCCGCCAGGCCCTTCTGAACCATCTGACCGAAACACGGGAGCACCTCGTCCGTCTTGAGAAGGCTTGCATGATCCTCGACGTCAAGCCCAGCGGCAAGACTTGCAAGGCCATGCAAGGGCTCATCGAGGAGGGGAACGAGGTGCTCCGGTACAAGGAAGCGAGCCCCGTCATTGACGCGCTCCTCATCGGCGCGGCGCAGCGGGTCGAGCATTACGAGATGGCGGCGTACGGCACCGCCCGGGCTCTCGCCGAGCGGGTCGGAAAGTCGGAGGTCGTTTCGTTGCTGCAACAGACACTCGACGAGGAGGGCGCCGCCGACAAGAAGCTCACGGCGATCTCAGAGGACGAGGTCCTGGAAGCGGCAGCGACAACCAAGAGCGCTGCCAAACGAGTCTGAGTCGTTCGATCACGCGGGTGGAGGAGTATCCATGAAGGCTGTCTGCTGGTATGGCAACCGTGATGTCCGCGTTGACGAAGTCCCTGATCCGGTCATTCAGGACCCGACCGATGCCATCATCCGGGTGACCTCTTCCGCGATCTGCGGGTCGGATCTCCACCTCGTCCACGGCGTGGTGCCGCACATGGAGAAGGGCGACATCCTCGGCCACGAGCCCATGGGCATCGTCGAAGACGTGGGCAGCGCAGTCCGACACATCAAGAAGGGCGACCGAGTCGTAGTTCCCTTCAACATCGCCTGTGGCGAGTGCTTTTTCTGTCTCAAGACCCTCTACGGTGCGTGCGATCGATCCAACACGCCCGAGGGTGTCGAGCTCTCCAAAAAGGCGATGGGACATCGTGCCGGGGCGGCGTTCGGCTACTCGCATCTAACCGGCGGCTTCGCCGGTGGCCAGGCCCAGTACCTCCGCGTGCCATACGCGGATATCGGCGCGTTCAAGATCGAATCCGACATCGACGACGAGCAGGTGCTCTTCCTATCCGACATCCTTCCGACCGGCTATATGGCCGCAGAGAACTGCGGCATCGAGGTCGGCGACACGGTCGCCGTCTGGGGCTGCGGCCCGGTCGGGCAGTTCTGTATCCAGTGTGCCTGGCTCCTCGGCGCTCGGCGCGTCATCGCCATCGACCGTGTGCCCGAGCGGCTCGCCATGGCGCGCCGCCTCGGCCAGGCAGAGACGCTCAACATGGACGAGGGCAGCATCCCCGAGCGACTCGACGACATGACCAACGGCATGGGACCCGACCGTTGCATCGACGCCGTCGGCGCCGAGGCCCACGGCATGGGCGGCGTCGACGCCGTCATGGACAAACTCAAGAGCAGCGTGGGCATTGTGAGCGATCGCCCGCACGTGCTTCGCGAGGCGATCATGTGCTGCCGAAAGGGCGGCACGGTCTCGGTCCCGGGCGTCTACATCGGCATGCTCGACAGCGTCCCCTTTGGCGCCGTCATGAACAAAGGGTTGACCATCAAGACGGGCCAGACCCACGTCCGTCGATATATGCAGCCGCTGTTCGACCTGATCACGCAGGGGAAGCTGCAGCCCGCTGAGATCATCACGCACCGGGTCGGCATCGACCGCGTGCCCGAGATGTACGAGACGTTCCGCGACAAGAAAGACAACTGCATCAAGGTCGTGATCAAGCCGCACGAGTGATCCGCCAGGCCGATCTCAGGCGGTTGCCTTCTTGATCTCGGCGTCTGATGCTCGCAGCGCATCGATCTCATCGGCGGCCTGCTTGATGCTCGTCGCCAGCCCATCTTGCGACGGCAAGCCAAGCTGCACCCGCAACGCCTCCCGATCGGCGCTGTCGTCCCACACGCCGATGATCATTCGGGGCCCGACGCGCTCCAGATGATGCCACAGCACGCGGGTGTGCAGCATGGCACCGGGTGGCAATGCGCAGATGCACACCACCGCGGGCGGTCGCTCCGTGAGGCTCCGCACGGCCTCACGCGGCGTGAGCGTGCAGGACAGCGTCTCCGCGGCAATCCCTCGCGTGGTGAGCACCCGCTCGAGCATCCGGGCCGTGAGCTCGTCCGCCGCATCACGCGCCGGGACACACACCACCGGGCCCATCCCCGCGGGTGGAAGCGCCGCGTCACGGGCCCCGACATCTTCAATGAGCACCGCCAGAATGTCGCGGATCGATTGCTCCCGCCGCTCGTCGAGTTCCCCCCGATGTCGATCGCGCTCGGCCAGCGCCAAAGCAGGGAGCAAGAGGCCGTCATAGACCTCCACGCTGGTACGTCCCTGAGCGAACGTGTCCACCAGCCGCGTCGCTTCCTCCTGATCGCCGGCCAGCAGCCGCTGATAGCACGCCGCCTGCGGCGTCAGCACCGGCTCGGTCCCCAGCAGGATCTCCAGAAACCACAGCGAACGCACGTGCTTGCCCAGCACCGCGAGACACACGGTGATCGGCGTCGCGAGGATCAGACCCACGGGGCCCCACAGCCAGGTCCACAGCACCGCCGACGCCAGCACCGCCAGCGGCGAAAGCCCGGTTCCAGCGCCCACCACCATCGGCTCCACAAAGTTGCTGAACGCCACGTCCACGACCACGATGAGCACAAGCACCTGCAGCGGCTGCGTCCATCCCGGAGAGGTCGCCAGCGACAGGGCGATCGGGAACGCCGCCCCGAGCATCGTGCCCACATATGGCACAAATCGCAGCAAAGCGATCACCAGCCCCCACAAGGCCGCTCCCGGGACATGCAGAAAGAACAGACCCAGGCCGATCAGCCCACCGATGCTCGCGTTCAAGAGGGTTTGTACCAGCAGGAACCGGCTCAGCCTCTGAGCCGCGTCGTCGAACGCCGGCGTCGTGTGGTGCATCTCGTCCGGTCCGATCAGCCGGATCACGCGGCTCCGCAGATCCTCGCGTCGCAGCAGCATGAAGATCGTGAACACCACCACCATCCCCGCCGTCGCCATCCGCGCCAGCAATGGACCGAGGTACGTGCTGGCATAGGTCAGCGGCGGGGTGGCGTCAGCGACCACTCGAACCGGCAGCGGCTCCGGGGGAAGCTGGGCCACTGCGGCGCCGTTCGCAGCATTACTCGACTCTTTCGCGGACTTGACGAGTTCCGATCCGAGCTCCTGGATCGTCGTGCCAGCCTGATCGAGGACTCCCTGCGTCAACGGCTTCAGCACCGAGAGCTTGTTGATGATGTTGGCCTTGTACTTCGGCAGCTGCGACGCGAGCTCGAAGGCCTTCTCCTCCACCAACCACCCCACCGCGCCGACGCCAATAGTGGCGATCGCGACCGTGACAATCACCGCCGCCGCCCGGGACAGCCGCATCCGCTCAAGCGCCCGCACAAACGGCGCGAGCAGAAACGCGATGAACGTCGCGAGAACAATGGGGATCAGCACCTCGCGTGCGAAGTACAGGATCAGTCCCGCGAGGAAGACGCCCAGCAGCACCGGGGGGCGGGTGGGAATGGGATGGGTTCGTGCCATGGGTGGGTCCACCCCCTCGCCGGGCCTGGGAACGGCGTCGCGATGAAGTGAAGACTCCGAGTGTGCGGCGATCACTCCCCTTGGTGCGGAACCGGGGATGGACTTTTTTTCACCGTGGTTTCAGGCTCCCGTCGCGCTTCCGCACGCACCATGAACCCGGCTCCGGCGCACCCCACCGGGCTGCGACAGTCACACCGTGAAACTTGCGTTTCCCATGAACAACGCGCCGCACATTGCCGTGTACCGGACATCCTTGGGAAGGTGCTTTTTCGTCGTGTACAGCGGAGCGACTTCAGCGTCGGTGACGAGCGTGCTGTTCACATCGATCGAAGCGATGCAAACGGTGATCGATGACATCAAGTGTCACATGGCGGAGGAGAGCCGCTACGTCCAGCTCCGCACCCGGACAGGCGCGCACTGCTTCGCCTTCCGCTCCAGCGGCGGCCACCCCCTTGGCATCAGTACGCAGGTCGCCAGCCCTGAAGAAGCCATGGCCGCCCAGCGAGAGTTCATCCGTCGAACCCGCGGCGGAGTCCAAATCTCCTGGAACTAACAAGCAGGACGCGCTAGGTGGATCGCCCGTGAATGCGAATTCACCGCTCCATCATCGAGCGTTCACCCGCCACGGGCACCATCAGCATGCACGGGAGCAAACGCCGCCGGAGAGACAGGACTCTCGGCCGCGATCAAGGAGTCACCCATGAAGAACGCTCATTCAATTGTCCTCGCGTGTGTCGCGACTGTCGTAGCAGTCGGCTGCGAACGCCGCAACGACACGCCCGCGAACACTAGTTCGACGAACCCGAACAACTCAACGTCGAACCCCAGCACCACTCCGAGCACGACCACGGGGTCGACGAATGCGGACAACACCGCCAACAACAAGCGTGATCAGTCGTCGGACACCAAAACCCCGATCGATCAGTCCAACAGCAAGGCAGACATCGACATCACCGCGGCCATCCGCCGCGCCATCATGGACGATAAGTCGCTGTCCATGAACGCCCAGAACTGCAAGATCATCACCGAGAATGGCGTCACCACGCTGCGCGGGCCGGTCGAAAGCCAGACCGAGAAGGACGCCATCGAGGCCATCGCCAAACGCGTGAGCGGCGTGACCCGCGTGGACAATCAGCTCGAAGTGAAGGCCAAGTAACCCGCGGCTGCGAAGCAGCGCCGCAGAAAAAGTTCAACACCTGACCAAGGAGTTCTCATGGCTACGTCTGTCTTGTGTGTCGCATCGTCCGAGTTCATGGCCAACGACATCGTGGGCCGCCTCCGCTCGTCCGGATTCAGCGACAGCGATATCTCCATCCTGTTCCCTGACAAGACCGGTCAGCGCGACTTCGCGCACGAGACCAACACCAAGGCCCCCGAAGGTGCCGCGGCCGGTGCCAGCGCCGGCGGAGTCATCGGTGGCACGCTCGGCCTCCTGGCCGGCATCGGCATGCTCGCCATCCCCGGCGTCGGTCCGTTCATCGCCGCCGGTCCCATCATGGCAGCCCTCAGCGGCGTCGCGCTCGGCGCGGCCACCGGCGGCATCGGCGGCGCGTTGGTCGGCTTGGGCATCCCCGAGATCGAGGCCAAGCGTTATGAAGGCAAGGTCCGCGGCGGCAACATCCTCATCTCGGCCCACACCGAGAATGCCGAGCAGATCAAGCAGGCGAAGGAAATCTACCGCGCTGCTGGCGCCACTGACATCACCAGCACCTCCGAGGCGTCCACGCCGGACTCGAATCCGCAAGTTGTCACGCGAACCGACCGGACCTCGACGCGCCTTTGAACCTCTTCAACAGCTCCCTCTCCTCTCGCGGCCGCGCCCCTCCGGGCACGGTCGCGCATTCCGGACAGGAACTTATGAATCCCGATGGTGACGCCCGTTCCTCACCGCCTCCTCATGCCGACGCACCTGCCAACCGCCTGAGCGACTCGGCAGCAGCTGAACCTTGGCAGCACATCGCCAGCGACTCGGCCGCCGCATTGCTGGTGGATCTGTTTCTCGCGACGCGCACCTGATGTACCTGTACTCGATCGTCCCGCGCTCAACGCAGCCTCCACGCCGCCCCACTCAAGGACCCCTCCATGCTTGACAACCTCAAGTCGTTGCTCGAAGACCAGATCCGTGATCTGTACAGCGCCGAGAACCAGCTCACCAAGGCCCTCCCGAAGATGGCCAAGAAGGCCACCAGCGAAACGCTGAAGGACGCGTTTACGTCGCACCTGGACGAGACGGTGGGCCACATCCAGCGCCTCGAGAAGATCGCCCAGATGCTCGAGGTCAAGCCCAGCGGCAAGGTGTGCAAAGCGATGAAGGGCCTGGTCGAGGAAGGCAAGGAAGCAATCGACGAGTCCGGTGAAGACGCCGTGATCGACGCAGCCCTCATCGGCGCTGCCCAGCGGGTCGAGCACTACGAGATCGCAGCATACGGCTGCGCCCGCGCCCTGGCCGAGCAGCTCGGCGAGACCAAGATCATCCAGCTCCTCCAGGAGACGCTCGACGAGGAGAGCGCCGCGAACGAAAAGCTGACGGGAATCTCGCTTGACGAGGTGCTTCCCGCGGCTGTCCAGCAGGAGTCGTCCGAACAGGAGCAGGCTCCGCCGCGATCCCGGTCGAAGAAGTCGGGGAACTGAGCTTCCCTTCAAGTACGTCCCGCCACGGAACGAGAGCGATGGCGCACTCGCAATTCCAAATGAAGATCGAGCTTGCTCCGCGCGCATCGATCGGATATACCACCTGCGGCGGCGTCTCCGAGCTGGAGCAGGAGGCCGCCCGTGATCCGTTGCCGGGAGCGAGAGGTTCTGGCTCGATGCGTTTCCGAGTGTGCAAGACTCCACGCGGTAACTTCTGGTTCGAGCTGTCGGAGCGCAATCACGGCCTGCTGATCACCGGCGAGCCCGTTGCGTCCGAGGCCGCCGCGATTGAAGAAATCGAATGGGTTCGCGCACACGCCGATGATGACCAGATCTTTCAGCTCACCGTTCCCAGCGAAGGCGGGTTCGCTTTTCTGCTCCGGGGGCCCAGCGGCGGGATCTTGGGACGCAGCCGCCCCTACGCAGACCGCTCCGAACGTGACAATGCCATTACGATGATCCGTGCGAGAGCCGGCACCGCTCCGCTATCGCCTAGCGATGTCTAACAGGAGATTGCCCTAAGTCTTTTTGCCGCTTCGAACGGACAAGATCTGGCGGGTCACCCCTTGGACGGAAGCCATGCGGTATGATGTGCCCGCACTGAGGCCTCCATTGGGGACACGAGGACAATGGTCTTCCGCATCTGCAGGACGACAGAGGGCACATTCCGATTTGAACTGTCGGAACGCAAGTTTGGACTTTTGTTCATCGGCCTAAACGTGGACTCAGAATCCACCGCGCAGGAGCAAATCCTGTGGCTGCGGCAGTACGCCTCGCTCGAGGGCATCTACCAGCGCTTCCAACCACCTGAAGGCGGCTTCGGCTTTACTGTGCATGCCGCCGGCGGCACGCTCGTCGGACGCAGCCCGATCTTCCCGGAACAACGCGACCGCGAGATCGCGATCGAGTACATGCGGCTGCGCACCCGTACCGCGGCCCCGCCGATCATCGTCGAGTGCTGAGTCCGCCTGCGAGGGACAACCCGCTCACAGGTTCCGCACCGCGAAAGACGCCTTCACTCAAATTTGCCGTGCGACTTGATGTCAAAGTCCATCAACGTGGCCAAGGCCTTGGCGTTCTTGTCGCCGACGTCGCTCAGACGCTTCACCAGCCCCTTGGGCTCATCGCTCGCCAGCTCCGCGAGCTTCTTGAACTTGTGGTCCAGGATGTCGTACAGATCGACCTTGTCCGGACCAAGGTGGTTGCGTGCGTGGCCGCCGGGGTACATGACCAGGCCGCTGTCGAAGCTGTTCCCCTTGTCGTCGGTGATGATCATCGAGGTCGGGATGCCGTCGGGGTACTTGGCGTCATACTCGGCACCGCCGTGCTCGAACGACATCTTGTCCATCAGGCGGCGGGTGAGCGGATCGTGCAGGCTCTTGGCGTCGAAGTCGTGTGGGAGGAGCATCAGGTCCTTCCAGCCAAAGGTCTTGCCCTTCTTCGCACCCGCCAGCTCGAGCGCTTTGCGGAGCATCGTGTTCACGAGGTACAGCATCGAGTGGTCGGCAGACTGACGGGTCTTGGGATCCCGCTTCGCAGGGTCACCGATGATGCCGAACGCGGGCTCGTAGGCGCGGACGACGATTTTGTTGATGCAGTCGCCGGTCTGGTCCTCCAGCAGGTGCGGGTTGCGGCTGATGAGGTTGATCAGCCCCTGCAGCGCGCCCGCCGACTGGTGCTCGTAGAGACCGAGCTTGAAGTGCATACCCATCACTGCGAAGTCGTCGCCCGCCTTGCTCAGCACCAGATCGAAGGGCGAGGCGTAGGTCTTGGTGCCCCAGCCTTCCTTCGCGTCCGGGATGCCGGTGCCGCCGCTGTGGGTTTTCTTGAAGAGCTGGCCCGGGCCTTCAAACAAGCGGAAGATCGCTTCAGGATTGCGGAAGATGTCGCGCGGCCCCATGAAGCCGGCCATGGAGCGCTTCACGCTCAGGATCGCGGCTTCGGTGCTGATCGCCGCGGATGCGCCCTTGCTGTCGCTGAGCTGCTTGCCGGCCCGAATCGCGCGGAAGGGGATGTAGTGGGCGATCACCATGCCGATGGCCGACTCGATCTGCTCCGCGGTGGCGCCCATCATCGCGCCGAACGCCGCGGCCGAGCCGATCGCGCCGTGCACGACGTGGTCGATCTTGTACGACTTGAGCGAGAAAACCTCGGCGAGGCGGCCGCGGATCTCGTCGATGAGCAGCATGCCCTTGAGCGCGAACGCGCCGTCCTTGCCGCGGAGCTGGGCCGCCGCGAGTGCCACCGCGTAGAAGTCGTTGTGCCCGAACTCGCCCGCAAGATGATTGAGCTCGGGGTTGTAGCCGAAGTTCGTGCCGTTGCTGTCCCACTCGCGCACGGCCGCCGCGTTGGCAACGATGGCCTTCTCGACCTGCACGTCAATCTTCGAGCCGAACGTCGGCACACCCGACCGCACGGCGGATCTCGCCCACGGCACACCCGCCATCGAACCGACGCCGCTCACGGGCGTCGCATACTGATGTGCCTCGTCGCGGAGCAAGTTCGGGGCATTCGTACCCAGCGCCAGCGCCGACACGCCGCACAGGCAGGCGTCGGTGTGGAAGAGCGCGGTGCGATCGAGCACGCTCCGCGACGGCCGGCCGGTTTTGGCGGCGTCGTCGCTCATGAAGTCGATCGCGTACTGCGCGATGCCCAGCGCCTGGTTGGTGTCGGCGGGGAGATGAACGTGCGTCTCTTTGTTGATGCTGAGGGCCATGGTGTCGCCTGAGAAATGGTGCCGAGAATGTCCGCGAAACAGGGCGCAACAGTACGCGCCGGGAAGATCGGCCGTAGACTCGGGCGGGCCACTAGGAGGTCGGACATGCGGTGTGCAAGATTCGCGGCTCGTATCGCGGCGGTGCTGGTTGTCATCGCCCTTTCCCCGCTCGCGGCACGCGCCGTGGACGATCTGCCCGGATCGCTCCGCAACGCCCGCATCGCCCGCCCCGTGCCCCAGGACGCGGCTGCGCCCACGCTTACCTATTTGGCAGGGGCGCTCAGCGACCAGCAGATTGAAGAGCTCCGGAAGGTCGCGCCGAACGTTCGCGTGCTGCGAGCGTCGAGCCGCGGCGAAGCGATGGACAACGCCCCCGAGGCCGACGGCGTCGAGGCGCGATTCCTCTCGCCCGAGTTTCTCGCCAAGGCGACCAAGCTCGCGTGGGTCCACGCAACCAGCGCCGGCGTCGATCGCTTTGTTGCCATGCCCGCGCTCAAAGAGCGGGCGTCGATCGTCGTGACCAATTCCCGCGGCGTGCACGGCCCGGCCATCGCCGATCACGCAATCGGTATGCTGCTGTCGCTCACGCGCCGGCTGCCGGAGTATCACGACGCGCAGCAGCAGAAGAAGTGGGGGGTCGCTGATCGCGAGAATGGGCCCCACGCCGTCACGCTTCAGGGTCGCACGATGCTCGTCGTCGGTATCGGCGGCATCGGCACCGAGATCGCCCGCCGCGCCCACGGCTTCGGGATGCGCGTCATCGCGACCCGCCGCACCGATGCCCCGCGGGAATCGTTCGTGGAGCGGGTGGGCAAGCCCGAGGATCTCGGCTCGATGCTGCCCGAAGCCGATGTAGTCGCGATCTGCGTACCGCTGACCCAGGAGACGGAGAAGCTCTTCGACGCCGGAATGATCGGGCGCATGAAGAAGGGCTCGTACCTCATCAACATCGCCCGCGGGAGGATCGTGGACACAGATGCGCTGATCACCGCGCTCAAAGACGGTCGTCTCGCCGGAGCGGCCCTCGATGTGACCGACCCCGAGCCGCTTCCAGCGGATCACCCGCTCTGGAACGCTCCGAACGTGTTGATCACGCCGCACGTCGCCGCCGACGGAGCATTGACCGAGGAACGCTGGTGGGCCCTGTACAAGGAGAACATCCGTCGCTTCGGCGCTGGCGAGCCCCTGCTCAACTGCGTCGACGTCGCGGCCGGGTATTGAGTCGATCGCGGCGCTGCCCGCGTGCCGGTGTCAGGCCGTTTACTCTGCCGCTTCGAGAATCCCCTTCTCCGCGAGGAACTTCCGCAGCGACCGCTCGTACTCGCCTGACTTGCCCGGAAAATCCAGATGGTCGCACTCCAGCGTGATCAGCGTGGCGTCGGGTCGGATCTTCTTCAGCGCCAGCGCGTGCGCGTACGGGATCACGCGGTCTTTGGTGCCGTGGGTGATGATGACCGACGCGCTGAGCCTCGGCAGTTCCAGATCGGTCCGAAACGGATGCGTCACCAGGAACGAGGGGACGAGGTACTTGCCCGACATCGCCGCCACGCTCGTGAACGTGCAATCCAGCACCAACGCCGCGGGCTGCACGCTCGTGGTATCGCGCAGCCTCGCCGCCACCGCGACCGCCACGCCGCCGCCCAGCGATCGACCCAGGTGCACCAGCCGCTTAGGGTCCACCTCGGGCCGCTTGAGCGCATCGGTGATGAACCGTACCGTGTCCTGCACGATCCCTTCCTGCGAAGGTGAGCCCGTCGCGCGCCCATAGCCGCGGTACTCGGGCAGAAGCACGTTGCACCCCAGCGACGCGTACAACTGCGCCAGCCTCGTGTAGTTGTCGATGATGTCGCCGTTGCCGTGGAAGAGCACCACCAGCGGTCCGGGATTGGAAGGCGAGCGGCTCTGGCCCGTGAAGTACCACGCTTCGACCCTCACCGCCTCGCCGTTCGCAGCCGGGGGCTGCTCGATCCACCATTGCTCCGCCTCCGGCGGCTTGCCGGTGCCCCGGTGCCTGCCCGCATATTCCGACGCGAAGATGATGTCGCCCTGCACGTTGTACATGACCGCGCAGTACGCCGCGTAGATGCTCACGAGCGTCAGTGAAAACCCAGAGAGCAGCACGCGGACCAGGAACCCCGGGCGGCGGTGTCGAAGAGGCAGTTGCATACACCAGATGATTGGAGGGCCGCCCCGAGCGGTTTCAGCGCCTTTTCCCTTGCGTGAATCTCGTTCCTGTGTCGGTTACGGGCACAACACATCGTTATACGCGAGCACGAAGAGTTGAAAATCCTGATCGTCCACGACCGCATCGCGGTTCAGATCACCGGGACAATCGCCCGGCATCGTCGGGTCGCTGCAATCGAGGATGTTGTACCAGCGGGCAAAGCTCTGGAAGTCGATGTCGTCGACGTTGCAGTCGGCGTTGTAGTCGGCCGGGCACGTAAGCCGCAGCGAAACGCCGTTGGACTTGTACCACAGCCGCCAAGAGCGTCCGAGCGTTGCGGGCGGCACGTCGAGGTTCACGGTATCGAACGTGCCGACGATGGCCGGTCCTTGGATGAACGGGATCTCGTCGCAGGTGGTGGTGAGGCTGTAGTTGATCAGCCTCACGATCGCGGTGCCAGCGAGATGCAGCGTGCTGTTGCCGTTGATGACGTCGTACTGGCCGGGGTCGCCGCCAATGGCTTGCAACTGCACGGTCGCAGTCGGCGCGAACGCGACGCTGCCGTTGCGGAATCCGATCGTGTCAATGCTGTCCGCCAGCCCGCCAGGGGAAACGACCCCTTGAATCGTGAAATTGCCGAAGATGTTGCCGCGTCCGATGACCGCCTGACCCAGCGAGAGCGTGGCGGTGTCGGCGCTGCCGGGGCCGCTGAGGTACGCAGTATCGAGGCTTCCGGAGGCGTTGAGTCGCACCACGCCGGTGCCGAGGAGCGTGGTGCCGGAGGGGAAGCTCGCAAACGTGAAGTTACCGCCGGCGGTTGGGTTCACGAGGATAACGCTGTTGTTCGTGAAATCAGCGAGCGCGATGCTCGCGTTGTTGTCGATGTGGAGCGGAGCGAAACTAATCGCATTGGTGATCAAGCTCCCCGAGCCGACCGCGCGGACCACGCCGGTGGAGAGCGTGGAGTACAGGTTGCCTCCGCTCAACTCGGCACCCTGAAGAGCGACATCGCCTTTGTCCACAGTGACGGCGCCGTTCACTTGGGTCACGCGGCCGCGGAGGCGGAGCACGGCGTGGGGGTCGATCGTGCTCCCGAGGAGGACGCCGCTGTTGATGATCGGTGCGTACACATTCCCGTTTCCAGAGATCGTGTGCCCCGCAAGATTGGTGATGATCGCGTCGTTGGTGGCCGTGAGATACGCGGTATCGGGATTGGCCGCTGTGGCGTTGAGATAGAGCGTGCCGTTGCCGCCCAGGGTCGTAGACGCCACCGCACGGATCTGCGTGAAGTTCAGGCCCTGCGTGGGATTCACGATGATGCTGGCGTTGTTGATGATCCCGCCCGCACCGATCTCCAGCACGCTGTTGTTGAAGACCTCGAGCTCGCCCTCGTTGGTGACGCCCGAGATGCGCGATGTGCCCGCGGTGCGCAGCACGCCGGTTCCCAGCGACGCGAGGAAGCCGCCGCTGATCGACGCACCGTTCGCGAGCTGCAGCACCGCGTTCTGGCCGACGAGGCGCCCGGCGGCCGCCTGGTCGATCGCGGACCGGATCTCCAGCGGACCCGCCGGGTTGTCGGCACGGATGGTGCCGAGGTTGGTCATCGGCGCGTAGATGCGCCCGGTGCCTCGGATCGTGTGGTCAACGCTGTTCGTGATGGACGCATCGCCCGCGGCGCTGAGGTACGCGGTGTCGAGACTCGCCGAAGCGTTCAGGACGACCGCGCCGACGCCGCCGAAGACCGTGCTCTCGTTCGCGCGGACCTGGGTGAAGTTGATTCCGGTGCCGTCGTTGATGTGCAGCGTCCCGTTGTTCTCGATTCCTGCCGCAAGGAGCTGCAGTGTCGAGTTGTTGTCGACTTGCACAACGCCGACGTTCTCGACGCCTGAGACTGTTGATGTGCTGTTGGCTCGAACGCGGCCGCTGCCCACGGACCCGAACCGTCCGCCGGAGACGATCGCTCCGTTGCTGAGCGCCGCGTCGGCGTTGTCACCCACGATGCGGCCGTCGCCTTCCTGGGTCACGGCGGAGCGGATCTCTAGCGCCCGTCCGTGCACCGTGCCCCGGATGACGCCCCGATTCGTCATCGGCGCATAGATGCGGCCGCTGCCGGTAATCGCGTGCGAGGCCTCGTTGACGAATGAGCCGCCCGCGTCGGCATCGATCATCGCCGTGTCCAGGTTCGTGTTCGAGCGAAGATAGACCGCTCCGCTGCCCGCCAGAGTTGTCGGCACCTCGGCCCGCAAGCGAGTGAAGTTGAAGCTCGCACCGTTGTTGACCTCGATGGTCGCGTTGTTGACGATGCCGACGCCGCGCACGCGGAGCGTGCTGTTGTCGAGAACGCTGCCGTTGGCTTGGACGAGCACAGCCTCGACCGCGCTCGCGCCAGAGGCCTGCCACGTGCCTGCTCCGAAGATCGAACCGCCGGTGAGCGAGCCGCCGTTGCCGAGTCCGAAGATGCCGGTGGTGCACTGAATGGTCCCGCCGCCGACCTGCGTCAACGTGCCCCGGTTCTCGAGGAGTCGCCCGGGTGCGTCCGCACGAATGATGCTCTCGTTGACGATGGTGCCGTAAAGCCGCCCCGCTCCGGCGATCACGTGCGGCGATTTGTGTGTGATCAGACCGCTGCCGGCCGCGGCCTCGAGGTACGCCGAATCGAGTGTCGTGCTCGAGTCGAGCCGAACGAGGCCGCTGCCTTCCAGCGTCCCGTTCACCTGAAATCGCAGCGGAGTGAAGTTAAACCCCATTCCGTTGCCGATGCGGATGAGGCCGTGGTTGACAACGTTCGTGTCCGTGATGTTCAACGCCGCCGCGTTGGCGATCGCGAGCGTCGCGTCCGGATTCTGAACCTCGACGCGTCCCGGGTTTACGGTGCCGCTGAGAGTGACCGTATAGGTGCCGGGCAGGCCGATCACCGCGAACTCGGTCGAAACATCGGGCACAGCCACGGGCAACCAGTTGCCCTGCGTCTGCCACGTGCCGCCGCCGGCGTTGTTCCAATTGATAACCTGCGCCACCGAGGTCGAAGACCCGGCAAGCACAGCGAGCAAGGCAATCAAACGAGATGAACGCATACAAACCCCTGCGAGAGTGCGAAGCCGCAGTCTACCTCGCGGGTCAATCGGGGCAGCATCCGAAAGACTGAACACCCGTGTTCATCGCAGCGTCTTCATCACCCGACGCACTTCCTTGAGCCACGCAAAGTCCGCCTCCCAAGGCCAGGGATGCCCGGACTCACCCGGCTGACCCATGTCCTTGGGCCCGAACCACCAACCTCCCCAAAGGATCACGCTGTCGCACCGCTCGCGGCAGATATCCAGGATGCGCCCGAAGTACGGGATCATCTTGTTCCGTGTCTCCTTGTTGCTGTGGTGGTAGTGGGGGCAGATGAACGGGATCACGGGCTTGCCGTATTTGTAAGCCTCCTCGATGTTCGCGAGCGCGTATTTCTCGTAACCATTGGCGTCGTCGTAGAACGCGTAAAGCGAAGGGCAGATCACATCCAACTCATCCGCGAGCACGGAGTTGAACCGGTTGCTCCCGCGCCACGCGAGCAGCTTCTCGTCGTTGGGCATCACCGGCGTCCAATAGTCGCTCACAGGGCAGACCGCGTACGTGCCGACCTGTGCCGACTTCACCTTCTTGTCACGCTTCGCGGCCCGGATCGACTCGATTCGCTGCGCGTGCCCCTGCGCCACGCACTCCGCGGCCTGCACCCGAACGTCCGAGCACAACGCCTCGAAGTCCACGATCAAGAGGTCGGACTTCTGCTCGCTCGCCCACTTCCCGACCGACACCGGATCAAATCCGCCGCGGCTGTACCACGACACGGGCTCCAGCCCTTCGACCTTGAGGTCGGGCTGGTTCTTGAAGGCCAGGAGGTTGTAGATGGTGAAGGGCATGGGAAATCCAGATCCCGAAGGTCAAGCCTTAAACCTCAGATCGCGGTTGTCCGATGTCGGAAATCCGGTGAAGCGACTTCCCGACCCTCGCCCGCGCCCTCTTGTACGTCGATCCCGACGCACTGTTCGCCGTTGCAGCACGGCTGCACATTCACGCCGCAGCGGCGGCACTGGTCGTGGCCATGGACGCGGACCAGTTCGAGCGGCCGGGAGCAGTACGGGCAGCGTGACATGTGTCAACTCTACATTTTAGGGGAGGGGCTGTAAGTTGTGCCATCCGAAGCACCTAGCCGACCGTCTTTGAGGGACCAGTACTTGCCAGTCACGCGATTAAGTAGAGTGACCAGCATGCTTTGGCTCTTGAAACTCTCGCGGTTCTGCGCGTTCTGGTGATGTGTTTCCAGCAGCCGGTCGA
Source organism: Phycisphaerales bacterium (assembly GCA_036392375.1). Lineage (GTDB taxonomy): Bacteria > Planctomycetota > Phycisphaerae > Phycisphaerales > UBA1924 > JAFEBO01. The sequence goes on from DASVYC010000091.1 coordinate 49,196, forward strand.
TCTGAGCGGGTGATAAGCTTGAGAGACGTGGAAACAGAGTTGTTGCCGTCCAGGCTGAGTCTTTGAAGCTCTCTGACGCGGCGTAGGCGGCAACCACGCATTCGAACCAACGAGTTCCATCGCGGAGTTTCGGTACAACAAGGTCAATTACTTTCAGTGCGAGAGCATCGGTGTCAGACAAGCTGCATCCACTAACGCCTTGAGACTTGCCCATCAATCCGTATGGATCCTTTCCGAGTCGAATAGGAAGAACCGGTACGCCGCGGCCGATGGCGACTCCGACTTCCTGGTCGGTCCACGAGGAGTCGTGGAAATCGGGCGTCAGAAGAGCCACCAGAGCGTCCATGCTAAAAAGCGCATTCTCAATTTCTCTTTGCCATTCCAATGTGGGCTCGATGTCTTCGTGCGCCACGAAGGCGGCGACGCCGCATCGCTCCAACGAGCTCTTTAGGCGTGAAGTTTCAACTCGATGGGTTGCCTTGTGGCTCAAGAACAGGCGAATTGCTGCGGGTCCCCAAATGCGATGAAGTTCGTCTGAGGTCGGAATGTCCGCAGCGACATTTGGGCGATAAATGCCAGTGCTGACGCGCCAGTTGCCCTTGTCAGCAGCGACTAGTTCGAGTCTCACGAAACTGATTCTCTCGCTGTCGTCGCTGTTTAGCTGGTTCAGATCGAGAGTCAGTCGGTTCTGGACGTCTTCTTTTCTCGAAAGCACCTTAAGAAACAGGTCATCAGGAAGAGCGAAAGTGATTCCGTGTCCATGCACGCCGCCGTTCCAATTGTCGTAATCCCAGCCTTCTGCAACCGACACGACGCCGTTAACGACTATGTCAAAAAGGTCGCGCTCGCCTGTTTTTTTATACTGCTTGGCCAAGACCGCGAAGTAGGCGTCGACGCGTGCGGGCAATGAGAATTTCGGCGAAGGCTGGGTCATACAACGAGGTGTACTACGAAGGAGTCATGATGCAAATACCGAGTGCTGTTGATCGAAGCTGGTAGCGCCATGCTTTTCGCCGCGACGATGCGATGCAACGATCGACCAGCGGGAGCAAGTGAAAATCACTCCTTCACAAACATCTTGAACGCGATCGCCGCCAGCACGGCTCCCAGAAACTGCCCGAAGACATGGGGCCCCAGGTCCGCCCAGTTCACCGCTCCCCACAGCCCCAGCGCCAACGCCACCGCCGGGTTAAACACGGCCCCCGAGATCGGCCCCACGCACAGCGCACCGGCCAGCACGACCAACCCGATCGCGATGCCGTAGTGCGAGTTGTTCGCGTTTGCTTTTGCCGTCGCGACGTTCAGGATCACGAACGCGAGCGCGAACGTGAACAGCGCCTCGGCGATCAGCGCGGGGATCGGCACAAACGTGATCGGCGTGATCTTCGCGCCGCTCTTGAGATACAGCACCAGGAACGCCGCCGCCGCCGCTCCCACGCACTGGGCGACGATGTACGGGATGGCGTCCGCGACAAAGCACTTGCCACGCACCGTGACCGCCGCCGTCACGGCGGGGTTGTAGTGGGCCCCGGATATGTGCCCGCCTGCGTAGATCATCGCGATCAGCGTCGCCGCGATCGCCACCGGCGCCCACACCCCCGCGCCCCCGGGGTCGATCGTGGTCAAGCCGATCGCGCTCACGAGAAAAAACGTGCCGATCGATTCGACGGCGTATTTGGAAGCGGCCATACATGGACTCCGTCGACGGCCCGGCATGAGCCGTCGGCGGGAAGGTACCATGCTCAAGCCGCGCACGCAACGGGACCGGTAATGCTCGTGCGAGCACGGCGATCTCTAAGGACATTCGAGCGCGTCGTACTGCAACGCGAAGCCGGTGAAGTCCAGATCATCGACAAACCCGTCGACATTTAGGTCCGCCGCGCAGGCCGCGGGGCACACAAAGTCGTCGTACGCCGAAACAAACAGCAAGAAGTCCTGATCGTCGACCAACGCGTCCCGCGTCAGGTCGGCGCCACAGGCGATCACTAAACCGATCGGAAACGTGGTCGAATACGAGAAGCACGCGGAGTGCACCCGGCATCGGTAGCTGCCCGCGTCGGAAGGGATGGGATGGAGAATGGTCAGAGTGTTTGAACCGAGCCCCGAATAGTGTGTCGCGTCCGTCAGCAGCACGCCATTGTGATACCACTCGTATCCGATGCCCAGAGCTGCCCCGACCGTGAACACGGCGGGCTCGCTGGGCTGGGCAATCGTCGAACCGACGAAGCTCTCGTACCCAGGCCCCGGGCAGCCGCCGGTGGCCAAGTTGATCGTCGCGTTGACGTCCTCCCTGGTGTTGCCGTCTTCGGGTTTGGCGGTCTGTCGGTTGATCGGGGAACCCGAGTGATAGAAGGTGAGCCCGGGAGTGTTCCCGCTGCCGAAGGTCTTGTTCGAGATGGTGAGCGAGCGGGGCTGCGGATTCGAACTCAGCTTGAGGTCGCCGTGGAGGATGTAAAACGTGGACTGCGGCGCCTCCAGATACCCCTCGAGGCTCAGCAGGATCTGGCTTGCGAACGAAGTCACCGCGGTCGTGCCGATCACGCCCGATCCGGCGACACTGGTCAACGCCGGATTCCCAGTCGGAGCGGTTCGCACGACATTCTGAATCACATCGCCAGCGGTAAAGCCCACGACCTGTTGAGATCCTGTGAAGCGGGCGACGGCGACCGCGGTGCCGGATCCATCCGCGGTCATCACGGTGACGCCAGGTCCGAAGTACGCACTCATGCGAAAATAGACCAAAGCGCCCGGGGGAGCGCTCACTGCGGTGCTCCACGTCATCCGATCGAGCGATACCTCGTAGCGCAGTCCGTACGTTCCCGCGGCACACGCCCAGGGGCCGAGCAGAAGCGAGAGGATGAGGAAAATGGGAGTCCGCAGCGCGAGCACTCCGAGTTGATGCAGTCCAATCGAGCGGCAGTCGGCAGAAGCTCAGGGAACGCACAGCAATGCGTTGTACTGGGAAGCAAAGGACAGGAAGTCCAGGTCGTCGACCACGCCGTCGGCGTTCAGGTCCGCCGGACACGGCCCGGGTGGGCAGTTCAGCTCGGAGTACGCAGCCGCGAAGATCCCGAAATCGGCGTCGTTCACGAATTCGTCGTTGTTGAGATCCGCCGTGCACGGAATTGAAACGACCTGCGGGTCGGTGAAGATGGATTCGCAGTTGGAGCGGCACCGAAGCGTGTAGGAGCCCGAGTCCAGAGCATTGGGATGTGAGATCGACAGTGTCTTGGTCGTGGTGCCGGAGAATCGGCCACCCTCGACCAGCGGCACATCATCGTGATACCAGAGGAACCGGTCTGCCGCGGCCGACACATCCGCCTGGATCACGATCGGAGTGTTGAACAGACCGTTGGAGCTCACCTTTACACCATTGACGGTCACCGGATCGCACGGCCCTGCGTTGACGTTGATCAGGGCGTTGACATCGATCCGTGGACCCGACAAGGCGCTGGGCGGTCCCGCTTTTCCGTCCGCGGTGTCCAAGAAGTACTGCAACCCTGGTGCGTTACTTGCGCCGAAGGTGTTGTTCTTGATCGTGATTGTTCTCGAAGTTGCGTCAGAACCGATCGTGATCTTGCCGGAGTAGATGGGATACACCTGCTCCGGGTTGCTGACCAATGGTGCGAGCTGCGCGGGCAGAAGGAGGCGAGCGCCAAAGCTCACGAGGCTCGCCGTTCCAACGACATTGCCCGAAACGGTGAGCAGTTGGGTGCCACCTGCGGCCGCAAGACGGGTCACGCTCACAATCTTGTCGCCGGGTACGAAACCGGCCGCGATCGAAGAGCCGACGAAACGAAAGAACGCGATGCCAGCTCCGTTGACCGTCTGACCGTTGGACGTCGAGGAAACCGTGATCGGCGCAACGAAGTACGAGCTCATGCGAAAATACGCCGTCTCGCCCTCGATCACGTCGACCGACGGCGACCAGGTCGTGCCGTCCTTGCTGACCTCAAAGCGCAGACCCCACGCGGCCTCCGCGGCGGTGGCGAGCGAGAGCGTCGCGGCGAGCGACAGCACGGCGGTGCGAGTGAACTTCATTGTGCAAAGCCTCCAATCCCACAAGAGACTTCACCGTACCGGACGGTCCCAGAAGTCGCAAGGAAAATTGGAACCTCAATCCACATTCTCACGGATCGTTTAATGACACAGGAGAACTCACGGGCTCTTCCAGCTCTGCGCAATCGGCATGCGCCGCCCCGTTCCGAACGCCACCCCGGTCACCTTCAATCCCGTGGCCGCCTGCCGCCGCTTGTACTCGCTCACGTCTGTTAGCCGGATCACCCGGCGCACGGTCGCCTCATCAAATCCCGCCCGGCCCGCGCACGCCGCGACAATCTGCGCCGCGCTCTCGTGACATTCGATGTACCGAGACACAATCTCATCCAGCACGTCGTACGCCGGAAGCGAGTCCTGGTCGGTCTGATTAGGCCGCAGCTCCGCGCTCGGCGGCTTGTCGATGCTCCCCGCAGGGATCGGCGGCGTGGCAAACCCCAGCCGCGCGTGCTGCTCGTTCATGAACCGGGCCAGCCGATACACCCAGTGCTTGGTCACATCCGACAGCACGGCGAGCCCGCCGTTCATGTCGCCATAGAGCGTGCAGTACCCGACCGCGAGTTCCGACTTGTTCCCAGTTGTGAGCACGATCGCGCCCGTGCGGTTGGACAGCGCCATCAGGATCGTGCCCCGCAGCCGCGACTGCAGGTTCTCCTCCGCCAAGTCGGGCAGCGTCCGGCCCAGCAACGACGCGCCAAGCTGCTGCATCGCCGGGTCGATCGCCGCCACGGCTCCTTCAAACGCCGCCGCAATCGGGATGGTGACGCACCGCATCCTCAGCCGCTCCGCAAGGTCGTACGCGTCCGATCTGCTGTGATTGCTCGAATACGGGCCCGGCAAGCTGACGCCCAGCACGTTCGCAGGGCCGAGCGCCGCGGCCGCGATCGCCGCCGTCACCGCGCTGTCGATCCCGCCCGACAAACCCAGAAGCGCCGACTTGAATCCGGTCTTCCCCAGGTAGTCCCGCACGCCCATGACCAATCCGCGGAACAACTGCTCATCGTCCGACAGATCCCTGTCGTGCCCGTGGTCCGCGCCTGCGGACCGGGCAGCCGAGATCGCCGCCTGCGTCCGGTCCGGCGCCACGATCGCCGACACCACGACGGCCTTCTCTTGCGTGAGCGGCAGATCGACGCAAACCAGCGCCGTCTCGAACGCCGCGGCCCGGATCATCACCCGGCCATCCGGCCCCACGACGCACGAGCGTCCGTCAAAGAGCAGATCGTCGTTGCCCCCGACCTGGTTTACGCTCACGACGTGGATGCCGTGCCGCTGCGCGTGCTTGCGCAAGATCGCCAGATGACGCTCGCCCTTTCCAAGGACAAACGGGCTGGCCGACGCCGACAGAACCGCCCGGCACCCCAGCGCCGCCAGCTCATCAATCGGGTCCGGCCCGTCCGTGTACCGAGCCGCAAACCCCGCGTCCTCGCCGCGCCACAAGTCCTCGCAGATCGCCAGCCCCAAGCGCACCGTCCCGCGGTGACCGGGGACATCGATCACGACCGCTCGCGAACCGGGCGTGAAGTACCGATCCTCGTCAAAGACGTCGTAGGTCGGCAGCAGCCGCTTGTCGTACGCGGCGAATTGCCGCCCGTCGCGATACGCCACCAGCGAGTTGCTGATCCCCACGCGTCGCCCGGCCGCGTCCAGCGCCGGCCGCGGCAAACCCAGGATGATCGTTGTGTCCCTCGAGTGCGCTTCGGCAATGCCGTCGGCCGCACGCTGACAAGCCTCGAGAAACCCGGACTGCAGCAACAGGTCCCGCGGCGGATAGCCGCACACCGAGAGCTCGGGGAACAGCACCGTGTCCGCCTCGAGATCCCGGGCCTTGTCGATCATCGCCGCGATGGCCGCGGCGTTCGCTTCCAAGGCACCGATGGTCGGATTCGTCTGAGCGAGCGCAAGCCGCATGCACAAAGAATAGTGGAGAGACTCGCCGCGGGAGAGGAACGCTCCGCGCCAGCTCCCTCCCCCCGGACCGCCCTCCGCGGCATATTCTCTGCCCGATGATTACGCCCGCACCCACGACCAAGATCGACCCCAAGCTCTGCCGCGGCGTCCTCGAGCAGATCGTGCCCGAGTCCGCCACCAAGCCCGCGTACATCGTCATTAGCGTGCCCAACACCAGCTACCAGATCCACCTGCTCGGCACCGCTGGGGGCGAGATCGGCAAGACCATCGTCGGCACCGTTCGCGCCAAAGCCCGTCGCATCGATGTCGTGCAGAGCGGCGGACGATACCTCGAGCCCGTCTTCGGCCGCCCCCGCCGGATCCAGGGAAGCATCGTCGCGATCGACGGCAGCAGCGTCGTCGTCAACGCCGGTGTGCCCGTGCATGTCGAACCCACCGACCCGCGCCAGAGCGCGGGCGGATTTCAGGTCGGTCAGTTCATCAGCTTCGACGCCCTCGACGGCGCCACGTTCACCCAGGCCTGAGCCGCATCGTCAATCGCTCACCGGCTCGTTGCCCGTCGCCTGCTTGGCGTACGGATCCGGCGGCAGCGACTCGCTCGTCAGGATGATCTCCACCCGCTGATTGGTGCGGTCGTTCTCGCGTGACCACGTATTGGGCACCAACCGGTCGTTGTCGGCGCACGACACCACCCGCAACTGATTCGACGGCACGCCCAGCTCCACCAGCGCCTGGATCACCGCCATCGCGCGATCGGTTCCGAGCTTGAACGCACGGGTCGAATCCCGCTGCGCCTCGTGCGGGCTGACGTGGCCGCGCACCTCGACGAAGAACCGCTGACCGATGATCTTCTTGGCCGTGTCCTTCAGCACCTCCCGGGCGCTGGCCGTGATCGCCACCGAGTTGTCGTCGAAAGCCACCTTCGAGCCGATGGCGCTGTAATCGCTCTTGCGGATCGATTGCTGGCTCGGCTTCTTCCCGGGCACGCCGTCGCCCTCGGATTCACCCCGCAATTCACGCAGCCGCTGCACGAACTGCTGCTCCTGCGGCTTGCTCGAGCTGATGTCGATGGGGTTGCCGAACCCCTCGCGCATACCAATCACAAAGTCCAGCATCGCCTTGCTCGGCGTCCCTGCCTCGTCCGACGGGTCGCCCGCGCTCGGGTCCTTGCCCTTGGGTCCCATGTTCATCGCCAGCAAGATGACGAAGAAACCCATCATCAGCGCCACGTTGTCGGCAAACGAGATCAGCCACTCGGGTGCACCGGCCTCCTCATGCTCGCCGCCCCCGTGACCGCCGCCATGACCACCGCCGTGGCCTCCCCCGTGGCTCGCTCCGCCGTGTCCCTCGCCATGCTCGTCTTTGTGCTCGTCGGACATGGCGTGCCTCTGCGGGAAAGTCGTCCGTTCGATACCGTCACACGCTCGTCACTCACGCGGCGGCCTTGAAGACCTCGCGACGGGCCGACGGGATGAACGCCAGCATCTTGTCCATCGTCACACGCGGGTTATCGCCCGCCTGGATGCTCAGGATCGCCTGCAGCATCATCTCTCGGTTGAGGATCTCCTCGCCCGACTTGATGCCCAGCTTGTCGCCGATCGGCCCCGCGATCGCGTTCGCGACCACGGCGCCGTACATGGTCGCCACGACGGCGATCGCCAGCGCGTGACCCAGGGCGCCGATGTCGGCGCTCGCGAGCTGGCCGAACATGCCGACCTGTCCGACCAGCGTGCCCACCAGGCCGTAGCCGGGGCCGTACAGCTTGATCAGGTCGAAGAACTTCTTGCCCGCCTTGTGGCGATCCTGCATCGCCAGGATCTCCATCCGCAGCGTCGCGTCGATATTCGTCGGCTCCACGCCGTCGATCGCCATCTTCAATCCCGCTGCCAGGAACGGATCCTTGATCTTCGCGATCTCAGGCTCGAGAGCCAGGATGCCGTCGCGTCGGGCCTTGTCCGAAAGTGTCTGAACCGCCGAGATGACCTCGTTCGCGTTCATGCCCTTGTTGAACAGGAACGTCTTGATGTAACCGGGCACCTGCTTCAGCTTGTCCATCGGCATCGCGATGAACACGACCGACACCGAGCCGCAACCCACCATCAGGACGCCTTCCATCGAGAAGAACATCATGAGGTTGCCGTGCGACACTTCGAAGAACACGAAGCCGAGCGCGGCCGAGCCAATGAAGATGCCGATCAGCGAGGCAATATCCATGAGCTCGCGCTCCTCCGCAATCTGCGAACAACAAGCAGACGCTCGGGAGACTCATCGACCCACCGTACCACCCGCCAACGCACCGAACTCCGCGCCGACCCGTCGTTGCAACGGTGGGGGGGTGTGTGACGGTTGCTCCGACACAAACGGACGTTCCGCCGCGCCGGTTATCGGAGGCGTCGGCAAGCCCGCAGCGCAGATCGCGGATCACCGCCCCGCGGAGAACACCGCGGCGATCAACTCGTCCGACGTCTTTGGCGTTGCCTTTCCGGCCTTGCTCGCACGGTCCAGCGCCAGCATCACCCGCCGTTCCGCGTCCGATCGCGATTCGCCCAGCGCCACCAGCGCCGCCACAGCCTCCTCGCCGATCGGGTTCAGCCGCGGCTCCGAGAACACCGCCGAAGACTTGACCTCCAGCGTCCGCAGCTCCTGCTCGCTCAGGTACGGCTCCACCTTTCCCGACAGCTCCGCGATGATCGTCTCCGCCAGCCGCTTGCCGATCTCCGGCAGTTTCACCAACGCCCCCGCGTTCCGTTCCGCGATCGCCCGCGCGATCTGCGCCGGCTCGATCGCCATCGCCCGCAGCGCCTTGCGGTTGCCGATGCCCTTCACCGTGGTGAACAGGTCGAAGAAGTCCCGGTCGCGGGCGCTCTGAAACCCGATCAACCGCGGGATGAAGCTCGTCCCTTGACCCTGACCTTCCAGATACTCCATGGTGATGAGCGTCACGCTCTGTCCGACCCGAGCCGCCAGGTGCGGCGCCACATAGGCAGGGATCAGCACCTCACGCGCGAAAGAACCGTCCGCAGATGCGATGTGCGCCGCGTCGGGTTCCAACGACTCGAGCTTTCCGGTGAGGCGGGAGATCATGGTGGAGTGATGCAAGCAAACGGTCACGAACGGCCCCAGGTTGCGGTCGCGGGCGCCCCCGCGTCGCGAACCTGAATGCCGGAACCCAGCGTCCCGCAAGAAGATAGCAGCGTCCACCCCTCGTCGCACTCCTCCCCGCCGGAACCGACCCCACGCTCGCGCATCTCAAGCCCCGGCACCCGGAGAACCCGCATTGCGCACCGCACTCGCCGCTCTCACCCTCACCGCTTCGCTCCTCGCCTCGGTCGCCGCGGCCCAAACCATGAAGGCCGTGCGAGTGACCACCTACGGCGGTCCCGATGTGCTCAAAGTCGAACAGATCGAGCGCCCCAAGGCTGGCCCGGGTGAGCTGCTGCTGCACGTGCGTGCCGCGGGCGTCAACCCTGTGGACTGGAAGATCCGCCAGGGCTTGCTCAAGGGCATGACCCCTCAGCCGCCCTTCACGCCCGGTTACGACGTGGCCGGCACAGTGGAGGCTCTGGGAGAAGGCGTTTCCGACTTCAAGATCGGCGACGAGATATACGCCTACCTCGCCCTCACAAAGGGCGGCGGCTACGCCGAGTATGTCGCCGTGCCCGCCAAGGAAGCCGCCAAGAAGCCCAAGGCCGATTTCGCAGACGCCGCCGCCGTGCCCCTCGCCGGACTGACCGCCTGGCAAGCCCTCTTCACCCAAGCCTCGCTCAAGGAAGGTCAGACCGTGCTCATTCACGGCGCCGCCGGTGGCGTGGGCCACTTCGCCGTCCAGTTCGCCAAGTCCCGCGGTGCCACCGTTATCGCAACCGCCAGCAGCGCCAACCACGAGTTCCTGAAGAAGCTCGGTGCCGACATCGTCATCGACTACACCAAGGAGAAGTTCGAGGACGTCCTCAACGCCCGCAAGATCGAAGTGGACGTGGTGCTCGACACCGTGGGTGCGGACACCCACGACCGCTCTTACGCCGTGCTCAAGAAAGGCGGCACGCTCGTCTCCATCGTCCAACCCCCAAAGGCCGACAAGATGAAGGAGTTCGGCGTCAACGCCAAGGTCTTCCTCGTGAGTCCCAACGGCCCGCAGCTCGCGGAGATCGCCCGTCTCATCGACGCCGGAAAGGTCACGCCTCACGTCAGCGCCAAGCTCCCGCTGGAAGAAGCCGTCAAAGCCCACGAGCTCAGCCAGACCGGCAAGACCCGCGGCAAGATCGTGCTGGAAGTGAAATAGCCCAAGCCGACACCACGCCGCCCTCGCTGCTTCAGCGGGGAGGGGCGATCGAGCCTTTGCAAGACCGGGGTGAGGTATGGGGGTTGTCCCACACACCTCGCAGACCCCATCACTTCCTCTTCAGCGTCGCCCGCTGCACCGAAACCACCGGCACCCCTGTCACCGGCGGCACCTGTGCCGCCGGATCGTCCGCTTTGCCGCCGGTCGCCACGAGCTGCTTCGTGCTCATCGTGACGATCTCGCTCTCGATCGCGTCGCCAACGAGCCGATCACGCGACACCAGCCGCACACCCTCGAGATCAAACGCGCTGTACAAGCTCCCGCCGATTATCGTGCACGGCAGCACAATCCCGTTCTTCTCGTCGATCTCGTATGCACCCTTGGCCGCGTCCTTCGCG
>DASVYC010000092.1:0-29065 GCA_036392375.1 Phycisphaerales bacterium
GCAGGCTGAACATCGCGAGGTTCAGCAGAAACAGGGAAGCCGCCAGGCGCGCGACCACCGGGTAATGCCCCAGCACGCCCATGGTCGCGAACGGGTTCATCCCTGCCTGGCGGATCGACGCGACCTTGCGGCGTTCGTGCGACAGCGACTCGGGCAGCACGAAGTAGCCGTACAGCCAGTTGATGAGCGTCAAAGCCCCCGCCGCATAGAACGGATAGCGGATGTCGTACTCACCCAGGATCCCACCCATCAGCGGCCCGATCACAAAGCCCAGCCCGAACGCCGCGCCCAGCATCCCGTACCCGATGTGGCGTTTCTCAGGCGGCGTGACGTCGGCGATGTACGCGTTGCAGACGGTGATCGACGCCCCGCTGATGCCGTTGATCGCGCGGGTGATGAACAGCACGAGCAGGTTGGGCGCGAGCGCTCCGGCGAAGTAATCCAGCCCCGACCCGAAAAGCGCCACCAGCAGCACCGGCCTCCGCCCGAACCGGTCCGACAACGCGCCCAGAATCGGCGCGAAGAAGAACTGCATCAGCGAATACGTCGCGACCAGGAACCCGTACACCCACGCCGCGTTCTGCTCGCTCCCGCCCTCGAGCGACTGCACCAGCTTGGGCGCCACCGGGATCAGCAGCCCGAAGCCCAGCACGTCGAGCAGCAGCGTGAGGAAGATGAAACCGAGTGCCGGACGGTGACGCACGCGTGAGATCCTCCCGTCGCGGGACACCGACCCGGTGATCCGCCCGTTCCTCGGTGCGTCCACGCACCGCCCATCGTCCGAACGACGCCGCAGCATAGAGGACCGTTGCTCGGCTTCGCCACAATTCCCGGAAGTTCGCTGGCCAGCGCCCGCATCGAGTGGCATGTTTAGGTTGTGCCCCCGCGCTCGCGGGAGGCACCACCGCCTGCGTACCCGGCGAAACCGGAGTCCGCGCATGGCACCTTCTCGAATGCTCGCGTGTATTGGCATCTCGGCGTGGGCCACCGCCGCGCCCGCCATGCTCATCTACAACGAGCTCGGTGACCCCGATCTCTCGAACATCGCCGCCCATCCCACCAACCTCGTTGTCGATCTGGGTTCCAACTTCCTGCACGCATCGGTCTCGTCGAAAGACCGCGACTACTTCACGCTGCGGCTTCCGCCGGGCGCGGCCCTCGCATCCATCCTGCTCCGCCGCAGTGACGGCGTCGAGGCCACGTTCCTGGGCCTTCAGGCCGGCACCGCCTTCACCGAACCGCCCGAGTTCGCCAACCTGACACGCACGCTCGGGTACACCGAGTTCTTCGCCCCCGATGTCAACGCCGACCTGCTCGCCAAGCTCGCCGACGCCCCGGAGGCCATCGGCTTCGCCGGCCCCCTGGCTGGAAGCGCATTCACCTTCTGGGTCGAACAGAAGAACACCAGCCCTGCGGCGTACGACCTCGAGTTCATCATCGTCCGGATCCCTTCGCCCGGCGCCTGGGTGCTCGCGCTGGCCGGTCTGAGCGTGAGCCTCTGGTCGAACCAGCGCTCGCGCGGCAGAACCCATTGATCAACCACCGCCCGCTTCGTACGCCGATTTTTCTTGGCAGCCGCACGGCTCCGCGGTACGCTGTTCCGGCGGCAATCCGCCGCACCGGAGAGCGCGCATGAATTCTCGCCTCGCTGTCTCGAGCGTCTCAATCGCGGCGATCCTGGCCTCGCTTGCCTGGGTGACGGCCGGACCGATCAGCCCGCCCTCGGGACCTGTCGGTCCGACCGGCAAGACGAATCAAGAGATCTTCGACGCCGTGCAGAGCGGCAACGCCTCGTCATCCGCCGCCGGCCGCATCGCCGCGCTCGCCGGCCGCGATGAATTCGGGGGCGAGATCGACTTCGCGGCCGCCACCGGGATACCCGCCCGCAGCACGACGATCGTGGGGGCGAAAGTCGACCTCATGGTTCCCCTGTCGGGCGGCCTGCCCACGGGCCGGGTCCAGCTGCGGGAGTTCTCCGTCGTGCGCGATGTCGGCAAGCACGCCTATGCGCCCTTCAAGGGCCTGACTTCCAACGTCCAGTTTCCCGAGATCACGGTGCGGCTGATCAACTCCGAGGGACTCGTCACCTACACCCTCAAGAAGGTGCGGGTCTCGTCCTTGACCGTGGAACTCAAGCAGCGAACCGACGGCACGTTCTCCCAGCTCGAGACCATCATGCTCGCGCCGGAATCCCTCGAGATCAAGACCAACGAGGGCACGGCCGTCTACAACATCATCGCTGTCTGAGACCGAGGAGACCCGTCCAGGGCCCGGCGACGTTCGCCGTTTGTCCGGAGTAGAATCGGTCTGCTCCCCGCGAGCACGAAGATCGACCAGACCCACCGCCGACGCCGCGGCGTCGGGGGCGGGCGTCCGGACGATGGATCGGCCGCGTCCGCAGTCTGTTCGATCCCGCGACCCTCGGAGTCTGTCTCACGTCATGTTCGCCACTCTCGCCAACGTCTTCTCGATCCGCGACCTGCGGAACAAGATCTTCTTCACGCTCGCGATGCTCGTGGTCTTCCGCATCGGGCACTGGATCCCCCTCCCGGGCGTGAACCAGGAAGAGATGGCCCGCCAATTCAACCAGGCGACACAGGGCAGCAGCGCTTTCGGCAAGGTCGCTCAGTTCGTCTCCATGTTCTCCGGCGGCTCGCTCTCGCACTCCACCATCTTCGGCCTGGGCGTCATGCCCTACATCACCGCCGGCATCATCTTCCAGCTCGTCGGCTCGGTTTCGCCCCGCCTCAAGAAGCTGCAGGAAGAAGGCCCCTCCGGCCGCCAGAAGATCATGGAGTGGACGCGCTACGCGACCGTTGCGCTCTGCATCGTGCAAGGCATCGGCTGGATCAGCTACATCAAGGGCCAGAACCTCATCCAGCCTCAGTATCTCAACAGCACCCTGTGGTGGGTGATGGCGATCGCCGTCCTGACTGCCGGCACTATGTTCCTCATGTGGGTCGGTGAACAGATCGATCGCTTCGGCATCGGCAACGGCGTTTCCATGATCATCATGGCCGGCATCCTCGCCGCCATGCCCACCGCCATCCAGGACGCCATCAGCCGCTTCGACCCTCAGGGTGGCGACGGCAAGATGGGATACATGGGCCTCATCATGCTCATCGGCGGGTTCGTGCTCGTCGTCGCGGGCTCCGTGCTTATGACCGTCGCACAGCGACGCATCCCGGTGCAGCAGGCCAAGCACACCCGCGGCCGCCGCGTCTTCGGCGGGCAGAAGTCCTACCTCCCGCTCCGCATCAACCACGGCGGTGTGATGCCCATCATCTTCGCCAGCTCGCTGATGATGTTCCCCGCCGTCCTCTTCCAGACCTTCCACGATCAGGTCCGCAACTACCTCACGCTCCACAACCAGGAGCCGGGCTTCTTCTACCACCTCACCCAGTTCCTCGCCATCAACTTCTCGATGGGTGAGTATCTCTACGTCCTCGCCTACATCGCGATGGTCTACTTCTTCAGCTACTTCTGGATCACCGTCCAGTTCAACCCGCAGGAGATGAGCAAGCAGCTCAAGGAGCACGGCTCGTTCATCCCAGGCCTCCGCCCCGGCCCCCGCACGGCCGAGTATCTCGAGACCGTCATCACCCGCGTCACGTTCGTCGGCGCCGCGTTCCTCTCGGTCATCGCCATCCTCCCCGTGGTTGTGACCAGCGCCCTGGGCGTCCCGCACAGCATCTCCAACTTCCTCGGCGGCACCGGTCTGTTGATCGTCGTCTCCGTGGTGATGGACTTCCTCCAAAAGGTCGAGGCCCAGCTCTTGATGCGCAACTACGCCGGCTTCCTCTCCGAGGGCGAAGAGTCCGGACCGCGCATGCAGAGCAGCCGCGGCTGATCACACGCCACCACCATCACACCCGTCGCGATCGTCGAGACATCGAGCACACACAGAGAACCAATGGGCAAACAGGACGACAAGTTCACTTTCGAGGCCGAGGTCACCGAGGCCCTCCCCAACGCGATGTTCAAGGTCCGCCTGCCCAACGAGCAGAAGACCGAGGTCCTCGCCTACGTCTCCGGCAAGATGCGCATGAACTACATCCGCATCCTCCCCGGCGATCGCGTCACCGTCGAGATGAGCCCGTACGACCTCTCCAAGGCCCGCATCACCTTCCGCCACTGATCCGCTCTGCGCGTCGGTCGCCCGCGGCCGCGCGGCGGCACAGCCCGATGCGTTTCCCGCAGCGCCCCTCCTTATGACGCAGGTCGCCGCCAACTCCGCCGCCTCCATCACGCAGGGCGCGCCGGTTGGTCTGTCGCCACTGGTTTCGGTCGTGGTGCCCACGTTCCGCGAGGCCGCCAACATCCCAGAACTTGTCGAGCGCATCGAGAAGTGCCTGGAGCGTCCGGAGCTGATCATCGTCGACGACAACAGCAACGACGGCACCGAGCAGGTCGTCGCCGCTCTCGGCCGCGAGTGGGTCCGCCTCCTTGTCCGCCGCGACGAGCGCGGTCTTTCCTCGGCCGTGATCGCGGGTTGCAAGCTGGCAACCGCTCCCAGCATCGTCGTCATGGACGCCGACCTGAGCCATCCGCCCGAGGCGATCCCCGCGATGCTCGCCGCGATGAAGTCCGGCAACGACTTCGTCCTGGGCTCGAGGTACGTGAAGGGCGGCACCACAGACTCGGCTTGGACCCTCTTCCGCCGCGTGAACAGCCTCGTCGCCACCGTCCTCGCCAAGCCGCTGACGAGCCTGGCCGACCCGATGTCTGGGTTCTTCGCGATGAGCCGCAGCCACTTCCAAGCCACCACCAACCTGAACCCGATCGGGTACAAGATCGCCCTGGAAATGCTGGTCAAGGGCCCGTTCCGGAGGCCCACCGAGGTGCCCATCCACTTCGCCGACCGCAAACGCGGCGAGAGCAAGCTCAACCTCAAGGAACAAGTCCGCTACGTCCGCCACGTGCTGCGGCTGTACCGCTACAAGGCCCTTGGGTGGTAGGGACGGGCTGGAGGACGGGGTGAGGGAAGCGCGGCCCGCCATCCGCCATTCCAAATCCCACATGCGGCATCGGTTCGGGCGTGACTTCCCCGGGTTGCTCGCCTAGCATTTCGGCCCAGCACGCCCTGCAGGCGCGCGGGTTTCCCAGAAGGTGTCCCATGAAGGTCAAAGCGAGCGTTCGTCGCATCTGCAATCAGTGCCAGGTCGTCCGGCGCAAGGGCAAGGTGCGCGTGATTTGCAAGGCGGAGCCCAAGCACAAGCAGGTGCAGGGCTGATCCCGTTGGTCTGACCCCGAACGATTTGGCTGACACGCTCTGACGCCCGCACTCGGGACGATCAGACGAGCCGCGAGAGGATTTGCGATGCCCCGTATTGCCGGCGTTGACGTGCCTGACAACAAGAAGATGCTCTTCGCCCTCCAGTACATCCACGGTATTGGACCGAAGTTCGCCAAGGACATCCTCGCCGAGGCCGGCGTCGACGGCGACACCCGCGCCCGCGAGGTCGATGAGACCAAGCTCGCACAGATCAACGCCATCATCGACGCCAACTACCTCGTCGAGGGTGCCCTGCGTCGCCAGGTCCAGCAGAACATCCAGCGCCTCAAGGACATCCGCTGCTACCGCGGCGACCGCCACCGCAAGGGCCTCCCGGTCCGCGGCCAGCGCACCCAGTCCAACGCCCGCACCCGCAAGGGCAAGAAGAAGACCGTCGCCGGCAAGAAGGGCGTCAAGGCCAAGTAATCACGCATCGGGCGTCCGGCATCGGGCCTCGGCCCGTTGCACGACGCTCGGTTCATTCACACATTCGGGTAGGGCCCCACGGGACCTGTCGATCCGAAGGAGTTTTCGATGTCGAAGAAGGGCAAAGTCCGCAAGAACGTCGTCCGTGGCATCGCCCACGTCAAGGCGACCCAGAACAACACGCTGGTCACCATCACCGACATGAACGGCGAGACCATCGCCTGGGACTCGGCCGGCACCATCGGCTTCAAGGGCGCCCGCAAGAGCACCCCCTTCGCCGCGACCCGCGCCGGCGAGAACTGCGGCCAGAAGGTCCGCAAGCTCGGCATGTCCGAAGTCGAGATCCGCATCAAGGGTTCCGGCGCCGGCCGCGAGTCCGCGGTCAACGGCATGGTCTCTACCGGTCTCCGCGTGACGGCGATCGAGGATCACACCCCGGTCCCGCACAACGGCTGCCGCCCCGCCAAGCGCCGCCGCGTCTGACACCTGCTTTTCCCGCTCGGTCGCTTCGCGGCGACCGAGCGATTTCCAACGTGTCGCGTGCCGACCCGGCACAGAAGAGGCGTTCGGGCGCTCCGGCAGGCCCAGCGTTCCTCGCAAAGCCCGGGACAATCGCGACGGATCCCCAAGCCGACGCCGCGGACCTGCACCGGTTCTTTGCGGCCGATGGCGAGACTGCCGAGACCGGACGCGTCGATCAAGGCGCCCGGCAATTGGAGGTTTTCACATGCGATTCCGCTGGCGTGGACTGGAACTTCCCACTCGCGTGGCCGCTGATGCTCGCTTCAACAGCAGCGTCTACGGGCGTTTCGTGATCGAGCCGTTCGAGCGCGGCTTTGGCACCACCATCGGTAACTCCCTCCGCCGTGTGCTGCTCAGCAGCCTCGAGGGCGCCGCCGTCACCTCCATCAAGATCAAGGGCGCTCCCCACGAGTTCAGCAGCCTGCCCGGTGTGATGGAAGACGTCACCGACATCGTCCTCAACGTCAAGAACCTCGTTGTCAAGCTCGAGGGTGATGAGCCCAAGACCATGCGCCTCGCGGCCCGCGGCCCCGGCGAGATCACCGCCGACATGATCGAGGCCGACACCGCCGTCACCATCGTCAACAAGGAACTCGTCCTCGCGACCCTGACCGACAAGATCGACTTCGAGATGGAGCTCAAGGTCGCCCGCGGCCGCGGCTACGTCCCCGCCGCCGAGCAGATCGCCGCCGAGGAGGGCGATCAGGAGATCGGCATCATCCCGATCGACGCGATCTACAGCCCCGTCCAGCGCGTCCGCTACAAGGTCGAGGACGCCCGCGTCGGCCAGCGCACCGACTACGACAAGCTCACGCTCGAGATCTGGACCAACGGCACCGTCACCCCCGAGATGGCGATGGTCGAGGCCGCCAAGATCCTCCGCAAGCACCTCAACCCCTTCGTCCAGTACTTCGAGCTTGGCGCCCAGACCGTCAGCGAGGAGGCCGCCGCGGCCGCCAGCGTCGACGAGGAACTCATCCGCAAGCTGAACATGAACGTCAGCGAGCTCGAGCTCTCCGTCCGCGCCAGCAACTGCCTCGAGTCGGCCCGCGTCGAGACCGTGGCCCAGCTCGTCACCCAGACCGACGCGACGCTGCTCAAGCTGCGTTCCTTCGGCCGCACCAGCCTCCGCGAGGTCAAGCGCAAGCTCCAGGACATCGGCCTGGACTTGGGCATGACCCTGCCCGAGGGCTTCGTCGTGAAGCCCATCGAGATGCCCGCCTGAGGCGCTCGATCGTCCCGCACTTCCGCGGACGCCGCCGCAACCGGCGGCGTCCGTTTTCCGGGGTCGTCCGGGCCTTCATGGCCCCGAAAACAACCCCGACCAAGCCCCCGCCAGTGGCAGGGACTCGGGTTTCGGCCTAGTATTTCGACCCTGCTCCGAGCGGCTTCTCGCCCGGCATGGTCTGTCTGGAGTTTGCATCATGCGCCACCGTCGCGCCGGTTACCGCCTCACCCGCACGTCCTCGCACCGCGATGCGATGCTGCGCAATCTCGCCGCCGCTGTCTTCGAGCACGGCCAGATCACCACCACGATCCCCAAGGCCAAGGCCGTGCAGCCCCTGGTCGAGAAGATCATCACCGACGCCAAGAAGGGCGACCTCGCCGCCCGCCGCCGCGTGATCGCCAAGCTCGGCGGCGACCGCCAGGCTTTCGAGTGGATGTACCTCCCCAAGAAGGCCAGCGAGGAAGAGAAGAATCACGTCAACCAGCTCCGCGAGTTCCGCGAGGGCTTCTTCCCGCTGCCCAAGATCGAAGAGGTCGAGCGCAACCGCTACGGCGAGCTCCGCAAGGCTCCCAAGCTCGTGAAGCACATCTTCGACAACGTCGCCCCCAAGTTCGCCGATCGCCCGGGTGGCTACACCCGCATCGTGAAGCTCGGCCGCCACCGCATCGGTGACGCCGCGGAGCTCTGCGTGCTGCAGTTCGTCGGCAACGAGGAAGGCCCCGAGATCGGCGGCAAGCCCAGCACCCGCCGCCGCACCGCTGACAAGCGCACCGCCTTCGCCGCCAAGGCCCGCAAGTCCGAAGCCAAGGCCTGAGTTCAAGCAAGGCCTGAGTTCAAGGTGGTGGGGGAGGGTGATGGGGGAGTGGTGGGGGCCGCGGTGGGGGTGCCCCGCTGAGCCGAGATAGAGAGAAGAAAGAGCGAAGCAACCACCACGGCCCGCGGCGACGCGGGTCGTGTCTTTTCCGGCCCACCCAAGCCTCGTCTCGATACCATCACGCCCATGCTTGAGCAACTCGATCAACTGCAGAACAGCGGCCTCAGCGAGCTCTCCGCCGTCGCCTCGACCGACGCGCTCGAATCCTGGCGCCTCACGTACCTCGCCGGCAGCGGCAAGCTCAAGGCCGCGATGGGCGGGTTCAAGGACGTGCCCAAGGAGCAAAAGCCCGCCGTCGGCGCCAAGATGAATCAGGTCAAGGCCGCGCTCGAGGCCGCGTTTGAGGAGAAGAAAGCCGCGATCGCCGCGGGCGCCGGGCCCCACGCCGAGCGCCTCGACGTCACCGAGCCAGGCTTTGTCACGAGCCAGGGGCTCGGCAAGCCCCACATCATCACCCGCGTCATCGACGAGCTGGCCGAGGTCTTCGGGCGTATGGGCTTCGAGGTCGCCGAGGGGCCCGAGCTCGAAGACGACGAGCACAATTTCGTCAAGCTCAACATCCCCGCCGGGCACCCAGCCCGCGACCCGATCGACAACTTCTATGTGGACGACCCGCGGAAGACCGAACGCCCGCGGATGATCCGCTCGCAGACCAGCACCGTACAGATCCGCGTGATGGAAGCCGCGGTCAAGGCCGGCGGCGGCAAGCTCACGAAGCCCATCAAGATTGTCTCACCGGGGCGCGTCTACCGCCCCGACACCGTCGACGCCACGCACTCGTTCATGTTCCATCAGATCGAGGGCCTCTACCTCGACCGCGGCGTGTCGATGATCGACCTCAAGACCACGCTGCTCCAGTTCGCTCGCGCCTACTTCGGCGACGACGCCGAGATCCGACTCCGTCCCAGCTTCTTCCCATTCACCGAGCCCAGCGCCGAGCTCGACATGAAGATCCGTCTGCGCGAAGACCAGCCCGCCCGCTGGATCGAGCTCGGCGGCTGCGGCATGGTCGACCCCGCCGTCCTCCAGCTCTGCGGCATCGACCCCGAGGAATGGACCGGATTCGCCTTCGGCTTCGGCATCGAACGCATCGCCATGGGCCGCTACGGCATCCCCGATATTCGCCTGCTGTTCGAGAACGACCTGCGGTTCTTGAATCAGGTCTGAGCCGCAATCAGATCGGAGCCGCAATCAGGTCGGAGTCGCCGCGATCTTCCCGGCCAGATTACGAATCGCCCGATCTTTCCGCGCATTCAGACCTTTGTCCCATGGACGTCGCTCACCGACCTGTTAGTCTGCACCGTCCGCGTGTTTCCATTCGCACCTCCACGCGGCACGGGAGATGGACATGCACAAGGTTCTTTGCGTGGCGGCGCTGGCCTGCGCCGCCGGGGCGACGAACGCACTCGCGGGCGTCAACAACACCTGGGACTGGAAGAACTGTTGCCGCGACTTGTACATCACGTACGTCGGCGGCAACTACGACCTGGACAATGTCAACCTCGGTTTCGATGGCCAGGGCAACGCCGTGACGTTGAAGACCGCGTTCAACACCGCCATCGCCAAGTGGAACGCCGCCCAGGCGAACAACGCGTGCAAGTGGAACATCATCGTCGGCCCGGCGATGAACAACTGCCCCGAGATCAAGGTCATGCTCGGCGCCAAGCGCAACGGCAACCAGCCCACCGACGAGAACGGAGTGCCGCGGTTCAACCCGCCGCCCAGCACCGAGTCGGACTTCGAAGACCCCAACTGGCCTGACAACGGCGGCAACGGCGCCGGCCCCTACAACGGCCTCGCGTTCTTCCACCGCAACCAGATGGGCAACATGGCCACCAGCGGCGAGATCGTGTTCAACCCTGACGCGACGTGGGGCCTGGTCGGTGCCATGGCGTACGACCCCGTCATCACGTCGCTCCACGAGCTCGGCCACGCGATGCGGCTCGAACACATGGGAGCCGGCATCCTCAACGACCCGCACTTCGGCTCCATCATGGGTCCCAAGCTCAAGGCCGGTGTGCATAGCGCCAACCCCGACGCCAACGGGTTCATCAATCCCAGCATGGGCGACATCGCAGACCTCCAGGCGTCGTGCGTCGACTGCATCCCCTCGCCGGGAGGTATGTGCGTGCTGGCGTGCGCGGGTCTCGCGGCGTCTCGCCGTCGCCGCACCGCGTGATGCGTGCGCCCAACCCACGCCCAACCCGCGCTCAACCCTCATCGGACCCGCGCAAAGCCCGCCCAGAAGCGGGCTTTTTTCTCCCCCGCCGACCCTCCGTACAACCCCCGAGCAAGACGCGGGGTGAACTGTCCGATTACACTTTGATCCGTGCGTGAGCGTCGCCGAGGTGGCAGCCCTCGCCGCGGAGTTGGGAATCGCCATGGCCGACGACCGCTACCAGACCATCCTTCTCTTCGGCGCCCCCGGCGCGGGCAAGGGCACACAGGGCAAAATCCTGTCCACCATCCCGGGCTTCTTCCACATGTCGACTGGCGAGATGTTCCGCAACATCGACATCAACTCCGACATCGGCAAGATCTTTTACTCCTACTCCTCCCGCGGCGAGCTCGTCCCCGACGACGTTGTCATCCGCCTCTGGTCGCAGACCATCCACGCCTACACCACGCTGGGGATCTACAAACCTCGCGCCGATATGCTCATCCTGGACGGCCTGCCCCGCAACGTGGCCCAGGCTCGGCTGATGCACAAGTACATCAACGTGCTCAAGATCGTGCACCTCAAGTGCGACGACAAGGAAGAGATGATCAAGCGTCTCGCCCGTCGTGCTCTCAAAGAGAACCGTCCCGACGACGCCCGCGAGGAAGTGATCCGGCGTCGGTGGGACGTGTACGAACGCGACACCTTCCCGGTGCTTGCCCACTACTCCAAGCACCTGGTCACCGAGGTGAGCGCGGTCGGCGCGCCGGCGCTGGTGCTGTCCAAGGTTCTCGACGCCGTGGCCCCGATCCAGGACACGCATTTCAAGAACCCGCTGGTCGGCGAGAACAAGTGACACCCCGGTCTCGCGGCCTGTTTCGTCGTCACGGCGAATCGATCCCTACGCTCGACCCGTGCGTCGTGCGTTCACGCTCATCGAACTTCTTGTCGTCATCGCCATCATCGCGGTGCTGATCGGCATTCTCCTGCCCACGCTGGGTCAGGCACGGCTCTCCGCCCGCTCGCTGGTCTGCCTCTCCAAGCTCCGCACCATCGGCGCCGGTGTCTCGCTCTATTTCAACGACTTCCGCGACACGCTCCCCCAGGCCGCCGGGCCGCTCCCCGGAGGCGGATCCGCCGTCATCGGCGCGCTCTTCGCCGGCACCAGCGGCACGCTCCCGTTCTACGGCATCAACACCATCGGCGCCGACAAACGCCCCCTCAACCGCTACGTCCTCAGCACCGATCCGCCGCCGGCCAACCCCGGACAGCCCCGCACCGAGCTCGACGCCTTCCGCTCCCCCGTCGATAAGGGCGCCCGCAACACCGGCGTGCCCATCCCGCAGTTCGCCTCCACCGACTCGTACTACGACCTGCTCGGCGCCAGCTACACCCTCAACGACCACGATCTCCGGGGCGACGACCACCCGACCCTCGTCCCGCGAAACCCCGACGGCAGCGGCGGCCCCATGCCCGTCGTCCGCAACACCGCCAAGACCTGGATGATCGGAACCCACCCGATCTACAACTACCAGGAAGACGCCGACCGCGGCTCGATCTGGTACCACCGCTCGCAGGTCGAGGCCAATCTGCTCTTCGTCGATCTGCACGCCGCGATGCGGCTGCGCGTGCCCAAGGGCATCGTGAACGACACACCCGAGTACACGTTTCTACCTTGAATGGAGCGAACGCTCAGCGCTTGGGCCGCTGGGCGGTGTCGCTGGGCGAACCGTCTCCGGGTGAGATCTGGTCCGGGCTTGCGCTGATCGCGATCGACTGGTACGCGATCGCGGGCACGCCCGGCTTGATCGTCCAGCCCCAGAACCCCGGCGATCCGTACGAGACGACCGTCGTCGGCGGGAAGGCCTGGAACGCGATCGGGATCAGGTCGCCGATGTAGTCGATGCTCCCCACGTACCGCCAGGGCTGCTCCAGGTTCTGCATACGACTCGAGGTCGATCGCAGCAGCGCGTAGTCGATCGGAACCCAGTTCACGGTCTTCTTCGCCTCGTCGTAGAGGCAGAACTCGACCCACGTCCGCAGACGCTCCTCCTGCGTCCATGTACGCAGGTACAGCCCGTCGCGCGAGTGCTGCTCACCCTGGAACGCGTACACCAGCCGTGCCGGCAGCCCCGCCTCGCGCATCACCGCCACCAGCACCGTGCCGATGTCGATCATGCTGCCGATGCCGCTCTTGAGCGCGCCCGGCGCGCCCTGCATGTCGAGTCCTTCCATGAAGTGGGTGCGCGGGCTGAGGTTGAACCCCTGCTTGGTGACGCTCATCGTGCTGTTGACCTGGAACGCCAGGAACTTCGCCAACCGAAGCGGCGAGATCTCCTGCGGGTTGCCCTTGGTCCAGTTCTTGACTGCGTCCACGATCACCTTGCGGTCGTACATCCGGACCTCGCCGGTGCGGGGATCGACGCCGTAGTCGACGTACATCTCCGGCTGGAAGCACGCCGACGCCTCCTCGGGCCAGGGCCCCTTGGGCCAGCCCACCTTGAGCGCCTCCGCGTCGTTCAGCCGCGTCCGCCACGACGTGCTCGGGATGTCGATCTGGAGCTGCACCGTCTGCACCGTGACCGGCTTCTCCCACGTCCACGTGCCGAGATGCACACCCGCCGGGTACAGATCCTCGCTCGCCATCTTCTTGAACAGCATCGGCCGCGGGTTGTCGGGGGTCGTCTCCTTTGCGAAGCCCCCGGTGATCACATCGTGCGCGTTGAAACGCAGCCAGCTCCGCACCCGATCGGGTTTGAGCACCGAGTTCGCCGCCGATCCCACGAAAGGCCAGACCATGACCATCTGCTCAAACTGGAACGGCTGGCGGGACTGATTCGTCGGCACCGTTCCCGCGTTGCCCTGCTCGCTCAGAAGATCCAGCGTGATCTTGAGCACCCACTCCTTGGGGAGTGTCCTCTCGATGTACGGCCCTTCGGTGACCTTCGGGTAGTCGGGCCGGACACGGGCAGGGGCCGGCCCCGGGTTGCTCGCCTGCTGAGCGTTCTGTCCGGGCGAATTCCCCGTGGGCTGGGACGCCTGCTGCGCCCACGCCGTCATCCCGCCCGCCACCACCGCGCACGCCGAAAGTACACGTCGCATCGAGCCACTCCTCGCCCACAAGCCCTCGCCAAAGAACTGAGCCCGAAACCCGAGCCCAAAACCCGAGCCCACAATCCGAAACCAAAACCCAAGCCCCAACTTCAGGCCCCGCACGCCGACGTCGCGGCTTCCCTGCCGCGCTCCGGTCCGGTCCATGAATGTACCACGCCCGGCCAGCCCGGGATTCGGGGAATCACCCGCTGTCGGTCAGAACCCGCCCACGGCGATCCTCAGGCCCCCGAGTTGCCGTCACCCGCCTCGGTGGCGATGGAATCGACCTCCGCCCGCCAGCGCCGCCGCGACTCGAACGCCGCGATGTCGGCCACCGTGGTGGAATCCAAGAAGGCGTACAGCTTGGTGCGGTGCTGGGTCCAGAACTTGTGGGCGGGGCAGGCTCGGGCGTCGGAGCACTCGGCGGTGCCCAGCATGCAGAACGTCTTGCACGCCGGATCGTCCAGCGAGATGCACACGTCTTTCAGACAGATTTCGGTGGCGGGGCGTGCCAGCGTCACGCCGCCCCCCACGCCGCGCTGCGTATTGACCAAGCCCCGCTTGGCGAGGGCGTTGATGATCTTGCCCAAGTAGGGTCCGGGAATCGCGGCGGCCTCGGCGATCTCCTTGATCAAAACCGGCTTGCCGCCCGCGGCGGCGATGTGTCCCATCGCGGATATGGCGTACCCCGAAGCCTGGCTGAGCATGGGAATCTCCGCTGAAAGCTTACTAGCCGAGAGTGTATTCGGCAAGAAGCCCCAATCAGTTCGATGGATTGTACCCTGATACGGGACAGAATTGTTTCGATTATCTACATTGTTTTACGATTTCGATGCCTCGGTTGACAAGAGACTGGGAGATCCGCTATTCTGATAGCCGATATTCACGTCGCCTTGTCGCCTTTGTGCGTCGGCCAATTTCCGGAGAATCGCGGATGAGCCATTCCCCCCCAGCGACCGCAACCCATCCCGTCGGTGAACACGGTGCCACACCCCTCGAGTCCTTCAAATACGACGACGCCATCGTTCGCAAGTTTGTGCTCGCCACCGTCCTGTGGGGCATCGTCGGAATGCTTGTCGGCTTGCTGATCGCCGTGCAGCTCGCCCTTCCCGCGGCCAACCTCGGCATGGAGTGGACCAGCTTCGGTCGTCTCCGCCCGCTGCACACCAACGCAGTCATCTTCGCGTTCGCGGGCAACGCGCTCTTCGCCGCGATCTACTACAGCACCCAGCGTCTGTGCAAGACGCGGATGTTCAGCGATCTCTTGAGCAACCTGCACTTCTGGGGCTGGCAGGCGATCATCGTCTCCGCCGCCCTCACGCTCCCACTGGGCATCACCCAGGGCAAGGAGTACGCCGAGCTCGAGTGGCCCATCGACCTCGCGATCGCGGTCGTGTGGCTCGGGTTCTTCGGGACCAACTTCTTCGGCACGCTGGCGATCCGCCGCGAACGCCACATGTACGTCGCGCTGTGGTTTTACATCGCCACCATCGTCACCGTGACGATGCTGCACGTCTTCAACAGCCTCGCCATCCCCGCGACGTGGACCAAGAGCTACTCGGTCTACGCCGGCGTGCAGGACGCGTTCATGCAGTGGTGGTACGGGCACAACGCCGTGGCGTTCTTCCTCACCACACCGTTCCTCGGATTGATGTACTACTTCCTGCCCAAGGCCGCCGAGAAGCCGGTGTACTCCTACCGCCTCTCCATCGTGCACTTCTGGAGCCTGGTCTTCATCTACATCTGGGCCGGCCCGCACCACCTGCACTACACCTCGCTGCCCGCTTGGGCCAGCACGCTGGGCATGCTCTTCTCCGTCATGCTGTGGATGCCGTCCTGGGGCGGCATGATCAACGGCCTGCTCACCCTCCGCGGCGCGTGGAACCGCGTCGCCGTCGATCCCATCCTCAAGTTCTACGTCCTGGGCGTGACGTTCTACGGCATGTCCACCTTCGAGGGGCCGATGCTCTCGATCAAGAGCGTCAACGCGCTCTCGCACTACACCGACTGGACCATCGCCCACGTCCATTCCGGCGCCCTGGGCTGGAACGGCTTCATGACCTTCGGCATGGTCTACTGGCTCCTGCCCCGCCTCTTCCAGACCAATCTCTGGAGCAAGAAGCTGATGTCGACCCACCTGTGGATCGGCACTATCGGCCTGCTGCTCTACGTCATCCCGATCTACACCGGCGGCATCACCCAGGGCCTCATGTGGCGGGCCTTCGACGCCACCGGCCGACTCGCGTACCCCGACTTCGTCGAGACCGTCACCGCGCTCATGCCCTTCTACTGGCTCCGCGTCATCGGCGGCACCCTCTACTTCGCGGGCGTCCTGCTCCTGGGCCTCAACACCGTCATGACCTGGCTCAACCGCGCCAAGGTCTACGAAGAACCCGTCGTTACCGCGCCGGCTCTCGCCCCGCGTTACATCGACCCGCCCGTGCCCGACAGCAGCCTCGCCGGAAACCTTGAGGTCGCCCGCGCCGCGGATTCGTTCTTCGTCTCCGGCTGGTTCCATCGCGTGTGGGAACGCAAGCCCCTGAAGTTCACCGTGCTCGCGATCGTCGCGGTGGTGGTGGCCTCGCTGCTTGAGATCATCCCCACCTTCCTCATCTCCTCCAACGTTCCGACCATCGCCAGCGTGAAGCCCTACACCCCCCTCGAGCTCGCCGGCCGCGAGATATACATCGCCGAGGGCTGCTACAACTGCCACTCGCAGATGATCCGCCCGATCTGGGCCGAGACCAAGCGTTACGGCGAGTACAGCAAGCCCGGCGAGTTCGTCTACGACCATCCGTTCCAGTGGGGAAGCCGCCGCATCGGCCCCGACCTCGCTCGCGAGGGCGGCAAGCAGAGCCACGACTGGCACGTCCGCCACTTCGAGAACCCCCGCGCCCTCAACGGCAACTCCATCATGCCTAGCTACGAGCACCTGCTCAAGCAGACGCTCGACTTCGAGGGCATCCAACGCCGCGTCGACGTCATGGCGATGCTGGGCGTGCCCTACGGAGAGAACGTCAAGAACGGCAAGGCCGTCGAGGCCGCTCGCGTCCAGGCCGCTCAGATGGCCGACGACCTCGTGAAGCAGGGCGGGTACAAGGACATGGGCGACAAGAAGGTCATCGCGCTCGTCGCCTTCCTCCAGCGCATGGGCCGCGACATCAGCCAGCCCGCCGATGCCCCCGCGGCTCCCGCTCCCACCGCCGGGCCCGTCGATCAAGCCGGTGCGAAGTCGCTCAGCGCCAACACCCAGGAGGCCGCTCGATGAGCTCCATCATGAGCAGCATGGAACTGTGGATCTGGCCCTCGATCGCCATGGTCCTCTTTCTTCTCGTCTTCGTCGGCGTGGCGATGCGTGTGCTCCGCGCCACCCGGCAGGAGTGCGAGCACAACGCCGGCCTGCCTCTCTTCGACGGCACCGCAACATCTCTCGATCACGCACACGGAACCGATGCGGCCCTCGCGCCCTCCAAGAAAGGCGACGCCCGATGAGCATCACGCAAACCACCTCCCCCTCCGTCGTCCACGCCTCCGCCCCGCAGGACCTGGTCCACGGCGCCCGCCCCCGCGATCACCTCAGCGATCACGAGTACGACGGCATCCGCGAGTACGACAATCCCACGCCCGGCTGGTGGCATCTGATCTTCATCGCCACCGTGTTCTTCAGCATCATGTACATCGCCTATTACCACTTCAGCCCCATCGCATGGTCCATCGAGAAGGCGTGGCAGAGCGAGCAGAACGCCGAGGTGAAGCGCCTCTTCGCCGGGAAGACCTTGAAGCCCGACGAGGCAGGCATCCTCTCCGTCGCCGCCGACGAGCCCCTTATGCAGTACGCCGCCGGCACCTTCCAGACCAACTGCGCCGCCTGCCACGCCAAGGACGGCGGCGGGATCAACGGCGTCAACCTCACCGACGACCACTACAAGAACGTCAAGAAGATCCCCGATTTCTACACCGTCATCACCAACGGCGCCAACAACGGCGCCATGCCCGCCTGGCGCACCAACTTCTCCGACAACGAGCGCGTCCTCCTCGCCGCGTACGCCATGCGGCTCCGCGGCACCACGCCTGCAACCGCCCGCCCGGCCGAGGGCGAGCTCCTGCCGCCCTTCCCGAAGCCGACGAAGTGAGGCTGGAGAGTGCGCCAGTGGGGGAGTCGGGGGGAGTGGGCAGAGTGCGCTTCTGCCTCTCCGCGTCTGCGTGGTGAGTCCTTCCCGAGGAGTGCAACATGAGCGTCGAAGTCAACGCCAACACGGTCTCCCCCGCGGCCCAGCCCGGGCAGCCGCCAAGCGTGCTCTCGACGCTCAACGCCGACGGCTCACGCCGCTGGCTGTTGCCAAAGCCCTCGATCGGTCGCTTCTTCCACCGCCGCCGCGTCGTCGCGTACCTGCTCATCCTGATCTTCACCGCGATCCCCTACATCTCGATCAACGGCAAACCCCTCATCCTCCTGGATCTCTCCACCCGCCACTTCCACATCTTCGGCCAGACATTTCTGCCCACCGACACGCTCATGCTCGCCCTTTTGGTGCTGAGCGTCTTCCTCACCATCTTCCTGCTCACCGCCCTCTTCGGCCGCGTCTGGTGCGGCTGGGCCTGCCCGCAGACCGTGTATCTTGAGTTTGTCTACCGCCCCATCGAGCGTCTCTTCGAGGGCACCCCCGGCCGCGCCCGCAAGGGCTGGTTCGTCGGCTCGCCCCTCGCGCGCGGGCTCAAGTACCTCACGTACCTCGTCATCTCCTGCTACCTCGCCCACACTTTCCTCGCATACTTCGTCGGCGTCGAGCAGCTCCGCGTCTGGATCACCCGCTCACCCGCCGAGCATCCCGTGTCCTTTGGCATCATGGCCGGCGTCACGGCGCTCATGATGTTCGACTTCACCTTCTTCCGCGAGCAGACCTGCCTCGTCGCCTGCCCTTACGGCCGCTTCCAGTCCGTCCTGCTCGACCGCAACTCGCTCATCGTCAGCTACGACCGCGGCCGGGGCGAGCCCCGCGGCAAGCGCGCCAAGGCCGCCGCCGGCATCCCGCTCCCCGTGCTCGGTGACTGCATCGACTGCCGCATGTGCGTCGCCACCTGCCCGACCGGCATCGACATCCGCAACGGCCTGCAGATGGAGTGCGTCCACTGCACGCAGTGCATCGATGCCTGCGACAGCGTCATGGACAAGATCGGTAAGCCCCTGGGTCTCATCCGATACTCCTCGCAGGCCGCGCTCGCGGGCGAGAACAAGTCGGGCGTCCGCCCCCGTCTGGTTCTCTACCCAGCGTTGCTCACGGTCGTGCTCAGCGGCCTCATCTATCTCCTCACCCACCAGTCGCCCCTCAACGTGACCATCCTCCGCACCCGAGGCGGGCTCTTCTCCATGAACGACGCCGGCGACATGGTCGGCAACCAGGTCAAGGTCAAGGTCGTCAACCGCACCGACGCCCCGGCCCCGATCACCATCGCCGCAGCCGGCGTGGCCGGCGCCCGCGTCAAGCTCGACGAGAGCGACGACGTGGTGCTCCAGCCCGGCGAGATGCGCACCGTACCCGTCCTCGTCGAGGCACCCATCGACGCATTCGAGCAGGGCAAGTGCGACATCAGCATCGTCGTCCGTGGCGTCAACGACTTCAGCAAGTCCACGCCGTACCGGCTCGTCGGCCCGGGCACGAACCCACGCACTCAGAAGCAACACGACAAACAGAACGACACGCACGACGACAAGTCGCACGACACCCACGAGGACAAGCCCAGCAAGAAGCACGACGCGGAGGAACACAAGTGAACGCCGCCACGCCCAACCGTTCCGCCCGCGGCCACTGGTTCTGGCCCGGCGGTGTCTTCATCCTTCTCGGCCTCAACATGATGATCGTCGGCATCACCGTCTACGCCGCCCTCTCCGACAAGTCCGTCGGCATCGAGAAGAAGTACTACGAGAAAGCTCTCGCGTGGGACGAGACCGCCAAGCAGCGCCAGCTCAACGCCGCCTTGGGATGGAAGATCGACAGCGGCGTGAACGCCGCCCGTCAGATCACCCTCACACTGCGTGACTCCTCAGATCAGTACATCCGCGCCGCCAAGATCACCGCCGAAGCCTTTCACGAGGCCCGCCCCAACGAGGTCTCGACGCTGACATTCATCGGCGACGGCAGCGGCTCGTTCCGCGCTCTCTGCCCCGACGGCCCCGAGGGCTCGTGGCGACTCCGCACCCGCGTCGAAGCCGTGAAGATGGTCTTCACCGACGATCGCTCCATCGAAGTCTGGTCCTCCCAGACATCCCGCCCGAGCACCCCGTGACCCCGCTCATCGCCGGCATCTTCGTCGCCAGCCTCCTGGGCAGCCTCCACTGCGCGGGCATGTGCGGCGCTTTCCTCGCCCTGGCGGTCACGCCCGACGAAGAGTCGCGCGTCGGCAAGGCCTCTCTGCACGTCGCCTACAACGCCGGTCGTCTCTGCTCGTACACCACGCTCGGCCTCGTCGCGGGGCTCGTCGGTCGCTCGCTCGACCTGGGCGGCGAGATGGTGGGGGTGCAGCGCGCCGCCGCGATCGGCGCCTCGCTGATCATGATCGGCTTCGGCCTGATCGCCGTCGCCCGCGCGCAAGGCTACAGCATCCGCCGCCTCCACCCGCCCCGCGCCCTGCAGGCCGCGGTGCAGAAGGCGTATGCCGCCGCCGGCGCCTGGAGCCCTCTCGGCCGCGCCTACGCCATCGGCTTGCTCACCACCGCGCTGCCCTGCGGCTGGCTCTACGCCTTCGTCCTCACCGCCGCGGGCACCGGCGATCCGCTCTCGGGCGCGCTCGCGATGGCCGCCTTCTGGCTCGGGACGTTGCCCGTGATGGCCGCGTTGGGAGTGGGGCTGCAGTCTCTCTTCGGGCCCATGCGCCGCCATCTTCCGATGGCCACGGCGTTGCTGCTCGTCATCGTCGGTGTGATCTCACTCGCCGGCCGCGTTCGCCACATGCGCGAGTCCGCCGCTATCTCGGAGGTCTTCTGCCATGGCGGCTGAGGCAACGCTCGCATCACCCGTCCGCCGCGCCAAAGCGCTCTGCAGGCACTGCAACCTGGTGGTTCCCCCCGGCCTCATCGACCCCGCCCGCGACGATCAGTTCTGCTGCCACGGCTGCGAGACCGCCTACTCCATCATCCACACCTGCGGCCTCGAGCGTTACTACGAGCTCCGCCAGCAGCTCGACGACCGCGCACCCGCTCCCGGCACCGATCGCACCTACAACGACTTCGACGACGATACCTTCCGCCGCCTCCACACCCGGCAGATCGGCCCGCTCACCCGCTGCGAGCTCTTCCTCCACGGCGTGCACTGCTCGGCCTGCCTCTGGCTCATCGAGCGCCTCCCCCGCATGGTCAAAGGCCTCGTCGAGGCCCGCCTCGATCTCCGCCGGGGCATCGTTGATCTTGCCTGGGATGACCGTGTCGTCAAGCTCTCGCAGATCGCCCGCACGCTCGCCTCGATCGGCTACCCGCCTCAGCCCGCGCGCGACCGCAAGTCGCGGGCCCACCGCGTCGCCGAAGACCGTCGCCAGCTCACCCGCCTCGCCGCCGCGGGCGCGATCGCGGGCAACGTCATGCTCTTCGCGCTGGCGCTCTACGCCGGCATCTTCGACGCGATGGACCCTTCGCACCGCACCATGTTCCGGTGGATGAGCATGGTGCTCACGGTCATCGCGCTGGTGTGGCCCGGCGCTGTCTTCTTCAAGAGCTCCTGGGTCGCCATCCGCACCCGCACGCCGCACATCGACGTCCCCATCGCCCTCGCCCTCGGCGCCGGCGGCCTGTGGAGCGTCTTCACCACCATCAAGGGCAGCGGCGAAATCTACTTCGACACCGTGAGCGTGCTCGTCTTCGCGCTGCTCGCCGGCCGCTTCTTCCAGAGCCGCCAGCAGCGTGCCAGCGCCGACGACGTCGAGCTGCTCTTTTCGCTCACACCCTCGAGCGCCCGCCGCGTTGAAGGCGACGCCACCCGCGACGTCCCCATCGAATCCCTCCAGCCAGGCGACCTCGTCCAGGTCCTCGCGGGCGACAGCCTTCCTTGCGACGGCGAGGTCGATTCCGGCGATTCTCTCGTGGACGAATCGCTCCTCAGCGGCGAATCCCGCCCCGTCCGCGTCACCACCGGCGACCGCGTCGCCGCCGGCACGCTCAACATCTCCGCCGAGCTGTTCGTCCGCGTCCAGACCGTCGGCGAGTCCACCCGCGTCGGCCAGCTCATGCGCCTCGTCGCCGACGGCACCCAGCGCAAGGCCCCGATCGTCCGCTTCGCCGACGTCGTGGGAGCCTGGTTCACCCTCGGCATGCTCGCCCTCGCGGCCCTCACCCTCGGCCTATGGCTCTGGCTGGACCCGCTGCACGCCGTCGATCACGCCGTCGCGCTGCTCGTCGTCACCTGCCCGTGCGCCCTCGGCCTGGCGACGCCGATCGTGATCACCATCGCTACGGGCCGCGCCGCCCGCCGAGGCATGCTCATCAAGGGCGGCGACGTGATCCAGTCCCTCTCCAAGCCCGGCGTCATGATCCTCGACAAGACCGGTACGCTCACCACCGGGGGCCTCTCGCTCGTGGCATGGCACGGCGACGACTCCGTCCGCGCCCTCGTCCACGCCGTCGAGTCCACGAGCACCCACCCCGTCGCCAAGGCTCTCGCCCGTGATCTCACCGATCCACACGCCGCACCCGTCCGCGTCACCAGCACCAACCAGATCCTCGGGCGCGGCATCGAGGCGGTCGCCGCCGGCCAGCGCGTCGTCATCGGCTCGCTCTCGTTTGTCTCGACGCTTGCCCGCGTGACACTTGAGCACGCCGATCTCGCACGCCGCTGGGCTGCCGAGGGCATCACCCCCATCCTCGTCGCCGTGGACGGCGTCTCCGTCGCGCTCGCCGCCTTGGGCGACGGCGTCCGCCCCGAGGCCAGGGCCACGCTGGACGAGCTCCGCCGCCGGGGCTGGCAGCTCCACATCGCCTCGGGCGACCATCAGGACGTCGTCACCCGCGTCGGGAGCACGCTCGGCTTCACGCTCGAAGACTGTCTGGGCGGACTGTCGCCCGAGGCCAAGCTCGCCCTCGTCGAACGCTCCAAGGCTTCGCTCGATCCACGCTCCGGCCGCCGCCTCGTCATGGTCGGCGACGGCGTGAACGACGCCGCTGCCCTCGCGGCCGCCGATGTCGGTATCGCCGTCCACGGCGGGGCCGAGGCCAGCCTCGCCGCCTGCGACGTCTACCTCTCTCGCCCCGGCATCGGCTCCATCCTCGAACTGTTCGACGGTTGCGGCCGCTCGATGCACGTGATCCGCCGCAACCTCTGGGTCTCGCTTTTCTACAACACGACCGCCGCGGCCATCGCCGTCGCCGGCCTGCTCAACCCGCTCATCGCCGCGATCGTCATGCCCATCAGCTCGCTCTCCGCGCTCGCCGTCTCGCTCAAGTCCCGAACCTTCGCCGATCACCGCTCCCAGTCAGTCCTCGATCCCGGGAGTCGCTCATGAGCGTGCTCTTCATCGTGGTCCCGCTCGCCGTGCTGCTCGCCGCCGGCGGCGTCCTCGCGTTCGCCTGGGCCGCTCGCACCGGTCAGTTCGACGACGTGGACACGCCCGCCGAACGCATGCTGCACGACGAGTGAGCGTCTCTACACTCCTTCGTGCGCGTCGTCATCCTCGCCGACACCCTCTTTGCCTCCCGCGAGCGTGAGCTCCTCGCCCGCCTCGAGATCGGCCTCGCCGACGAGGGCATCCGCGTCATCCAGGCCTCGCCCAGCGACGGCGGCGCCGCCCTCACCGACGCCTCCAGCGTCTACCGCACCAGTGTCACCTTCCCCGCACGGGGTCTTCCCTTCACCACTGGCCTGCGCGCCCGCCGCTTGGCCGAACGCCTCACCGAGATCGAAATTGGCGGCGAGGACGGCGACATCGACATCGTTCACGTCTTCGGCGGCTCGCTCTGGAACTTCGGCCAATTCGTCGCCGAAGCCTGCGGCGCTGATCTCGTGCTCGAGATCTGGCGCGCCGGGCTCGTCGATCGCGCCGCCGCGTGGCCCTCCGCGCACACCCGCACGCTCTGCCTCGCGCCCGATCCCGCGATCGACCGCGCCCTGCGACAGTCCGGCACCTCGCCGCGCCTCGCCTGCTGGGGCGTGCACGCCGGCGACCCGCCCCGCCCCAAGCTCGCCCCCGGACGCGCGCCCACCGCGGTACTCGTCGGCGCCGGCAACGACCCCCGCGGCATGCGCTCCGCGCTGCAGGGCCTTGCCGATTGTGTCCGTCGCCATCCCGAGCTCCTGCTGTTCGTCGACGCCCTTGCCGCCCGTCGCGCCGACCTCTACGCCCTGGCCTCCAGCCTCCATATCACCGCCAACCTCAGCTTCATCGAGGAGATCGAGAGCCGCCGCGATCTGCTCGTGCACGCCGATCTCCTGGTGCTCTGCGAGGCCCTGGGAGAGCAGCGCACCGTTGTGCTCGATGCCATGGCCCACTCGATGATCGTCGTTGCCATCGAGGACCGCATGAGCGATTGCCTCCGCGAGGGCGTCACCGCGCGGTTGATCAAGACCCCCGCCGCGGCCCAGTGGAGCATGGCGCTGCTCGCCGCCCTCGAAGACGTCGCGGCCTCGCGACGCTTGGGTGAGACCGCCCGTGAGTTTGTCGTCCGCGAGCGCAAGGCCAGCGACCACGTCCGCGGCGTCATCGAGGCTTACTCCTGGCTCCGCCGCGACGCCGCCGCGATCCCGGGCTGACGCGACACCCCTGATACCATCGCGCCATGCAATGGAACGAACTGACCGAGCCGGCGATCCGCATCGGGCTGGCCTTTGCGCTCGGCGCTGCGGTCGGCATCGAACGCTGGGTCAAGAAGCACCCCGCGGGCTTCCGCACGATGTCATTGGTCTGCGTCGGCTCCGCCGGCTTCACGCTGGTGGGGGTCGAGGGGCTCTCCCAGCACGCCGTCGCCCCCGACGCCGTCAGCCGCGTCCTGCAAGGCCTCATGACCGGCATCGGTTTCCTCGGCGCCGGCAGCATCGTCCGTGATCGCGGCAACGTCCACGGGCTCACCACCGCCTCGGCCGTCTGGGTCATCGCCGCCGTCGGCGCCGCCTGCGGCCTCGGCCTCTACCCCCTCGCGATCCTGCTCGCCTCCATCACCCTCTTCGCCCTCCTGATCCTCGGCTTCGTCGAGCGCGTCGTGGAGCAGCGGACGCAGGGCATGATCTCCAAGCCGCCGCGCCCGAGCTCCAAAGATCAAGATGACTGATCGAGACGACGGATCGAGACGCTCGCTCAATACGGCACGCCGCCCACCGTGCCGCCGTCCTCGCCTCCGTCATTTGCATCAAACGGCGGCGCCTCGTCGCGATCCGGCCCGCCCCCGTCGCGGTGATTCGAGATCGGGCCCGTCTTGCTCCCCGGCGCGAACGCGCTCCGCGGCTGCCCGAAGTTCGACGCAGCCTCCGACGGCTGCGAATAGCCGATGTCCGACCCGCCCGGCGCGGCATCGAAAGGCGACGAGCCCGCGAACTCCGGCGGCGGCTGCATCGCCCCCGCGTAGCTCTGGAAACGCGTGGTGTTGCTGTCCCACGCCAGCTTCACCACGCCCGTCGGCCCGTTTCGCTGCTTCGCGACGATCAGCTCCGCCACGCCCACCTTGTCCGGGTTGTCCAGCTTCCAGTTCTCGTCCTGCACGTGGTAGTAATCCTCGCGGTGCAGCAGGATGATCACATCCGCGTCCTGCTCGATCGAGCCCGATTCGCGCAGGTCGCTCATCCGGGGCTTGTTGCCCTCGCGCTGCTCGCTGGCGCGGTTGAGCTGCGACAGGCACACCACCGGCACGTTCAGCTCACGAGCCAAAGCCTTGATGCCGCGGGAGATCGTGGACACCTCCACCTGGCGGCTCTCGCGTGCCGCACCCGGCGCGGTCAGGAGCTGCAGATAGTCGATCATGATCGCCTTCACGCCGTGCTGCGCCACCAGCCGCCGAGCCCGGGCCCGCAGCGCCAGCACCGTCATGTTGGGCGTGTCGTCCACGAAGATCGGAGCCTTGGCCAGTTCGTCGCACGCCGACAGCAGCTTGCGATAGTCCCGATCGCTCAGCCGCACCCCGCCGCGGAGGTTCTGCGACGGGATCCCCGAACGCGCCGAGATCAGTCGCTGCGTCACCGCCGACTTGGACATCTCCAGGCTGAACAGCGCGATCGGCACCGCCGCCCCGGTCGCCCCGCCGCTCGCGCCACCGGTCGCCATCTGCTCCGCGATGTTGAGCGCCAGGGCCGTCTTGCCCATCGACGGACGCGCCGCGATGATGATCAATTCTCCCGGCTGCATCCCCCGCAGCATCTCGTCCAGGTCCGGGTACCCCGACGGCACACCGCTGATCCCCTTGCCCTCCTGGCTCTCGATCCGGTCGATCTCGATCTGCAGCAGGTCCTTGAGCAACTGTGGGTCCGCGATCTGGTGCTGCTGCGCGATCTCGAACACCATCGTCTCGGCCTTGTCGAGCACCTCGCGGGCCCCGTCCGGGCCGAGCTCACCCACGTGGAACGAGTCGTACAGGATCGTCCCCGCCGCGTCGATCAGCTTCCGCAGCTTGGCCTTCTCCGACACGATCCGCGCGTAGTGGGGGGCGTTGACCGCGCTGGGCACGCTCTCCGCTAGCTTGATGAGGTACTCCGACCCACCCACCAGCTCGAGCTGACCCTTGTCCTTGATCGACTCCACGATCTGCACCAGATCGCCGCTGTTGAAGCGATCAAAGACCTCGATCGCCGCCTTGTAGATCGCGCTGTGCGCCTCGCTGTAGAACTCGTCCGGGCTCCGGACGATCGCCAGCACATCGCTCAGCATCCGGGGTTCGAGCAGGATCGAGCCCAACAGGCTCATCTCCGCCTCCAGCGAGTGCGGCGGGAGCCGATCGAACAGCTTCTCGGTCGACACCGGAGGCCGACGCTCAAACCGCCCACGCCCCGGCTTCACCTCGGCGTTGGAATCTTGTCCGGAAAAGGAACTCACAGAGCGAGCGTAGACGCGATGTCGGAATCGATTGTTGAAACGACAGGTCATCCGGAACAATCCACATCCACGATCTGACTCTCAGAGAATGCTGTCTGCGACTAGCGAAGAATGGCGAAGCCGATCAAGTCCCGATCGGCCGCGCTCCACCTCCGGATTCTCCATCATGCCCGACCTCGACCTCTTCTCCGTCTTCGCCCCGCAGAACACCCTGCCCGACGAGCTGCCCGACAGCCCCTGGCCCCTCTTCCGATCCTGGTTCGACGAGGCGGCCGCCAACAAAGTCACACCCAACCCCAACGCCTTCACGCTCGCCTGTCTCGATGAGTCCGGCAGCATCACCGCCCGCATCGTGCTCTGCAAGAAAATCCTGGACGACGGTGCCATCGTCTTCCACACCAACTACGAGAGCCGCAAGGGCAGGGGCCTCGCCAAGCACCCCCGGGCCGCCGCCGTCTTTCACTGGGACACGCTCGAGAAGCAAGTCCGCATCGAGGGACCCGTCGTCCGCAGCCCTGCTCAGGAGAGCGACGACTACTTCAAGACCCGCGGCTGGGAGAACCGCCTCGGCGCCTGGTCCAGCAACCAGAGCCAGCCCATCGACTCCCGCGACGCTCTGCTCATGCAGGTTATGGGCGCGATGGACAAGCTCAACCTCTCCCTCAAAGACATCATGGACAACGCCGACGCCGTCAACATCCCGCGGCCACCGCACTGGGGGGGGTCACGCCTCTGGGCCGAACGCGTCGAGCTCTGGCTCGGCGGCCCCGGGCGCGTCCACGATCGCGCCGCCTGGACGCGTTCGCTCCGACCCTCGACCCGCGAGGCGTTCTTCGACGCAGGCCCATGGTCCAGCACCCGTCTGCAGCCCTGAAAGGCGGGCCTTCCGGCGCAGCTTGCCCATCTTTCCATAGACCCGCCGCCCGGCCGTTCTGCAAGTCCGGTTCCACCAGCCAGTTCGGCCAATTTCAGGCAAGCGCCCGATCCGCCTGCAACACGTTCAGCGGTTCGTCGATAACCCGCCATCGGTGTCCGCGTTGGCCAAGGCCCGCGGCGGCGTTGGAGCGGGCTGAGCGGCATGGACAAGCCTCGGGGCAAAATGACGGCCGGCGAAGTCGAAGCGATGCTCCACACCCTGGAGCGCAAGCTCGAGCGCGTCGGCATCGAAACCCAGCCCGAGGTCGCCTGCCGCATCCTCTCCCTCGTGCAGGACCCCAACAGTCAGCTCCGCGACTACGCCTCCGTCATCCGCGCCGACCACGCGATCTGCGGCCGTCTTCTCAAGCTCGCCAACTCCGCCTTCTTTGCCCAGCGCGAACCCGTCACCAGCATCGAACGCGCCTGCGTTCTGCTCGGCACCACCCGCCTCCGCACCTTGGCGCTCGGCTTCTTCATGGCCCGTGCCGCCGGCGGCAAGGGTGATCGCGACATCAGCCGCCAGGTCTGGACCCAATCGGTGTTCCGCGCCTGCCTCGCCCAGTCGCTCGCCAGCCGCATCGCGCCCGAGGCCCGCGTCGAGGCGTTCGTCATCGGCCTGATGCTCGACGCAGGTATCCCGCTCCAACACAAGCTCGAGGGCGAGGCCGTGCTCGCCGCCCACCGCCCCGGCATCACACCCGCCGCGTCGTACAAGGCCGAGCTCACCACGCTGCCATTCACCCATGTGGATGTGGTCGCTGCGATGCTCAACAAGTGGCGTCTCCCCAAGACCCTCTGCATGCCCATCCAGTGGCACCACGTCCAGCCCGGCGAGGCCAAACGCAACGACCTGGTCCTCCGCCTGCACCGCATCGCCTTCTATGCCGGGGCCGTCTCGGTCGATCCCCTCACCGCTCAGCCTATCACCCTTAGCCGCCCGCCCGCCGCCGCTCGCGCCGCCGAGGTCGGCCCGGGGCAGACCGTCAACCCCCGCGAGGCCATGGCCGAGGAGGCCGCGGCCGCCAAGAAGCTGGGCTTGGAACGCTCCGCCATCGACAAGCTGGTGGCCGACGCCGTGAAGGAATACCAGGCCGTCTGCGAAGTCTTCGGCGAGGTCGCCGACCGCCTCGACGGCCCCGAGGCCATCGCCGCCATGGTCCACACCCGTCTCGCCGAGGTGATGGACGAGCAGATGACGCGTCACAGCGTCGCGCCGACTCAGTCAGCGCACAAAAGGAACTTCGAGATCATCGGGAGTCGCATCGAGATCATCCACGAGGAAGGCCACGGCGCTGTCGCCTACCTCCTCGACGCCAAGGGCGTGCGCATCAGCAGCTGCCGCTTCGACCCGATCGCTGAGTCCGCCCACAGCATCTGTTTCTCCTTGGGCGTGGACCTCGACGACCAGCACAAGTCCGACCCCATGGTGGTGAGCCTCGACGAGCACATCAAGTCGCTCGCCGCCTGACATCCTGCCAGACGCCCCAACACACCCAAAGAAAAAGCGGAGGCCGAAACCTCCGCTTGTACGCTGCAGCACAATCTCAAATCTCAAATCTCAAATCTCAAATCTCA
>DASVYC010000093.1:0-43084 GCA_036392375.1 Phycisphaerales bacterium
CGGTCAAGTCGGCAAGCGACGGCGGGCTCCTTGGCTCGATCGCGGGCGGCGGACTGACGATTCTCACGGAATCGAAGGCATCGGGCGGAGCGCAACCCGTTCGTTCAAGCGATTTCCATCTCAACGACTAAGCGATGCACACAACACTTTCTCTGATTCAGCAGCAACGACTCATTGCGAATCGTTATCCGAAGGCCAAGACCTGGTTCCCAAAGGAGCACCGCGGCAAAGTACTCTGGGCGGACCTGACGCTTCAGGTCTCACCGATCTACGAGTCTTATCGCGTACTGATTGGCTACACGCTCGGTGTCCAACCCAAGGTCTTCGTCGATTCTCCCGAGCCAGTGAAGCAGGCGCACGGCATCCAGACGCCACACCTCAACTACGACGAGAGTCTGTGCCTGTACGACCCGGGCAAAGGACAGTGGGCGGACACCGATGCTATCGCTCACACCACTATACCCTGGACGCTACGGTGGCTCTTCCACTACGAGAACTGGCTCGTCACTGGCGTGTGGTTGGGGGACACAACCGCGCCGGTGACCAAAGATGACGCGATCCCGAACCTTCCCGGTTTGGAGAAGCCGCAATGAGCAGCACGTTTCGAGTGTTGAGCCTTAGCGGTGGTGGCATTCGTGGCGTGTACACCGCGTCCTTCCTTGCCAAGGTGGAAGACCTTACCGGAAAGCGAATCGCAGATCACTTCGACCTAGTCGTCGGAACATCCACCGGAGGGTTGATCGCGCTCGCCATGGGGCTCGGGCAGTCACCGGCATCAATCCGGGATTTCTACCTTGAGAAAGGCGGCGCGATATTCCCCAAAGCTTCGCGGCTCCGACGGTGCTTTTCCAGGAATGGATGGACGA
Source organism: Phycisphaerales bacterium (assembly GCA_036392375.1). Classification (GTDB taxonomy): domain Bacteria; phylum Planctomycetota; class Phycisphaerae; order Phycisphaerales; family UBA1924; genus JAFEBO01. The sequence continues at coordinate 867 of DASVYC010000093.1, forward strand.
AGCCTACGTATCAGTCCGAGGGGTTGAAGCGGTCACTCCAAGATCGCTTTGGTGCGGATCAACTCCTTGGGAGTTCTCGCGTGCGGCTTGTCGTGAACGCCATTTATGCCGAGGGGAGCCAGCCGAGGTGCTTCAAGACTCGGCATCACTCAGATTACTGCCGAGACCATCTTGTGCCGGCATGGGAGGTTGGCATGGCAACAGCGGCGGCACCAACGTACTTCCCAGCCTTCAGGGCGAGCGACGGAAGGCACCACATAGACGGCGGCCTCTGGGCAAACTGCCCCGTCATGGTCGGGTTGGTGGAAGCAATTGGCATCTTGGGACACCAACCTCGCGACTTGGACGTGCTTAGCGTTGGAACCTGTCGGCACGAAACCTCTGTAGACGTTTCCGCGCTCAACGGCGGCTTACTCCAGTATTCCTTGGTCAACCGGCGGCGGATCCATGAGGTAATCCTTGAGGCACAGCGTATCGCCACCATGAACATGGCCCAGCTGCTGATTGGCCGCGAGCGCCTGATGGAGATCGACAGCATCGTCGAGCCGGGGCGCTTTGAGATGGACGATACCAGTGTCCAACAACTGGGCGACCTACGCGCCCTCGGTGAGAGCTTGGCGCAAACGAAAGCTGACGAGATCAAGAGTCGCTTCCTCAAGACGCCTGCGGCTCCATTTACGCCGATGCCTTGTTGACAGTCGCGAGGTCGATTCCACGGCCGTACCGTCCTTCACCCCCGGTAGCTGCGTCGGATACAGACGCCCGACGCGCGGGATGGCTCGTCCCCGAACCGGGAGACGTGGGGAGACGGCGGCGACCCAGAATGCCGTCCTTGCGACACCGCTTTGCGGTAACAACACACCATCCCCATCCAGCGTGCGTTGCCCCGGGGTCGGTGGGGCGACTGCATGTATCCCCTTTCCCCGCCCCTGCCGGGGCGGTCCGACCCGGGGGATGACGTCCACGGGTTCCGCTCGGACCGGCTCGCGCCGGTCCTTGCTCCACCCGTGGCTACAGGCCGCCGCCCCGTTGGGGCGGTTCATTCAGCGATCGTGGCGGTTCATACAGAAAGGATGGCCGCGCCCCCGCTGGATGGATCGGACACCCCATTCCATCTCCGTGTGCTCCGTGCTCTCCGTGGTGAACCGCCTTTCTTCCCCATTTACCATTTGTGCTTTTCCATCTGCTCCTTATTCTTCCCTATTTCCTCTTTGCGCTCCCTCCGCGTTCTCCGCGTCCTCCGCGGTGAAATGCCTCATTGGACTCCAGTTCATTGGTTGCCGCGCCGATCGCATGTCCGTTCGTCCCCGCGTGCCGCCCCCACCACTCGATGGCCCGGGCAGCGGGGCTGGGTCGGGGCGTCGACGTTTCCGCACGGTGCGGGGCGCGACACGAGCGGGTCAACGAATCCATACATAGGAAGACTCGATCATGGCTGACTACATCCCCGGTCCCGATGGTTCGTTTCAGGCGTGGCAGGCCAACTTTGTGACCTACGCCAACGCCAATCTCGCCGCCCTCGGCCTCGTCGCCGCGGACATGACGCCGGTGACAACCGCGCAGACCACCTGGAACAGCGCGTTCCCCGCGCACGTCGCCGCCGTCAACGCGGCCAAGGCCGCCAAGCAGGCCAAGGACGAGGCGCGGGCCGCGTATGTGGGGGCGATCCGTCCGCTCGTCCGGCGTTTGCAGGCTTCGACTGTGGTTTCCGACGCGGAGCGGGCGGCCCTGGGCATCACCGTCGCCGCGACCCCGACCCCGATCGGCCCGCCGACCACCGCGCCCATCGCCAGCATCGAGTGCGGCAACCGCTTGCAGCAGACCATCCGCTTCGTCGACTCGGCCACGCCCACCAAGAAGGCCAAGCCCGCGGGCGTCATGGGCGTTGAGATCTGGAACAAGGTCGGCACCACGCCCCCGGCGAATGAGAACGAGCTCCGCTTCGTCGCGGTGGACACCAACGCCCCCTACGTCATGAACTTCGACTCCACCGACGGCGGCAAGACGAACTACGTCTGGCTCCGCTGGGTGTCGCCGACGGGCGAGCGCGGCCCGTGGAGCGAGCAGGCGCAGGCGACGATCGCGGCGTGATGCAAAGCTCAAAGCAACAAAGCTCAAAGCAGCAAATCAAGGCAAAGGCGGTTCACCACGGAGATCACTGAGATCACGGAGGAGAACTTGGAATGGGAGGCGCTGCACGCGTCTCCCCATTTCATTTCTCACATTCTTCCTCTGTGTGCTCTGTGGTCTCTGTGGTAGAATGCCTTTCCACCGAGGCCCCGAGCGACGCCCGCGGACTAAGGAAAGTCTCACAACAACATAGCTCAAAGCATCAAAGGAAGGCAGCTGGGAACGGCTGCCTTCTTCTTTTCTGCCCCCTCTGGAAACGGACGGCGTTCCGCGATGTCACTCCCGACGACGCCGCCCAAACTCGCGTCTCCTCCGCTGCCCCCCTGCCCCCCTGCTCCACTGCCCCACTCTCCCCGTTACACGCACACCACCCCGTTGTACGCGACCACGAACAACTGGAAATCCTCGTCGTCGACGATGTTGTTCCCGTCCATGTCGCCCGGGCAGCCCGGGGTCATCGTCGGGTCATCGCAGTCCAGCACGTTGTACCCCGCGGCGAAGATCTGGAAATCCTCGTCGTCGACCACGCCGTCGAAGTTGAAATCGCCGGCGCACGCGCTGGGCGGGATGATCGACGGGCCGAAGTCCTTGCCGGTCGAGGACGTCAGCGTGTTGCCGGTCACGGCCTGGCCGTTGATCGTGACGCCCAGGATGCCGCCCCAGTTCACCCGCACGTCCGCGGCCTTCGCGAGCGAGTTGCCCGCCGCGACCAGCGTCGTGCGCGTGCCGCTCGAGGCCAGGCTCGAGAGCCCGAGCGTGAAGGGCGTGCCGAAGGTGAACGGCACGGCGAGGACGATCTCGTCGCGGACGATGCGGAACTCGTCGGCGAGCGGCTGGTCCGTGATGAGCTCCCAGTTGCCGTACTGCTGCGAGGTGACGAGCGGGTCGGACTCGCCGGCGCTGAAGCCGGGCTGCTGCGCGAGCGGCACGCCGCTGCGATACGCCGCGACGCGGAGGGCGGCCCGGGCGTTGGCGCCCTGCGCGGTGAGGAACGCACGGATCGAGACGGCGAATCGCACCACGCCGTTCTCGCCGGCGTGGGCGGCATTGGTGATGGTGAAGGTCTCGCTCCAGCCGCCGTCGATGGCGGAGCCGGCGCCGACCGTGGCACTCGGGAACGACGCGGCGGTGTTGAGCTCGGTGTAGCCCAGAGCCGAAGTCCCGACGCCCGACGCCGCGACGCCCGGAGCGAGCGACTGCACCGTGCGGTGCGTCAGCGAGTCACCCGCGAAGACGAACTCCTTGTACTGCGAACTCGGCGCGAAGAACGCGGGCGAGAGATCAACGCCCGGCCACGCAAACGTCCCCGCGCTCGCCGTCGCCGCGCCGGCCTGGATGTACCCGCCGGGCGCGACCAGCGTCGCCTGCGAGACTCCCGCGGCCGCGCCGAGCGCAAGCACGCCACAACCAAGAACCGCCGCAACGCATTCGATCTTCATGAGTCTCTCCGTCCACCGCCCCCGGTCGCGAGCGTCTCGCCCGCGTGCCAGCAGCACAATTGTCGCGGCCCGCACGGCCGTTTCAATCCCTGACACACGCCAAGCGGCGGCGCGGGAGTGGTGCAACTAGAAGCGGAAAAGCAAGGCTCACACTGCAGAGAAAGCGTTGGCCGTGGAGCCCTAAGAAAAAAGGGAGCCGCAGCACGCAGCTCGCCTTCCAAGATCACTTCAGTTCGCTCCGCGCAGCTCCGCGATCTCCGCAGCCTCCGCGTTCGTCTTGGCTTTCTGCCTTCCCCGCCTGCCCCACTGCTCCACTCCCCCACTGCCCCACTTCCCTTACGCCGATGTCCGATCGATGATGTTGTACGCCTCGCGCTCGCCGCGGCCGCGGACGGGGTAGTCCTTGCGGAGCGGGTGCGCCGGGTACGTCTCCCACGTCAGGATGCGACGCAGGTCCGGGTGGTTCTTGAAGCGGATGCCGAACATGTCGAAGACCTCGCGCTCGGTCCATTCCGCGCCCGCCCACAGGTCGCAGACGCTGTCCACGTAGAGGGCCGGGTCCTCCTCGATGCCGTCGGTCGGGATCGAGGGGTTGAGGTACACCTTCACGAAGAAGCGCAGGTCGTTGGGATACGAGATCAGGTTGTACACCACGGCGAAGCGGCCGGGCTGGGGCGTCGGGTAATTCAGGTAGTCGAGCCCAATGACGTCCGACAGGAAGTCGTAGCCACAGTCGTTCTTCAGGAACGCCATCACCGCGTGCAAGTCCGCGGGCTCGACGACCAGCGTCGCCTGGCCGCGGAATTCGGTGGCCCGGAACTTGGCGCTCGGGAACTGGGCCTTGACCTTGGCGAACGTCGGGTGATCGAGGGTGGGAGCGGTCGACATGCGGGGGATTCCTTCCGAACAGAAGTCGTCTAAGCCCTGAAGATTAGCCCGCTACGCCCCCATCCGCGGCCCGCGGCAGACGGGAACACGGGCCTCAATCGCAGCCGCGATCACCGGTTCCAGCCACGCGGCGTCGGTGCCAGCGGGCATCGTGTGGGGCACGTAGATCGCGTCGATCCCAGGGGCGGCATGGGTCACGATCTCCGCCGCACGTTTCAAGAAGTCCGCCGCAAAGCGGGCCGAATCGGGAGCGAGCAGCGCGACCGGATCAAAGAGCACGCCGAGATCCTCGTGCCCACGGATCACGTTCAGCACGCCCGGGATGTCGGAGACGAGCGTACCGATGCGCGGCCAGAGAACCAGGCGCTCACCCGTCGCTACCGCCACGCGCTTCGCGCCCGCGAGCTGCTCGGCCAACTGCTGCCGCCCCCGCTCGCCCCAGAGCGCGAACGCGGAAGCGATGTCGCCGGCGGCGAGATCGTCTCCGCGCGGCACGACGACCACGCGCGCAACTTGCGCGCCAGAGTTGCCCCCGCGCGCCGAAGCCGCGCGTGCCGGATCGGCCGCGCCGCGCCCGCCCGCGAACGCCGCCAGCGAGCGATCGTCAAATCGGGCCCACACGCTTCCGACGCTGCTGCCCGTGGCACGAGAGCCAAGGTCGTTTGCCTTAGCGGCGCGACCGGCCCCATCGCTTGTGGTGTACACCACGACAAACCGTCCAGCTTGTGGCTCGAATTCCAGGCTTTGCACGCGGAAGCCTAGCTGTGAAATCGTGGTCCAGACTTTCAAAGCCGCTTGCGCAGCCCCGCCGACGAAAGAGCCTGTCGCGCGTCGCTTCCGGCGCGCGGCACAGGGCGGAGCCCTCTCGTGAGTCCTGTCGACGTCTGTTCGTCGGCGTGCCCGGATCGCCATGGCAAGCGCTTTGCGTTGCCGCGGCGGATCGCCCGACTTTCGGAGAGTGCTCATGGTCGCCACGATGCCCGTTCCTTCTCTGTTCACCGACGAGCCCCTGCTCCGCACCGGGGGCGCTCCGATTGAATCCCGCGTTGCGATCGCCGCGGAGGACATGTCGTCACTCACCGTCCCCCAGTTGGTCGAGCAGATTCTCCAGATCAACAAGTCGGCCAGCGCGGCGTATCTGCACCAGTTCTCCCGCACCGAGCTGTGTCACTATCTCGAGCACCTGCTGAACTCGCAGCGGCCCCGCGGTCGTGACGCCGTCTGGGTGCGGCGGGAGAACAGCGCCGGCATCCTCGCCGCGGATCCGCTCGACTGATCTGGTCGGTAACCATTCTCTGCACGCTTCCAACCCCTCGGCACGCCGAGGGGTTTTTGCTTCAACGGGCATCGCAACCGCCGCAGTATCATTCCATCTTCTCGGAGTCCGACTCATGAAAGGCGTCATCCTCGCCGGCGGCACGGGCTCACGGCTTCTGCCCCTCACGCTGGTCACCAACAAGCACCTGCTGCCGGTCTTCGACCAGCCCATGATCCACTATCCCATCCGCTGCCTGCTCATGGCAGGCATCGATGAGATCCTGGTCGTCACCGGAGGCGAACACGCGGGCGACTTCCTTCGGCTCCTCAAGAACGGCAAGCACCTGGGCATCCGCCACCTTGAGTACGCCTACCAGGAAGGCAGCGGCGGGATCGCGGACGCGCTCAAGCTGGCGCAGGACTTCGCCGACGGCGAGAAGATCTGCGTCATCCTCGGCGACAACATCATCGAGAAGAATGTGAAGGCCGCCGCGGGCGCGTTCCGCGAGCAGAGCGCCGGGGCCAAGATCCTGCTTAAGCGTGTGCCCGATCCGCAGCGTTTCGGTGTTGCCCAGGTCGAAGGTGATCGCATCACGCGCATCATCGAGAAGCCCAAGCAGCCGCCAAGCGACCTCGCCGTCACGGGCATCTATTTTTATGACAACGAGGTCTTCGACATCTGCCAGACGCTCAAGCCTTCCGCCCGGGGTGAGCTCGAAATCACGGATGTGAACAACGAGTATCTCCGCCGCGGCACGCTGACCCACGACATCCTCGATGGCTGGTGGACCGACGCCGGAACCTTCGAAAGCCTCTTCCGCGCCAGCACGCTCGTCCACCAGACCGGGGCGAATCACTAAGGCCGTTCACCACAGAGGCACAGAGACGCAGAGAGGAAAGAAAGGGGTGCAGGAGAGCAGGGCATTCGATCGTGCTGCGATCATCACAGGCTACCTCACCGCGTTCACCGCTTGCTTGAACACGTGCCTTGTACCACTTCGAGCCCTTTGAGCCCTTTGAGTTGAACTGAATTGAGTTGAATTCCCCTCTCTGTGCCTCTGTGTCTCTGTGGTGAAAACGATCCATGCCAGAAATCCTGCCCATCCCAACCTCCAACCTCTCCCCTCTCGACGCCTGGGAGCACGCACGCGAACGCGGCGAGCCGGCGCTGCTGCCGATCAACCTCCACTCCGACGACCGCGGCTGGTCGATCATGAACCAGCTCCAGGGCGTCATGGACAGCCAAGGGCAGATCAACATCTCGCTCCAACATCCGGGCGTCATTAAGGCCTGGCACCGCCACAAGCTACAAACCGATTTCTGGATCTGCGTCCGCGGCGACCTCAAAGTCGGTGTCCACCGCACCGAAGACGACAAAGCTTGGGCCGCCGTCATCGGCGAGCACCGCCCGGCGCTCGTGATCATCCCGCCCTCGCTCTGGCACGGGGCGGCCACCGTCGGCAGCGAACCCGCCAGTCTGCTCTACTACGTCACGCACGCGTACAACCCCAAGCTCCCCGATGAGGAACGCCGAGCGTTCAACAACCCGGCGTGGTTCCCGTGGAGCGTGCAGTTCCGATGAGCCAGTGGCGCGAAGCCCCCATCGCTCTGATCGGCGCCGACGGCATGCTCGGGCGGCAGTGGCAGCGTTTCTTTGCAGAAGCGCCCCATGCTCGCGTCGCGAGCCTCACGCACCCCACCATCGATTTCGAGCGCGACGACACGCTCCGCCGAGTCTTTGACTCCAGCCCCCGATTGGTGATCAATTGCGCCGCGTACACCAACGTCGACCAAGCCGAGAGCGAGCCCGACAAGGCCGACCGCATCAACGCCGCCGCGGTTGGCACGCTTGCGTCGATGTGCCGCGAGCGCGGCGTCACACTCGTCCACTACAGCACCGATTACGTCTTCGACGGCCGGGGCACCGCTCCATACTCCGTGGACGCAACCACCAACCCGGTCAACGCCTACGGCCGCACCAAACTCCGCGGCGAGCATCTCCTTCAATCCTCCGGCTGCGATCACCTACTCATCCGCACCAGCTGGCTCTACGCGCCGTGGGCCAAGAACTTTGTTCGCACCATCGCCGCCGCGGCGAGAACCAAGCCCGAGCTCCGTGTCGTCAACGATCAGCACGGCCGCCCCACGTCCACCGCTTCGCTGGTCGAGATCACGGCGCGTCTGCTGGATCGCGATATCCGCGGCACGTTCCACGCCACCGACGAGGGCGCATGCACGTGGTTCGAATTCGCCGTCGCGATCGCGGCGTTCGCCAACCCCGGTTGCCGAGTGATGCCCTGCTCGACGGCCGAGTTTCCCCGTCCCGCACCGCGGCCGTCGTACAGCGTGCTCGATCTCAGCAAGACCGTCGCCGCCATCGGCTCGCTGCGCCCCTGGCGCGAGGCGCTCGCGGATGTTCTGCCCCGATTGGAGTCGTGAACGATTCGGCGGTCTTTACGCCAAGCCGGTGACCGGCTTGGGCGGAAATGCAAAGTCCCACGGCCCGATCAGCCCGCGTTCCTTGGATGCGGGCGCGGACTCCACTGCGACCGCGGCCCGGGGCAGAGGCGGCTCGCTCGCGAGCACCTCGCTCAGCGCGGTCAGCAGTTGATCGATCTGCTCGGGCGTGTGCTCGGCGTTCACGGTGACGCGGAAGTAGCGGTCCGTGGGGCCGCCGGGATACATGATCAGGGGCGCAAGAATGCCGCGGGTCAGGAGCGCCTGATGCACACGCTCCATCGCCGGGCCGTCGCCGAGAACAAACGTGAAGACCGGCGCCGGCGTCGGCGGCAGCTCGACGCCGAGTTTGGCCATGCCCTTGCGGAGACGATCCGCGTTGGCCCGCAGACGCTGGAACCGCTGTGGCTCGCGGTCGATCACCCGCAGCGCCTCGCGGGCGCCCTCGATGATTGCCGGCGGCGCCGGGGTCGTGCCGCGGTACACGCTCGCGACGTCCTGTGCGGCCTGCACGATCGACGACGCACCGGCGATGGCTCCGCCGTAGCAACCCAGGCCCTTGGCGAGGCTGGTGGTGATGACCACCCGCGGATCGAGTGGCCGGCCCGCGGCGGTGAGGCCGTGGTGGTCCGCGGTCCCGCGTCCCGAGCGGCCCAGCACGCAGAAGCCGTGGCAATCGTCGATCACGAGCAGCGACTTCTTGGACGGGAGGGCGTCGAAGAGGGCCCGCGCCGGAGCGACCGCGCCGTCGGCGGCGAAGACGCCGTCGGTGAGAATAACGACGCCTTCGGAGTCGTACTCCGCGGCCATCGCTCCCGCGGCCCGAGCGTCGAGGTGTGGGTACGCGATCACGCGTAGGCCCGCCGCCGCGACCGCGTGCGAGACGCTGCGGTGGCTCTTCTCATCGGTCAACGCCACCCGGTGCGTCCGCGCCAGGGCCTGGCCGAGCGCGAGATTCGCGGAGTACCCCTCCGGGGTGACGAGGCACTGCTCGACCTGCAGAAAGGCGGCGAGCTCGCGCTCAAGACCCTCGTGCGAGAGCGTGTTGCCCGTGGTCTCGCGCGAGGCGGTCGTGGACAGGCCGTAGTTCTGTAGGCCGCGCGTCACCGCCGCGATCACGTCCGGGTGGTGGCCAAGGCCCAGGTAGTTGCACCCGCCGAACGACAGCACGGCCTTGCCGTCCATCCGAACATGCGTGGCAACCGATGCATCAACGGGCAGGCGTGGCACGGCGAAAACTCCTCGATCGGGATGCCGCATTATCGACCAACGGCGACGTCGGAGTCGAATCCCGACGATCTTGTCGAGAGCGATACGACGCTAGTGCTGCAGCGCCCGATCGAGCCGACCGCCCGCGGCTTCGAGCGCTCGCTCGGCTTGCGTTCCATCGACGCCCCGGCGGTGCATCAGCACCGCGACTTTCACCCGCCCCTGGGCCCGGTCCAGCAGTTCCAGCGACTCGGCTCGCGCCAGGCCGGTCAGCGTCCCCACGATCCGGGCGGCCCGGTCACGCAGCTTGTCGTTGGTGGCACGCAGATCGACCATCAGGTTCTCGAACACCCGCCCGCTGCGGATCATCAGCGTCGTCGAAATGGTGTTGAGCGCCAGCTTGGTCGCAGTGCCGGCTTTCATGCGGGTTGAGCCTGTAAGCACCTCGGGCCCCGTCTCGAGGACGATCAGGTGGTCGGCCCCCTCGGGCTTGGGGACGGGTGAGCACGAGAGCATCGCGGTCACCGGGCGGTTTGTGAGTGACTTTGTGAATTGAAACGCCCCCAGCACATAGGGCGTGGTTCCTCCCGCGGCGATCCCGATCACCGCGTCGTTCGCCTGCAACCCCAGTTTCTCGAGCTCGGGCCAGGCACCCTTGGGGTCATCTTCCTTGGACTCGGAACTCTTGCGGAGGGCCCCGTCGCCGCCGGCGATGATGCCGATGATGCGATCGGGTGAGACCTGGAAAGTGGGCGGGGCCTCGGACGCGTCGAGCACGCCGAGTCGTCCCGAAGTGCCGGCCCCGAGATAGACCAACCGTCCGCCGGCGACGAATCCGGGCTCCGCGGCCTCGATGAACGCCGCCAGGGCCGGACCCGCCTTGTCCATCGCCTCCAGCACCGCGCGGTCCTCCCGCGCGATCAGTTGCACGCATTCCCGCGCGGTCAAGTTGTGCAGCCCCATCGTGCGCGGGTTGCGCTGCTCGGTGAGGATGTGCGAGCGATCGGGAGGGAGCGGGGCCATCGGCGAACGGTACGTTGGCTCCGGTTGGGAGAGGGCGGCATCGCCGCGTGCGAAGGGTGTGACGCCTCCCAGTCCCAAACGAAAAACGCCGCCTGTTCGGCGGCGTTGTGTGACGCGAGGTTGGTTCGATTACTTCGAGGACTGCTTGGTCTTGAGCTTGGCGACCAGGCGGCTCTTGCGGCGGCTCGCCTGGTTCTTGTGGATCACGCCCTTGGCGGCGGTGCGATCGATGACCTGGGTGGCCTTCTTCAGGGCTTCGCCGGCGTCGGCCGCGCTGCCGTGGAGGATCTTCTCGTTGAACTCCTTGATCGCGTCACGCATGGTGCGCAGGCGCCAGCGGTTGCGGGCGCGGGCGGCTTCATTCTGACGGACGCGCTTCTGAGCGGACAACGAGTGAGCCATGTTCTTTCCTTCAACCCTTCAGCCCGGCACAGGCCGGACGCCAATCGTTTGCAAAGACCGTTCCGGACCGCACGCGGCGCGTGCTCCCCGGGGTCGGAATGATTGACCCGCCCCGAACAGAAATCAAGCCTCCGAGGTCGCGGATCCAACCTTCCGCGGTCCGTGTTTCCGAGGCCTTTTCCGAGCCTGTCTTGCCCCCTACCGCTCGCCGGCGGGTGAGGCTGCCGGTGAGCCTGGAGGCGGAGCGGGGTCTTCCTTGGATACGCCCGCCCGCGTGCCGCGGACGATCGCGTCGATGGTGCTGCTGGGAATGATCGGGGGCGTGCCCTCGGGGTTCTCAAGCTGCTCCCACCCGCCACCCAAGGTGCGGTAGAGGGCGACGAGATTAATCAACGCGTTGGCATGGCTCACCACCGCCTGGTCCTCCGCGTCGTAGAGGGTGCGCTGGTTCTCCAAAACGGTGCGGAAGTCCACGTTGCCGGTCTGGTAGAGGTCCTGGGCGAGCTGCACGGCACGGCGGGACGAATCCACAGCACGCGACAGCGCGGCGAACTGCTCCTGGGAGCTGACAAGCCGCAGCAGCGAGCCCTCCACGTCTTCGAACGAACGCAGCACCGTCTGCTCGTACGTGATCAGCGCCTGGGCGAGCTGCTCGTTACGGACGTCGATGTTGCTGCGGATCTTGCCCCAGTCCAGGATCGGCCACTGCACGCCCGGCGCGATGCTCCAGTAGCGGCTGCCCATGTCGAACCACGAGCCCGCCTGGGCGCTCTGCAGGCCCAACGCTCCGGTGATCGAGAAACGGGGATACAGGTCCGCCGTCGCGACCCCGATCGCCGCCGTGCGCGCGGCCAGCGCCCGCTCCGCCGCCCGGATGTCGGGGCGACGCTGCAGCAGCTCGGAGGGAAGCCCCACTCCGACGGTGGTCGGCGCGGTCGGCAGGCTCTTGAAGGGCGCCAACTCCTCCGCCAGCGCCCGCGGCGGACGCCCAAGCAGAACGCTGAGACGGTTGATCGAGATGTCGATGCCCGATCGGATGCCCGGCACCTGCGAGCGGCGAATCTCGAGCTGAGCCCGGGCCTGCGCCACGTCGAGCTCGCCCACCAGGCCGGCCTTGAAGCGGCTCTCCGTGAGCTTGAGCGATTCCTCCTGCACACCCACGGCGCGGTTCACCACCGCGAGCCGCTCCTGCAGCCCCCGCAGGTCGATGTATGAACTCGCGACCTCGGCCAGCACCAGCACCAAGACGTCGCGACGCAGCTCGACCGTCTGCTGGATCTGAGCGTCCACCGATTCAACCGCGCGGGCGGTGCGGCCCCAGAAGTCCAGCTCCCACGATGCTTCCAACCCGACGCCGAAGGTGTTCACGCCGGTCGCGTTCTGCTGCGCGCCGAAGCCGGGGACCGTGTTGTTGCTCGAGCGGCTGCGCGAGTAGGACGCCCCGGTGTTGACCTGCGGAAACCAGTCCGACGCGACCGAGCCGCGGAGGGCGCGGGCCTCGCGGACCCGCGAGAGCGCGAGCTTGAGGTCGAGGTTCGAGCCCACGGCCCGATCGACCAGCGACGCGAGCTGTTCATCCCCCAGAGTCATCCACCACTGTCCGAGCTTGGCCTCGTCCTGCGATGGGCTGGTGGTAACGTCGGTGGGCTTGGCGGCGGGCACGGCCGCGAAGCTCGCGGGCGTCTCGACCGTGGGCGGGCCGGAGTAATCCGGGCCGACCTTGCAGCCTGAGACGGCGATCGCGGTGCCGACAACGAGTGTGAGGGTGAGAACGCGAGAGAGAGTGGCCATGGCTTTGTGAGAAGAAGAACCGAACAAGGAATGACCGGGCACAGAGTATCCGCGACGCGGCGATCAGTTGGTTGCGGGCGCCTGAGTAGGCGTGGATGCCGAACCAGTGGACACAGCGGCTGAGGCGGGCTCCACCGAATCCGCCTCGATGTACACGTCCATCTGCTGGCCCACGAAGACCGGCAACTTGGCGGGATCGAAGGAGAAGATCATCTGCAGCACCCGCGTGTCCACGCGTTCGGTGGCGTCGCCGGTCAGCGAACGCTTGGGGATCACATAGGGCTCGAAGCGCACAAACTGCAGGGGCGTCTTGACGTCACGGTTGCCGCGGAGGAAGGCCTCGGCCCTGGCGCCCGACTTGGCCCGCCAGGCGTCGTTCTCATCCACGTCGACGCGAACGTGCAATCTGCTCACATCGCCGACCAGCATCAGGGGCGTGTTCAGCGCGGCCGCGGTCGCGAACTCGCCGGGACGCACGTTCACCTGCAGCACGCGGCAGTCGATGGGAGCGCGGATGATCCGACGCTCGATCTCGGTCTTGATCTGCCCGACACTCGCCTCGGCCGATGCGATCTGTGCCCGCGCGACCTGCAGCTCCGGTCCCCACGCGCCGGCCTTCACCAGCGCCAGCGCGGCCTGGGCCTCTTCCAGCCGTCCCTCGGCGGCCACCATCGCGAAGCGACGCTTCGACAGCTCCTCCTCCGAGCGTGCCCGCGTGTCGGTCACGCGCTCGAGCATCTGGAACTGGCTCTTGAGGTCGTCGTACGTCGCCCGGGCCGAGTCCACACGCGCCTCGGCCGGGGTCACTTCTTCCGGCCGCGGCATGGACTCGAGCCTCTTGAGGTTTGCCCGCGCCGTCGCCAGGTCGGCCTCGCGGACCGCGAGCTGGCTGTCGAGCTCACGGGTGTCGATCACGAAGAGCACGTCGCCCTTCTTGACGTGATCGCCCACCACCACCGCCACCTTCGCGACCGTCCCGGGCACGGGCGTGCCGATCGCGATGTTCTGTGAGGCAGTCTCGATGATCCCCGAGCCCGCGATGAACTGCTCGAAGGGCGAGGTCGGCGGCATCACCACCGGCAGCGCGGGCGGGCGCGGCTGGCTGCTCTTGACGACCGTGACCACGGCGTACAGCATGCCGACGATCGCGATGATGGGGATGAGAAAGGCTCTGATCATGGGAAGTCTCCGAGAAGGAGCGAAAAAAGCTGAGGTTTGAGCGATTCGGTTGGAGGTTGGATTGCAAACAGAAGCTACTTCGCGGCCATGTTGGGGCCGTAGAGTTCTTTGGCCGAGCCGACGATCTTGTCGACCACGCCGTCGTCCATGTGCGCGATGCGGTCGGCAAAGTCGAAGATGCGGTTGTCGTGGGTGACGACGATGAGGGAGCGGTTGCCGCTCATCGCGACGCCCCGGAGCAGCTCCATCACCTTGTGGCCGGTCTCGTGATCGAGGGCGCTGGTGGGCTCGTCGCAGACGATGAGCTTGGGGTCGTGCACGAGGGCGCGGCTGATCGCGACGCGCTGCTGCTGACCGCCCGAGAGCCGATTGGGCGCCTCGTTCACACGGTCGCCCAGCCCCACCACCGCGAGCATCTCCTTAGCCTTCTTGAGCGCGGGACCGCGGCTCACGCCGTTGAGCAGCAGCGGCACCGACACGTTCTCAGCGATCGTCAGCGTGGGGATGAGGTTGAACGACTGGAAGACAAACCCGATGGTCTGCCCTCGGAAGCGGGTCCGCTCGTTGGACGAAAGAGCAGAGAAGTCCTTGCCGAAGACGGTGCACTCGCCCTCGTCGCGGTCGAGCACGCCGGCGATAACGGAGATGAGGGTGGTCTTGCCGCAACCTGAGGGACCGACGAGCATCAGCAGCTCACCCTCGTGTACGTCGAGCTCAACGCCGCGGAGCGCGCGGACGGTGGCGTTGCCGACGCCGTAGTTCTTGATGACCCTACGGCACCGGACCGCGACGGCGCGCTGGCCGGCGGTTGGAGCGGGTGCGGCGGGTGATGGTGCGAGGCTGCTCATGCGGTGTTCCTGTCCCCGTTGGTTCAAGCGGTGCGTGGAGGCGGGTTATCCCTTGAAGACCACCGCCGGCTCGAGCGCGATCACTTTGCGCACGCTGAGCATCGCCGCCAGCATGCAGATGATCACGACCGCGCCGCCGGAGGCGAAGAGCAACTGCCACGTCAGGCGGAAGGCGAGCTGGGTCTCCCGCATCGATGTCCCGAAGAACGAGGCGATGCCAACGCCCAGCCCGAATCCGATCACGCCGACGGTCAGCGCCTGGAGCAGGATCATCGCCATCAGCTTGCCGTCGCCGGTGCCCATGGCCTTGAGCGTGCCCAGGTACTTGAGGTTGTCGATGGTGAACGAGTAGAACATGAATCCGGTGATCAGCGTGCCCACCAGGAATCCCAGCGAAACCGCGATCCCGAAGTTGATGGGGATGCCCGTGTACTTCAGGAAGTAGTTGACCGTGAGCACCTTGAACTGGTCGCTGGTGTACGCGGCCAGCCCGGTGCGTTCGGTGATGCGGGCGCACAGCTCGTACGGGTCCTGCCCCGGGCCGGCCTTCACGAGGATGAACGACAGCAGCTTGCGTTCCTTGGGAGCGAACGTCACCGCCCGCGAGTAGGTCGTAAAGATGTTCGGCTGGCTCTGGAACGTGCGCGAGCCTTTGCTGATCCCCACCACCACCGCCCGGTGGTCGTTGAGCTCCAGCGTGTCGCCGACTTTGAGCGGCACACGCGGGGCGTCGGGGGTCGGCCCCGGCTTGGCGAGCCGCGACGTCGCGCCCTCGAGATCCACGATCACCGACTCGGCCCGGCGGAGGTCTTCCAGCCGCCCCTCCACCATCACGCTCGGCCCGCCGATCAGGCTCGAGTCATCCAGGCCGTAGAGATTGCAGTTCTGGAACGTCCCGTTCTCCATGCGGGCCCGGATCATCCCCTTGTACAGGGGCACCGCCGACGCGATCCCCTCGATCCCGCGCACCTCGAATAGCTTGGTATCCGCCAGCGGCTTGACATCGTCGATGAACTGGACCTTGCGGTCCATCACCCAGATGTCGGGGTAGTTCATGTCCGTGATCGTGCCGAACGTTCGCGTCATGATCCCGGTAAAGATCGAGCCCTGCTGCGTGATCACCAGCGACGCGAGCGTCACGCCCATGACAATGCCAAAGAACTTGGCCTTGTCGTTAAAGAGCATTTTGAGGGCGATGAGGTACACGGGAGGACTCGAGGTACGCGGATTGCTGCAACAGGTTCTTACCCGCGGAAGACCACGGCGGGTTCGAGCACAAGGACCTTTCGGATGCTGAACGCGGCGGCGAGGATGCTGATGACCAGGATCGCCGCGCCGGTTATTGCCAGGAGTTGCCAGGGCAGGCTGAACGCGAGCGAGGTGCCGCCGATGAGCGACCCAAAGAGCGCCGCGCCGCCCACGCCCAGGCCGTAGCCGATGAGACCGACCACGATCGCTTGTGTCATCACCATCGCCAAGATGGTGCGGTTGGACGTGCCCAACGCCTTGAGCGCGCCGAAGTGGCGCAGGTTGTCCATCGTGAAGTTGTAGAAAGTCTGCCCCGCGACCGCGATCCCGACGCAGAACCCCAGCACCACCGCGATACCGAAGTTGATCAGGATGCCCGTCTTCTCGAGGATGAACGTAGCCGTCAGTCTCTTGAAGCCGGATTCGGTGTACGCCTTCAGGCCCGTCGCACGCTCGATCCGATCCGCAACCGCGGCGACGTCCTGTCCAGCCCGCACCTTGACGAGAATAAACGACAACTGCTTGCGTTCCGAGGGCGAATATGAGATCGCGCGTGTGTATGTGGTGTAGATGACCGGATCCCAGAAGAAGCTGGGGTTGATCTTGAACGTGCCAGCGACGATCGCGCGACGATCGTTGAGCTCGAGCACGTCGCCCTTCTTGATCGGCCGCTTGCCCTCGGGCGTCTTGACGGCGAGCTTGCTTGCGACATCGGCTTCGTCCACCAGCACCGCGTCGGCGCGGCGGAGATCGAGGACCGAGCCGCTGCCCATCGAGGTCGGCGCCCCCACCAGCGTGTTGTCATCAACTCCGATGACAATGCACCCGCGACGCTCGCCGCTGGGCAGCCGCATCTTGGTGAATGCCTTGAACATCGGGGTCGCCCATTCCACGCCATCGACGCCGCGCACGCGGAACAGCTTCTGACCCACCAAGGGCTTGCTGTCGGAGTGATGCTCGAGGTCCGGGTCCACCACCCACAGGTCCGGCTGTGGCGTGTCGGAGACGAACGAGTACGTCCGCTCCAAGAGACCCACGAAGATCGCGCCCTGCTGCGTGATCAAAAGGGCCGCGAACGCCACGCCGATCAGGATGCCCAGGTACCGGGCCTTGTCTCCGAACAACATTTTGAGCGCAAAGCCGATCAACGCCCACCCCCTCGCGCCGCGGCCTGAAGCTCAAGCCCCTTGATCGCCGCCAGCGAAAAACGCGTGACGTGATCGGTCAACAGATCCAGGTCGTACGGGAATCCGTCCGAGCGCCCCCTGTACAAGCGGGCGATGATGCGACGGCAGTGGAAGTAGTGCAGCACCTGCCCGATCACGCTCGCGGCGCTGCCCTCGACCTCAACCGGGTTGAGGTGTGGGCCCAGCTCGCGCACCAGGCCGCAGAGGTAGTGGAAGTTGGGCCGTACCCCGGTTTCGACGATCGTGTCGAGAGAGAGCGTGGGCTCCTGCATCTCGCGCGACATCACCAGGCCGTGCCAGGTCGGCCGGTTGGGGTCGAGGATCTTGGCGAGAAACGAACGCACGAAGCCCTCGAGCCGACGCTCCGCGGGCTCGGTGTGGGGCACGCCGCCGTGCATCGGATAGTGTTCTTCCGAGTACCGGTGCGCGTGCGCGATCGTTTCGGCGTAGAGCGTTTCCTTGTCGCGGAAGTGGTAATTCACCGCGGCGATGTTGGCGCCCGCCTTGGCGCAGATGTCCCGTACGGTGGCTTGTTTGAAGCCCACCTCGGCAAAGACCTCCCCCGCCGCCTCGATGAGGCGCCGGCGGGTGTCGCCGCCGGAATCGTGTGAGGTCTGGGGTTTGAGCGATCCTTCAACGGACATAAAACGCTCGATTCAAACAATCGTTTGATGGTTATTTTCCTCACCATCCGCGGACAGTCAAGCAACGGATTCAAACTTTTGTTTGAATCCGAATGTGAGCCCCAGGCCACCGCTCCCGGCGTGGAGCCGAGCGGCGTTGTACCGTTGCGGGTGTCTCAACTCTCCGTGCAGGGCGCGTTGGAGTGGGCGGTTCGTGAGCACCAGGCGGGGCGGCTCGACGACGCGTGGACGCTCTACCAGCATGTGCTGGCCGTAGACGCCCGTAACGCGGACGCGTTGCACCTCTCGGGAATGATCGAGCTCGCCCGGGGACGGACCGCCGAGGCGATCCGGCTGATGGAGCTGTCGTTGCAGTCGGCAGGTGAGAGACCGCCCCCCCACTTCCGATCCAACCTGGCCAACGCCTATCGCGAAGCGGGTGAGCTGCCGCGGGCGGAGACGGAGTATCGGGCCGCGATCGCGTCGGGGGGCGGAACGCCCGAGGTGTTCAACAACCTGGGGTTGACGCTTCTGGGGCTGAGGCGACCGGCGTGGGCGATCGAGCCGTTCGAGGCCGCGCTGGCCCGTCGCCCGGGACACGCGGGGACGCTAACCAACCTGAGCGTTGCGTGTCTGTCCTGCGGGGCGGCGGCGGAGGCGCTGCGCAGCGCGGATGAGGCCCTCAAGACGGATCGCACGCTGCTCCCGGCTCAACTCGCCCGCGCCTCGGCACTGGCGGCACTGGATCGAGTCGACGAGGCGGAACGGATCTTCCGCGAGTTGATGGACACCGCGATCGCCCCCGCCGCGATCCGCGGCTTCAGCGACCTGCTCTTTGTACGCGGAAAGAGCGAGGAGGCGATCCAAGCCTCCTGCGGCGTGGCCGAACGCTTCGCTTCCGACTCGACCGCGTGGCTCCAGCACGCCACGAACCTGGCCCGTGTGGCCCGCGTGCCGGAAGCGGAATCGGCCGCCGCCAAGGCTTGCGAGGTGTCGCCCCGCAGCGCCACTGCCCACGCGCAGCGGGGCGCTTTGTTGCTGACACTCGATCGTGCTCACGAGGCACGCGCCGCGCTCGAGCTCGCGGTGAACATCGATCCGCTGAGTAGCGAGGCCTGGAGCAACCTGTCCGCCGCTCGGCTCCGGTGCGGCGACGCGGCGCCCGCGGTTGAGGCGGCAGAGCAGAGCGCCAGCCTGTGCGAGCGCTCGCCCAGGGCCCTTGCCGCACTCGGCGCGGCGCTGCTCGCCACGCGGTCGTTTGCGAAGTCCGAACCCGTTTTTCAAGAGTGGATCGCTAAGTCGCCCTGCGCCGAAGCGTGGAACGGATTGGGTGTGTCGCTCGAACGCCGAGCCCAGATTCCCGCGGCACGCGACGCGTACGCGCGTGCATTGGAGCTGGATCCCGCCCACACCGTGGCGCGGGTCAACCACGCCCACATGCTGCTGCTGCTGGGTGATTTCCAGAACGGTTGGCCCGCGTACGAGGCTCGCTTGGATCTGGGGAGAGCGTCGGGAGGATCGCGTCCGTCCGAGGCTCCACGCTGGCGACGCGGGATCCGTCGACCCGACGGCGGATTGCCACGCGTGCTCGTGATCGCCGAGCAGGGGCTGGGCGACGCGATCCAGTTCGTGCGGTACGCGGCGATGGTGCGCGCGGAATCGTCGCGCGTCATCGTGCGAGCTCCGGACGCGCTGCGGCGGCTGCTCTCGACCGCTCCGGGCGTCGACGAGGTCATCGGTCCCTTGGAGACGCCGCCCCCTCACGATTCCACGGTGCATGCGATGAGTTTGCCGCTGGAGTTCTCGACGACGGCCGAGAGCATCCCGACCCGGGTGCCGTATCTCGCGCCCGATGCCGCGCTGTTCGAGGCGTGGCGGGAACGCGTGGGCCCGGCGGAAGGCCTGCGGGTGGCGTTGTCGTGGGCGGGTTCATCGGGGCACTGGCACGACTCGAGCCGCTCCGTGCCGCTGTCGGTGCTCCATCCGTTGTCCACGGTTCCGGGCGTGCGCTGGTTCAGCGTGCAGAAGGGGCCGGGTGCCACGCAGCTCGACGCGGCCGGGGATTGGCCGATCGCGGACCTGGGCGCGTCGCTTTCAGATATGGCCGACACCGCCGCAGCATTGGCGCACATGGACCTGGTGATCACCGTGGACACGTCGGTCGCCCATCTCGCGGGTGCTCTGGGCACGCGGACGTGGACGTTGCTGGCGCAGCCGCCCGAGTGGCGTTGGATGCTCGACCGCCGCGATACGCCGTGGTACCCGACGATGACGCTGTTCCGCCAACGCGAGATCGACCAGTGGCCGCCGGTGATCCAGCGCGTGCGGCACCGCCTGGAACGCCTCGTGCGTTCCAAGCTGGACTAGTTTTTCGTTTTTAGAGGGGCCGGGACCGCGGTCAATTCGGGTTGATCTTGGCGAATTGTCCTGAAAAACACGGGCGAAAGGAGTCGAACCTTTAACCTCCTGATCCGTAGTCAGGTGCTCTATCCAATTGAGCTACGCCCGCTCACACCGCCTTCGCGGCAGGGGTGAAGGATAGCGGGCTCGGGAGCGATGGCAAGTCGGACGACCTGTGACCTTCCGGAGCGAGGGTGTGGGTCTGCGAACGGGTGTCTCTTCCTACTCCGGCGATACGAAGCCAGCAGGCAGAGCACTCGATCTCTTCCCGCATCGCGAAACGAACGGGCGCCCCTTCGCGTCTTCGTGATCAACACGCGACACGGCTCAGAAACCTCAGCACAAAAGAAAAAGAGCCGCCCTCGCGGACGGCTCTTGGAGACGATTCAAATAGGGTTTACCAGGTGCCCTGGGTGGTATCGATCTCGTTGGTCTCGATGGTGGTGTCGAGCTTTCGAGCGCTACCAGTGCCGATCACGTTCGCACGAACCGAGCCACGGGCCACATCGGAACCAAGGAGACCGCCGCGGGTGTAGCGATACCAACCTGCCGGGGCGTCGTACACAGTCACGCCGTTCGCCTCGCGAGTTCCGATGAAAGCAGGGTCATAGACCTGCTTGTCCTTACGGAAGGCGAGACGAGCACGCATGCTCTTGCGAGTCGACTGGGACTCCGGATCCCAGCCCGGATTGGTTTCTGAAGTCTTGTACTCGCGGACCGAACCGTCGTAGAAGTTCAGGGGCTGAATGGCCTCAGGATCGGCGTAGAAGCGGACGCGGCGACCCGAGTGGCGTGCAAACTCATCGGACATGACTGTCTTGTTCGACGGGAAACGAACATCGGTCAGCTTGTTGCGTCCGAACGACCCGTTGATCGCCAAACCGCCACCCGGATCGGAATCAAACAACGAACCGCCGCTGCCAGCCCGAGCCTGCTTTGCAGGCCACCAGAACTGCAGAGTTCTCTGTCCGGCACTGGTCATTACACCCAAACCCTTGGACGGACCCCAGTGGGCGAAGTGGATTGAATAGCTGGAGCTGAAGGGCCAACGCCAGTTATCTTGCGTGTTATCGCCGCCGCCTTCCGGATACGGGAGACCCGACAAGGTCGGATCGTCATAGAACTTCTGGATCTGGAGGCGCCAAGAGTCTTCCGGGCAGGCGGCCTGCTGCGAGGGCAGAAGGCCACCCATGTAATCGATCAGCGGGATGTGGGTGTACAGGATGTACGGAATCCAACCGCTCGGAACAGTCGTCTTGCTGAGCGGGATACCCGAACGCTTGCGGATGATGCTCACGACCTGGTACGACGCGGCAGTGGCGTCGTCACCGAACGCCGCCGTCCCCGCAAGCGATGGGTGCGCATCGGCGGGAGGAGCCTGGCCGCCGCGCCAGTTCATGGCCGGGAGCTGGTCGCGATTCTCGCTGGCGTACGTGTTGGTCGCCTGGGCGTACGAGCGCTGGCCGTTGGTGCAGAGGGTCTTCTTGGCCAACCGCCGCGCCTCGCCGAGGGCCGGCAGCAGGATGCCGATCAGGAGCGCGATGATCGCGATCACGATCAGCAATTCGATAAGAGTGAACCCGGCCTTGCGGCCCTTCTCAGTCTTCAACATGTTCGCATCTCCCAGCAGTGGCCGCAGAACGCGGCGTGCAGACGAATCCGATTCAGGGTACGCAGTTCCGGGACCAGCCGGTTGCGGCGAATCGGAAATTTCCTGCCAAGTAGCGAACAGGACAACAAGACCCGGTCGCTCCAAACAGGAACCGAACCACAAGTACCCCTGCGAGAAACTCCAACAACGAGCAGAATGTGAAAAACGAATCGAAAACGAGCACAAACCGTTGCTCTGCCGCAGGACGCGGCGGCCAGAATAGGCTCACAGAGCGTACATGCTTTTCGTCGCGTACGCAACGGGTGTTGCAGAAATTGCCATCACCCACGTCAATATTCTGAAAGTGGCTACGAATCGCTTCCGAACGGGCACGCCATCGCCGCGCTGGTTTGCCATTCAGGGTTCCGAAGACGCTTCCAGATCGGCGCATTCGCTTTGCATCGCCCATCCGATGATGCACGGAATCGCTTACGGAAGCCTCGTACGGCGAAGGATTTGCAGATCCTGATCCGAAGCCTGCGGGGAGGGCTTGGACGGGGTCGCCTGTGGCGCGGTCACCGGAACGGGTGTCGGATCGGACGGTGCAGCGCCCTTCTGCGGATCGTTGCCGGATGCCGCGGGCGCGGGTGGTGGCGAGGAAGATGATGGCGAGGAAGGCGATAGGCCACTCGAAGGTTGATCAGTCGCGTTGTCGATCGTGCCCGGGGTTGTCTTGTCCTGCGTTCCGGTCCCTGCGGGCTGCGGGCTCTGGGCTCGCGTCGCGATCGCCGCGAACGCGAACGCAAGCGCTGCCAGCGCGACGATCACCAGCAGGATCGCGAGCATCGAGCTGCGTCTGCGAGCCGCCGCGAGATCGGCTCGCAGACGCGACTCGGTGGCGCTTGGAACTGCGACGCTCCCGAGCACGCGTGCCGGAGCCGCGGGCGGCACAGGCGTCGTCGGTGTGAGACTCGCGGCGTCGCTGGCGCCGGGCGTGGGGATCATTCGGACCGGCATCAAACCAAGGGTCTGACGATCGCCCTCGACCTCGAAGGGTGTGTGACACGCGGGACAGGTCGCTTCGGTTGTGATTCGCGCCTGGCACGCGTGGCATACGCCCAGGCGGCTTGAGATACCCGGGATGCGCTTCGCGGGGTACCAGAACTGAGCGGTTGTAGGCCCACGCAGCACCGAATCGAGCGTGACCTTTCCCCGTGCGATGAGCGCGAGGATGGTCTCGTAGGAGCAGCCCGGCCGGTGCGGCTGCTGCTCGTCACGGATGAACCATGGGCCCATGGCGTTCTGCGTCGCTTGTCGCGACAGCGGGTCGAGCAAGCCGGAGCAGTGGGCGCAACGGGGCTGATCGGGGGTGGGCCCGCCGCAGTAAGGGCAGATGAACCGCGGCACCGCCGAGGATGCGAGTTCCGTGGATGGGGATTCCGCAGGGTCGGCCATGGCGTCCTATCCGGGGAGGATACCGAGGCGGTTCACACGATGTCGCGGGTGGAACCAGATGGAGGGAGGGGGCCGGCTGTCTTCGGCCTTCGCAGGTCTCCGTCGCTCGCCGGCCCATGTGCGTGTGAGGCAAATGGGCAGGTTCCTCCCGCTCTCGCGGGAGACTCTATCGCGACACATGACCGAGGCCCGGCTCCGCGCGGTTGAGCTTTACCGAGCCACTTCGATCGCGCGGGTCTCGCGGAGCACGGTGACTTTGATTTCGCCCGGGAACGTCATCTCCTCGCTGACCCGCTTGGCGATTTTGTGCGCGATCAGGAACGCCTCGTCGTCGTTGACACGGTTGGCATCCACCATCACGCGGACCTCGCGGCCGGCCTGAATCGCGTGGGCCTCGTTCACGCCGCGGAAACCCATGGCGATGTCTTGCAGCTCGTTGAGGCGCTGCACGTACTTCTCCATGCTCTCCCGGCGGGCACCGGGGCGGGCCGACGAGACCGCGTCGGCGGCCATGACGATGGGCGTGTAGAAGCTTGTGGACGGGATGTCGGCGTGGTGGCCACCGATGGCGTTGAGGACGGGTTCCTTCTCGCCGTACTGGCGGGCGAAGTCCATGCCGATCTTCGGGTGCCCGCCCTCCATCTCGTGGTCCATGGCCTTGCCGATGTCGTGGAGGAAGCCGCAGCGCCGGGCGATGGTGCCGTCGAGGCCGAGCTGATCGGCGATGATCTGGCAAAGGTACGCGACCTCGATGGAGTGGCGGAGAACGTTCTGGCCGTAGGACGTGCGATAGGCGAGCTTGCCCATGGCTTCGCTGACCTTGGGGTGAATGCCGCGGAGATTGGCCTCGAGCACGCCGTCGCGACCGAACTTGATGACCTTCTCGTTGATCTCGCTCTTGACCTTCTCGACGACTTCTTCGATGCGGGTGGGGTGCATGCGGCCGTCGGCGATGAGACGTTCGAGCGACTCGACCGCGACGGCCTGGCGGATCTTGTCGAAGCACGAGACGACGATCACGCCGGGCGTGTCATCGACGATGATGTCGGCGCCGGTCGCCTTCTCGATCGCCCGGATGTTGCGGCCCTCACGCCCGATGATGCGGCCCTTCATGTCGTCGGAGGGAATCGCGACGGTGCGGACGGTGGCGTCGGAGGTGTGCTCCGTGGCGTACCGCTGCACCGCCATCAACGTGATCTCGCGGGCCTTTTCCCGGGCCTCGTTCTCGGCGGTCTCTGTGATGCGACGGACGACCTTGGAAACCTCGTGGCGGGAGTCTTCTTCGACCTTGACCAGAAGCTCTGCCTTGGCCTGCTCGGGCGAGAGGCCGGTGAGCTGGAAGAGCTTGTCCTTCTGCTCCTTGATGATCCGGTCCAGCTCGGTCTCGCGGGCCTGCATGTTCTGCTCACGCGACTTCAGCGACTCGGCCTGCCGGGTCACCGCCTGCTCCTTCTGGGTGAAGGTCTCTTCCTTGCGGTCGAAGGCGTCTTCACGCTTCTGCAGGCGTCGCTCGGCCTCGCGGAGCTCGTCACGCTCGGTCTCGATCTCTTTCTCGATCGCGGCCTTGCGTTCGAGGAGCTGCTTCTCGGCGTCGACGCGGATCTTCTCGGCGGCGATGCGGGCTTCCTGCTCGGCACGCGCGAGCGTCTCGCCCGCCTTGGCCTTGGCCGCGGACAACGCCGAGGCGCCCGTCACGCGCGCGATCACAAAGCCGATGATGAGGGCGACGACGGCCGCACCAGCCACGGAACCGATCAGAGCGGGACCTTCGAGCGCGAGCGTTAGCGGCGCGAGTGTGATATCGGAAATGGCCACGGGCGATCCCCCTTTCAGGGATCGACCGGAACGTGCGGCACACTGGCGCGAGCGGATTGCTGCGTTGCTCGTCTACTCACCGGCTCGAACTTGGTCGTCTTGCGAGGCCATGCGTCCTTGCCGATGCGCTTTCCCAAAACTGCCTCGGAAAATCCGTCGCATGTGGCGTGCGGTGCGCCCTTCTCCTGCCTGTCGCCCGAACAACGGCGTGGCCGTCGTCGAACTTGGCTCCGGGTCCGGTCGATCGCTTCGCCCCCCGCGGCGGACAAACAACGCTCGAAACTCCACCTCGTATCAGTCTGCGGATGTCCCTGGTCGAAAACGTGAACTGTCAGTCGTACTTTGTCCGGGCCCGTGCCCGGCTCGGCGTATCTTACCTCAAACCATCCCCGCGTGTTCAGGAATTGTCATCGAGCACGGCTCGCTTCCAAAGCTGGGGGCCGGATCGGCCGAAACTGCGGCGGGCCCCGACGCCCAACCGATTCTGATGGCACCGGGTACGCCCGTATCCGGCACACTGACTGATTCAACACATTCCCTTCAACACCCCCACCACCATACCCCCACCACCGACGCCGGTGGTCGCACAACGGAGCTTCGACGCATGACATCGGTTTCCCGCACGTTCACCGCGGCACGGTTTGTGGCTGCCGCGAGCCTGATCGGTCTTGCTTCCCTGGGCCTTGGAGGCTGCAAGTCAGCCCCGCCGGTGACGGTGTCGGGGCTCGAAGCCCTCGAACGGTCGCCCTCGATCGCGCTGGATGTGGACAACCCGATCGGATCGGTCTTGGTGTATGTGGACAACGAGGTGACCCAGCCGCGAGTCATCGCCCGGGCAGGCGCCCGCACGGGTGAGCCCACCGAGAACTACAACGGCGACCGCTGGGTCACCGCGAACGTGACCGAGAACGACGGCCGGGCGGTGCTCACGGTGCGCAACACCGAACGCAAGCCCGAGGAGCAGAACTTCTGGGTGCAGGTGATCGTGGTGCTGCCGTCGTGCGACGGCGTACGGATCCGGAACTCCGACGGCCTGGTGGACGTCCGCGGCGTGACGGGCGCGATCCAGATCGAGAACGGCGGCGCGGGCCGCAAGGGCGGCAACGTCAAGTTCGAGGCCGGCAGACCCATCACCGCGCCGGTCACGATCTCGACCGCCAACGGCAACGTGGACCTCATCTTCCCCACCGGCACCGCGGGCACCATCGAGCTACTCAGCGGCAACGGCATGCTCGCGAACATCTCCGCCTGGACCGGGCAGCTCGAGCACAGCGTGCACAAGCCTGGCTCGTACAAGGGCGTCCTGAACCGCGGCCAGAATAAGATCAACGTCAGGACCAACGAGGGGCAGATTGACATGCGGGTCGGGCCGTATCGCTTCGGTGACCCGCACAAGAAGTACTACAAGCACTGGACGTTCTCGTGATCGCCAACTGAATGTAGTGATTCAAACGCCCCGCACCGCGGGGCGTTTTCATTGAACGAGAGGCGTGGGCGTCAAGGGGCGTTCATCCCGCGCGAGCAGCGTCGTGCGACTGGACGGCCGGGCCGGCTCAGCCGTGTCGCCTGGTCGCGAGCGTTTGGTTACGCGGCTTTGCGGTTGGATGCCTGTTGGTTCGCGAGTCGCTCGGCGTACTTGACCAGCACCTCGCCCACGAACGGCTTGTGGGCGGCGTGGAACGCGAACTCGAACGCAACGCCCAGGTAAACGTCCTGCTCGTGGTTCAGGTGGGTGTGCACGATGCGCCCCGTCACGCCCAGCGGCGCGGCAAGCTCGGGGCGGAGGTCCAGCTTGGTCCAGATGAACTTGGAGCGATCGACGCCGCGCGACTGATCGCGCGGCACCATCAGACCCACACCGCCGCCGCCAATGTTGACCAGTGTGGCCTTGAATCCCGGACCGACATTGGGCATGGCGGCGGACTCGCGACCGGCGTTCAGGATCGCCTCGCGGCTGGCCCGCTCGGCTTCGACCGCGGACGCGGGATCGATCAGCGGGAAGCACTCGACCGTGATCGGGCGGACCTCGGCCGTCGAGACGCGCATGAACGCGCGTCGCTGGCAGCGTTCGACATCGGACGGCATCGCGATCCGCACCGCGGCCATGAGCTGACGGCCCGGGCCCGGGGACGTTGTCATGCCGAGCGTCTTGGACTTAAACATCCAGCGGTTCTGTCCCACGGCGAAGATGCAGACCACTTCCACGCCGGCGCTCAGGTGGATCGTGCTGCCCATCGCGGTCGGGGCCTCGAGCACGAGCTCGGCGTCGTTCTGCTTCACGATGCGGACACGCCAGAGCAGGTCACCCGCGGTCGAGTGCGGATCGAGGCCGGGGCGCGCGATGGTGAACTCCATGCCGCCGTTGCGGTCCTGGATCTGCTGCAACGAATCACGCCAGCGTTCGGTGCGAGAGCGGCTTGCGGGCATTGCGAATCTCCTGCGGCGATCGGGCGATCGGTGCAGGAGCATCGGGCGGATGACGGTTGCGCTTCACGGGGCGGGTGCGGGACCTGATTCTCGGACGCCCCCGGTGGTGGTTGTACCGATTGGTGGGACGGGACGAGAGCACCGCCCGAGGGAGAACACCGGGAAGAAATACAGGCTCGGGCTCAGGGGTCCGGGTAGCTTCTCAGGGCGTCTCGCGCACGACCACGAGGATCGGCTTGCCGCCGTGCATGAAGAAACGGCCTTTGCTGGTGCGCTTGTCGGGCGTGGTCGCGGTGAGCACGAGCTCGAACTTCTGAGCATCGATGTCGTTGAGCGGGACCTTGAACTCGCCCGTCTCAGTCGAGACGCCGCTGGCGACGATCGCGCCCGTGGCACCCTCGCCCGCGTACTTGCGGACGACGATGTTGGTGGCGGCGACGCCGTCCTGCTTGAGCCGCGGATCCGCGGGATCGACTCCCATCACGATGCTACCGGGGCCGTTGACGACGCGGCCGGTGATGTCGGGGGCGCCCATGCCGCAGCCGACGAGCGGGAGCGAGGCGAAGGCGATCGAGAGGACAAGATGGCAGGTCTGGCGAGCGATCATGGGGTCTCCCTTGCGCCGACGGCGCGATGATTCACTATCGGAGCGCGGCACGCGACCGCTCGCAGAATCGCGCGTCAATGCAAGAAGACCGCTGATTGACTCGCGGGTCCGCGCAGCGATCGCTCACAGGCTGGCGCGGAGTTCCTCGGGGCTGGGCAGATCGGCCGTGCTCGCGAGGCCGAAGTGATCGAGAAACTGCTTGGTCGTGCCGTAGAGCAGCGGTCGGCCGAGTTCTTCCGCGCGGCCCTTGATGCCGACAAGGCGGCGGTCGAGCAGAGACTTGAGCACCTCGCCGCAGGAAACGCCGCGGATGGATTCCAGCTCCGCACGGGTGATGGGCTGGCGGTACGCGATGATCGCGAGCGTCTCGACGCCGGCCTTGGAGAGGCGGGTCTGCTGGCGGTCCTTGTGGAAACGGGCGAGCGTGGGTGCGAACGCGGGCTGGGTCATGACACGCAGCCCGCCTGCGACGCGCTCGATGCGGAACGAACGCCCGGTGGTCTCGTACGCCTCGTTGAGCGAGGCCACGAGTTGCTCGATGATCCGCTCGGCCGACTCTATCACCGCGGAGCGGCGGGCACTGGCGCGCTTTTTGGCGGGCGACTCCTCCGCCGGTGCTTCCGCATCGCTGCTGGCGGCGGATGCCGGCTTTTCTTCCGGTTTGTCTTCGGGGATCAGACCCAGTGCCCGTGCGGCCTTCTCGGCGGCGAGGGGCCGATCGATCGAAAGCAGCAACGCTTCAAGATGACCGCGGAGCGTCAGTAGTTCCGGCGCGAGGGCCTCGGGGGGCACAGCCTCGGTGTTGATGGGTTGGCCGCTCTCGGCGGGCTGCTCGTGGTTGGCGCTGACTTCCGTGTCGCTCATGCGAGTTCTCGCGTGCCCGTCCTTGGGCGGGAGGAGCATATCAGGTCTGGGAATCGGGTGCAATTCGACGGCGGGCAAGGCACACCACACAGACACAGAGGTACAGACATGGTTCCTTTGAGAGAAGTGCGGTGAGCGGGGCCCTTCGCGCTCGGCGCTCTTCGAGATGCCCGCCGTGCCGCGGACAACTTCCTTTCCTTCTTCTCGCTCAGCGTCTCTGTCCCTCTTGTGGCGATTTCTGACTTCAGACAAGCAACGCATCGAGCAATTCCGGGATGCCTTGGCCACGGGTGGCGATGGTCTCGACGATGGGCCGCTTGCCCGCAATGTCCTTAAGGTCTCGAACCAGTTCGTTCTCGCCCGGATGGTCGGCTTTGTTGCACACGAAGATGTCGGCGATCTCGAGGATGCCGGCCTTGTCCATCTGCACCGCGTCGCCCATGCCGGGGGTGAGCACCACGGCGGTGCGAGCGACATGCTGGCGAATACGGGTCTCGTTCTGACCGGCACCGACGGTCTCGACAAACACCGTGTCGAAGCACGCGGGCGTGTTGGGCTCGTGAGCGCCACCGATGAGTTCGATGATCTCTGGCAGAGCGTGGTAGTCCTCGCCGCTGATCGCCAGCGAGCGGTAGTAGACGCTCTCGTCGAGGCTGTTGAAGTCAACGCGGAGACGGTCGCCCAGGAGAGCGCCGCTGGTGATCGGGCTCATCGGGTCAAACGCGACTACCGCACAGCGGCCGGAGCACGCGGCGTCACCCGCCTTGGAGCGACGGGTGAACTCGCTGACAAGCTGAGCGACCAGCGTGCTCTTGCCAGCACCCGGCGAACCGGTGACGCCGATCACGCGCTTGGGCTTGCGGCGGCGAGCGTTCGCACGAAGCCCCTTGCCGTCGTGCACCTGCGAGATGTCGCGCGCGAGCTGGGCGGTGGCATGAGAGGTCGAGGTCAGAGCCGCGGCCTTGGCCTTGGTGGCATCGCGCACCGCGTTCACGATGTCGATGAGCCCCGTGCCCGTGGTGAAGCACTTTGCAACACCCGCGGCGGCGAGCGTCGGCAGGTCTTCCTGCGGCAGGATGCCGCCCATGTACACCGGCAACTCGGGACGACCGACGTCCTTCAGCGCGCCGATCAGCTTGGGCCCGAGCACGAGGTGGCTGTTGCTCATCATCGAGGCGCAGATCACGTCGCAATCCTCGTCGCGAGCGGAGATGGCGAGGGACTTGGGGGTCTGCCACAGGCCGCTGTAGATGACGTGGACGCCGGAGTCGCGGAGGGCCCGGGCGATGACCTTGACGCCGCGGTCGTGGCCGTCGAGGCCCATCTTGCCGAGAAGCACGCGGGGTCGATGGGAAAGGTCGGCGCAGCGGTCTTTCTTCTCGAACTCGGTGGTGGGCGTGCTGAGCGCGGTGGTCATGCACGATGGTACGCAATTGCGAGAATGGCATCGGCCTCGCGTCGGGTGCCACTGCCTGGCCGCTCTGGGCCATGCAGTGCGAGGGCTTTCGTGATCGCTGCGCTCGCAGGGCTTGGCCCCGAGCCGCCAAGCCCCGGCCTCCCACGCCCGAACATCCACACGTCGCGAACGAATCGCATACTCTGGCCCCGTGGCCAAGAAGCCTGCCAAATCTCGATCCAAAGGCGCGGACGATTCGCCGCTGGCCGCCGCCGCGACCGAGGCCGCACGGGCGGCGTCGCCGCAGCACCCGATCCCGGTCCCCTTCACCGCAATCCTCGGCCAGGACCGCGCGATCAAGGTCTTGGGCGATGCGGTCCGCTCCGAGCGCGTCCACCATGCCTGGATCTTCCATGGCCCCGCCGGCGTCGGGAAGTTCACCACAGCGCTGGCCTTCGCCGCCACGATCCTCGATCCGACCGCGACAGTCGGCAAAGACGGCGTGCCCTCGGTCGATGACGAATCCCAGGTGCAGCGCCTGCTCCGCGCCGGCACACACCCGGACCTGCACATCATTACCAAGGAACTCGCCCGCTACAGCGAGGACGCTCAAGTCCGCGAGCGCAAGCTGCTCACGATCCCCAAGGACGTGATCGACACCCATCTGCTCGAGCCCGCGGCCCTCGCGCCGGCGTTGCCGGGCGGGCGCGCGAGCAAGGTCTTCATCATCGATGAGGCCGAGCTGCTCGATCGCTCCCCCACCAACGCCCCGACGCAGAACGCGATCCTCAAAACACTCGAAGAGCCGCCGCCCGGGACGGTGATTATCCTGGTCACGACCAACCCCGATCGCTTGCTGACCACGATCCGCAGCCGCTCACAACAGGTCGCCTTCGTGCCGCTGATGGAAGGCCCGATGCGGGTGTGGCTCGATCAGGCGAAGAAGACGATCGACCCGCCGATCGAAGAAGACGACCTGGGTTTCCTGCACTCGTTCGCGGCCGGCTCGCCGGGCGAGTTCCTGCGGGCCCACGCCGGCGGATTGGCGACATGGTCGCGCACGCTCGAGCCCATGCTCGCGGCCGCCGATGGCGGCAAGTACAGCGTCGAGCTCGGGCCGACGATGGCCAAGCTGGTCGACGACTGGGCGGCGGCGGTCGTCGAGAAGGACAAGCAGGCGAGCAAGGACGCGGCCAACCGCACCGGGTCCGACCTGCTCTTCCGAGTGATCTCCGAGCGGGCGCGGCGACAGGTCCGCCGTGCCCCCACGGACGCCGAGCGTGCGATCCGCGTGATCGAATCGGTGCGAGAGGCCGAGCGCGCGGTGGACGCGGGCGTGAACATGAGCTTCGCGATGGAGTGGCTGTCGAGCCGGCTGAGCGGAAAACCCGGAGCCGCATTAGCGGCATCGAACTGACGCGTGGGTCAGTTGCGCTTGTACTCGACGTACTTCTTCAAGGCCAGGCAGCGCTTCTCGAAGAGATGCCACGAGACCCACGCGAGCGCGAAGGTCGTGGCGATCGACACCGTCGTGAACACGATCTGGGGCAGGATCTGTGAGTGCGCCACCCAGACCTTGTCGGCGGCGAAGACCTTGCCGTCCATGAGGCTTCGCGGGATTACCACGTCTCGGATCAAGGCACGCACCGGTTGGTGGAACAGATACATCGCGTACGAGTACTTGCCCAGGGCGCGGAGCAGGGAGCACTCAAAGAACCGAACGATGAGCGGCGGGCGGCGGGTGATGTCGGGCGTGCGCGAGCCACCGGCCGCGGCGACGACATGGATGAGCAGCCCGCCGAAGGCGACGGCGATCAGCGTGAGACCGACGGTCTGGATCTCCGGGAGGTTTGCGCTTGCGAAGCCCTCTTCCCCAGGGCGACCGGTGTTGGAGACGAATCGGTACGCGAAAGCGGCGGACACGAGCGCAAAGCACGCGAGCGCCGTCGGGCGGCCGTAGCGGAGCAGCGCGTCGAACCCGCCGGGCGTGCGGACCGCCGCGGCAATGAACGCTCCCACCGCCAGGGCGTCGATGCGGCTGGGCGTCAAGAGATGCACCGCGATCGGGTGCGCGCCGCTCCACACCAGCCAGCAGCGGAACCCGATCGCGAAGAACACCGCGCCGACGCAGGCGTACAGCAGCTTCTCGCGCGACAACAGGTACACGACGGCCGGCCAGACAAGATAGAACTGCTCCTCGATCGCCAGCGACCATGAGATGTCGAGGATGCCGTGGCGGAACCGCTCCGCGTGCGCGATCGCGAAGTTCGAGAGGTACGCCCAGTACATCCACGCGTCGCTGCCGATGGTGCCGAAGCGATCGAGCTTGGACTGGGCCACGGGAGGCAGGTGGGCCGCGAGCGCCGGCAGCACGACCAACGAAAACGCGACGACGGCGTAGTAGAGCGGGAAGATCCGCAGGGCACGCCGTGCGTAAAAGAGACGGAAGAAGCCCTCCGTCTGCTTGGTGTCGAGCAGGATGCCGGTGATCAGAAAGCCGGAGAGCACGAAAAACAGATCGACGCCCGTCCACCCGGCAGAGCTGATAAACCGGGCGGCGTGATCCACGGTGTTCACGCCCGCGAGCAGGTTCATGTGGAAGATCATGACCAAGAGGATCGCGAGCCCGCGGATGCCATCCAACGCGGGGACGTGGGAACCGACGCCGATGGTCGCGTGCGGGCACGCGGGCGTGTGCGGAGAGCTGGATGGATCGAGCGTGATCACCGGAGCCGAGAGTATCGGCGTGGACGGGCGGAGCTCGCCAGACGGAAAGGGGTGGGAACCGCGGGGGGACGTCAAGCGATTGTTCGCGCCCTCGGCTCCTCGTTACGGCTTCGGTGTCGTTCCGCTTGTTCAAGCGGAAACCACCTTGCCATGCCGCGGAAATCGCAGGCCCGGAAACAACGCGTGCTGAAAAGGCTTTCGCGTCCGGCTCTGCGGCGTGTGCCGTTTGGGAAGCGTCCACCAACTTGATTCGTGCCGCGGGGATTGCGGAACCGTGGCAACCCCGCGGACGCAGGGCATAGTGGAGAGAGAGAAGGGATTCTCATCAGCACGGCAGAATCGGCTCGTAGGACGCCGGGTGGGCCGAGTTGAACGGAAGGGGAAAGGGATCATGTTTTTCAAGATCTGTGAAGGACGGCGTTACGCCGTCGCCGCTGTCGGTGCGCTCGCGGGCTTCGCCTCGCTGGCCGGTGCCGACCTCTCCCGCAATCTCCACCTCGGTGACGCCAAGAGCGTCCCGATGCCGGGCATGACCCGCCGCATCGACGCCCTGCAGAAGGCCAACTTCTCGGGCCCGATCGCCGGTGTGACGCTTCTCACCGCGGCCCGCAGCTCGCGTCTTGCCTTTGACATGTCTCTGCCCTGGAACGCGGGTCCCTCGTTGGACGCCGTGCAGATCATCGATCAGGTGCTCGAGGTCGCGGGCTCGGACCGCGTGATCGTCTTGCAGCGCGGCACCGCCGACCAGGCCGCCCGCGTGATCTACCGCTCGGACTTTGAGTCGGACTTCCAGACATCGATCCGCGACGAGTGGTCGTACGGCGACGTCCGCACCACGCCCGAGGGCCGCCGCTTCCTAGGCACCATCGGCAACGGCTCCACCACGCTCACCGTCAACAAGGCGCCCAAGGCGGGCAGCTATGTCCTGCAGTGCGACGTGCTGGCCCTGGGCAACTGGGAGGGCAACTCGGCGCCCTCGCCGCAAATCTGGGGCGTGCGCGTCGTCGATGGCGCGACCTTGATGGAGACCAACTTCGCCACCAAGCCGGGCAAGATGCAGGCGTACCCGGACGCGATCGGTAAGGCCGACTTCGAAGCCGGCTACCAGGCCGTCGAGACCTTCCGCACCAACGACGGCAAGACCGGCACCGTCTACCGCCTCATGTTCCGCTTCGACCGTCCGCCCAGCGCCGACAGCCAGGGCACCGACGACGTGCGCATCGAGTTCTTCGCCCGCGGCCTGCCCGAGGTCGGCGAGAGCGCGGTGTGGGGCCTCACCAATGTCGTGCTCGCGCTCGTGCCTGATTCGGGCGCGATGGCCGGCGGCGGCGGAGCGTTCACGCCCTACGCGTACAACTCCGACAACTCGCCCGTTGCTCGCTCGCCCTTCGCGACCAGCAACTTCGGCTTGATGCCCGCAACCGACAACAGCCGCGACGACGGCACCGACCCGACCGACGCGACCCAGCCCAAGAACGAGACTCCCTCGGACCCCAAGGAAAATCCGCAGGTTCCCGCGCCGGGCGCGCTGATGGTCCTTGGTGCGGCGGGCCTGGTCGCGAGCCGTCGCAAGCGGTGAGTCGAATCCTCACGCAAACAAGCCGCGGCAGAACTCGATGTCCGCCTCGCTCATCGCCGGATCGCTCGCGGCCTTGAGGTTGCACGCCGCCTGGCGCGCGTTGCGGAAGCCCGGGATGGTGCTGCAGACGTGATCGTGCCCGAGCACGAAGCGGCACGCGGCCGACGCGAGTGCCTCGTTTGTCGGCCCGAAGCGGTCCTTCAGCTGCTGCATCTTGGGCTTGAGCGTGCGCAGCGCGTCGGGGAGCATGTCCTTGCGCTGGTTGCGGTAGTCACCCTCGGCGAACTTGGGCGGGTTCTCGGGGTCGAACTTGTCGAGCAGGATGCCCTGATCGAGCGGCCCGAAGGCCACGAACGTGCAACCGTGCTGCCTCATCAGGGCCTGCAGCTTGCTGCCGGGGCGGATGAACGGGTCGTAGCGCATGTTGGCCTTGCTCTGCAGGACGTCCGGCTTGAGCACCGGGATGGCACGCTCGAAGTCCTCGTCGCTGTACGCGCTCTGGCCCACGGCACGCACCTTGCCCTCCTTCACGAGCGCGTGCATCGTCGCCGCGGCTTCCTGCAGGTAGTCGTGCGGCTGGCCGTCGTAGCCAGGTCCGATGTAGCTGCCGTGGTGGAAGTAGTAGATGTCGATCGCATCGACGCCCAGATTGCGGAGCGACTGCTCGCACTGGTTCCGGATCTGCCGCGGCT
This sequence comes from Phycisphaerales bacterium, assembly GCA_036392375.1. Lineage (GTDB taxonomy): Bacteria > Planctomycetota > Phycisphaerae > Phycisphaerales > UBA1924 > JAFEBO01. The sequence continues at coordinate 36,101 of DASVYC010000093.1, forward strand.
CGAACGCGTGGGGCGCGGTGCCCGCGAAGTGACCGACCTTGGTGGCGATGACCTGCGAGCCGGGCTTCACGCCGAGTTTCTTGAGGCACTTGGCGAGCAGACGCTCGGCCTTGCCGTTGCCGTAGACGTCGGCGTTGTCCCAGTGGTTGACGCCGGCGTCGAGGCCGACCTTGATGCCCGCGAGCACCTCGTCCTCGTTCACGTCGGCCCAGCCGATGGGCTGACCCGTCGAGGTGGACCAGTTTGGACCACCCATGGTCCAGCAGCCGAAGCCGATCTCAGAGACGCGGATGTTGGTGCGGCCGAGGGTGCGGTAGTTCATGGGAAGATCTCAAATCGCAAATGAGCAAATCGCAAATCAAGGCATCGCGAACACGATGCCTTAGACCGAGTGGAAACTGGCGAAGCGATCCCGCGTGGCCGCGGGCCTTGAGTCCGATTTTGCCATTTGGCCCTTTGCCATTTGGCAATTTCCGCGTCAGCGGATCACCAGCACCCCCGGGTGCATCAGCAGCACCGGCTCCTTGCGGAGCTGCAGCAGGCCGTTGGCTGATTGCGCGAGCTGATGCCAGGCGGCGTCTCCGAAGATCAGCTTGCCCGCGGCCGCGAGCTGGGCCTCGGACGCGAGCGGGGCAGCGAAGTTGAGCGGCGCGCCGGCCTGGCCGCCGAACATGTCCTCGAGGACGTCGCCCAGCGACGGCGCCGGCGGGTAGTCGGCGACCTCGGCACCGGCGATGTTGAGTTCCTTCTTCATGTCCTCGATGGCATCGTGGAGGCCGCCGAGTCGGTCGGCCATCTTGAGATCAATGGCCTTCTGCCCGGTGAAGATCCATCCGCCCGCGGTCTTGGAAAGATCGATCCCGTGGCGACCCTCGGCGACACGCTTCTTAAACAGGTCAAAGGTCTCGGTCATCTTGTTACGGACGACCTTCAGCTCTTCGTCGTTCCAGGCCGAGCCGGAATCGAACATGCCGGCCATGGGGCCGCGCGAGCGGCTGACGGTGTGGACCTTGAGCTTCTCGTAGAGCCCGCCCATGCTGATCTTTCCGCCCACGACGCCGATGCTGCCGACGATGCTCGACGGATTCACATACACACGCGAGCCGGCGGAGAGCACGTAGTACCCGCCGCTGGCGGCCATGTCGCCCACGCTGACCCACACAGGCTTCTTGGCGGCGAGTCGCTTGAGGCCTTGCCACATGATCTCGCTGGCGATCGCCGACCCGCCCGGCGAGTTCACGCGGACGATCACGCCCTTGATGAGCTCCTCGTCGAGGATGTCCTCGATGGCGTTGCGGACGGTGCGGCTGCCGACGCTCTTGTCGCCGCTGAAGCCCGACTTGGAGTCTCCGTCGATGATCGTCCCGTCGATGTGCAGGACGGCGATCGTCTCGCTGGTGATCGTGTGCGCCGCCGGCTTCATGATCTGCGACAGCAGGCTGAACGGGTTCGCGTTCGCCAGGTCCATCGATTCATCGTGCTTGAGCAGGCTCGTGACGCGGGTCTCAGACAAGCCCGCCTGCTTCGCGATCGTGTCGTGCAGCAGCGGCAGATCGACCTGCGCGTCCACCAGCCCGGTCTTCACCGCGTCCTCGGCGTCCGCCATCCACGCGGCCTTCATCGCCTCGTCGAGCTTGGCGTCGTCCATGTTGCGGCCGCTCTTGAGGGCCGCACGCTGGTTGGCGTACAGCCCGTCCAGCAACTGATTGATGTTCTCGTCCCACGCCTTGCTCGGGGCGCTACGCGTCATCTGCTCGTTGGCGCCCTTGTAGTCGCCCACCTGAACCATGTCGGCCTTGAGGCCAGCCCACGCCAGCGTGTCGGCCAGGAACATTTCCTCCATGTGCAGGCCGGGCAGCGAGACCGCGCCGCCGCTCTGGATGACGGCGTTGTCCGCGTACGACGCGAGCATCAGGTCGGTCGCGTCGTAGCCCTCGCTAAAGACCGAGACTTTTTTTCCGGAGGCCCGCACACGTTTGATCGCGGCCCCGAGCTCCTCGGTCTGGCTCATGCTGAGCTGGGCGTCCTTGAGCCGAACCAGCACCGTGCCGACCTCGTCGTTACCCACCGCCGCGTCGAGCGCCTCGACGTAGTCACGCAGCGTGGCGGAGTGCTTGCTTCCGAGGAACGCCATCGCGGGAGGCTGGTTGTGCGGCCGCCCCTTGATCTCGATCGACCCGATGCGATCGCCGGCCAAGGCCAGCCCGCTCGAGAGCACCAACCCCAGAAACGAGCCGACTGCCGGGCCGAGAACGCGACGCGAGACGAGAGTGCGCATGAATCCCTCCGTGCTGGATGATCCGGAATGGTTGGGAGGCACAGGGCAAAGCTCAAAGCTCAAATTCGCAAAGCTCAAATACGCAAAGCTCCAATCAAGGCATGGGGTGCCCGTGGCTCCGGATCATCTCGGGCATGTATTCGGATTGACGCAGGAAGAGATGCAGCGCGTCACGGGTGGTTCCCCGTGTGCGCTCCGAATTGTTGCTTTGAGCTTTGCTACTCGAAGCCGTTGCGGCCGGGCCTTACCTTCCCACCTTGGTCAGCCGCGCCTTCGTCTGGTCGAGCACCACCGCCAGCACGATCGCGGCCCCCATGACGATCTGGGTGTACGCCTGGTCGATCTCCAGCACGAGCATGCCGTTGTTGATCATCTGGACCAGGAGCGCTCCCAGCACGGCTCCGAAGGCCGAGCCCTTGCCGCCCGAGAGCGATGCGCCGCCGATGACCGCCGCCGCGATCACGCTGAGCTCATAGCCCTGGCCCGCGCCCGGCGCCGCGGCCCCGTAGTACCCCAGGTACATCGCCGCCGACAGACCGGCCAGAGCGCCCGAGCACAGGTAGACCAGGATCTTCACGCGACCCACGGGGATCCCCGCGTAGTACGCCGCGGTCTCGTTGCCGCCGATCGCGAACACACGCCGCCCGATGACAAGGCGGCTGAGCGCGAACATGCCCGCCAGCATCACCACCACCATGATGATCATGGGCACCGGGTAGACATTGCCCGATTGCAGCTTCATGAAGCCCTTGGTGAAGCTCTCGGGGAAACCCGTGATGGACTGCCCCTGGGTGCGGACAAAAACGATGCCCGACAGCACGGCCATCATGCCCAGCGTGATGATGAACGGGTGTACCCGCAGACCCACGATGAGGCTGCCGCTGAACGCGCCGCACGCGGCACCGACCAGCATGCACACGCCCACGCCCACCGGCACGCTGAGCCACAACGGGGCCCCGCCCTCGCTGGGGATCATCGAATCGATCTCAAGCCCCAGGTACTTGCGCTGCAGGCCCTGCAAGGCCCCGGCACCGATCACCGCCGCCAGGCCGTAGATCGAACCGACCGAGAGATCGATCCCGCCCAGCACGATGACCGCGGTCATGCCGACCGCCATGACGGCGATGAAGCTCGCCTGGGTCGCCAGCAGGATCAGGTTCTCGGTGTTGAGGAACTTGCTCTCCTCGCGCGAGACGAGCAGCTCCCGCGGCGGGCCATCGAGGACGCGCGGGGCGCGGAAGCTGCTGACCATCACGCTCTCGCCGCCAGCGACGAGCTTGAGGTTCCCGCCATCGGATACCGAGGGCAACGTCGCCCGCACGGATGGCAGGAACACGCCGTCGCCCGGGGTGGTGATGACCATCATCCCCGCGTCGCTTGAGACCACCGCGTCCTGCGGGAGCGGGAACTTAATGGGGGCCCCGGGCTTGCTGCCGCCGAAGAACGTGAGGGCGAAGCCCAGGAGCAGAATGACAAAGATCAGCCCGGATTCCTGGGCCGAGAGCAAACGCTTAAGCAGTGACGGCCGGGCAACCGGACCGGAGAGTGGCGAAGAGGTCACGGGGAGACTGTACCGGGTCAGGCGGGACAATGCATGCGGAAGTCCAAACGAAAATGCCCGCAGAGTTGCGGGCAACTGCGGTGACCCGAATTGAAGGACTACGGACACAGCAAGGCATCGTACGCCTCGCCGAATAGTCCAAAGTCCACATCGTCCACTTGACCGTCAAGCGTCAAGTCCGCAACTGGGTGTGCTGGCGGGATCAATAGCTTCCCGTACTCGGTAACGAAAATGTTGAAATCAAAGTCATCGACCAGGCCGTCACCGTTAAAGTCGGCCGGACATGTTCGCTCGAATTCGTACCTCACAAACTGGTAGGTTCGGTCCACGGTGAGCCCGACTGGGTCAAACGTCGCACGATCATCAACGGCTCGGACATAATGAACCCTTCCCAACGAATCAACACCCGCCCAAGACCACACATACCCCTCGATACCCGTGGCAGGCGCAGGGCACAGAGTAGTTCCTTCGCACAAAACCATCTGGGATCCTCGCTTGATTTCATACGACGCCCAGCTAATCAACCCATCCGCGTCATTAAGCAGATCTTGCCCAGCGAATATCTGCGTGACGGTGCCACCGCCCGGCGCAGTATTTGACGCAGCTATAGCCCATCGTAGCTTGTGAGGCTGACCAGGTGCTGCGAATGGCTCAGATTGAACTCCGATGCTTGCTGTCCCCGATGGCGGAAAATAGACGCGAATCGACTCTCCAACTCGCTTCACAAATAGCGCCAAGCTCGAAGGACTATTCAAAGGATCGCAATTCCACTGACCCAGACCAACAATAGTACCATCTTCGCAAAGAAAAAAGTTTGCCGTATCCAACGACTGCATGCACCCCTCACCATTCGCAAGAACGATCTGAGGTATATATGCATTACCATCCCATGAATACTGCGTTACCAAGCTAGTTGCAGAAACAATCATCCCTGATGAATTGATCCGCGGAGTTCCAACTCCTGAAGTGTTTGGATATTGAGTCGCCACTCTGCGATATGTGCCGTCCGCAAGCCGGTGCATCAGTATCGTCTCAGAGGGGTCCAACTCCGTATGAAATCCATCAACGACATTGACGGAAGCGCCATCGTCGGAATGCCACCACAGCCATGTTGACGGCGTACCAAAAGAACACGCCTGCCAGCAGATATCCGGAGGACATCCGCCGCGATCGAATTCAGCGAAGGAGCTTTCGGAGCCACTATTCTGGAATCGCAACGAATCGAACAAAATACCATTCGAGTTTATATTCAGAATTGGGTGACAAGTCGGAATCACGGAGTTTGGCAGACCGACTGTTCGACGAATTGCGGTAGCAGTAGTTGGCGAAGCGATCCAAAATCCAAATGGATAAGACGACGAAGGGTCATTCGGAGCCTTGGTCAGCGCGTATCCATTCGGCGCGGCGAATGTTAAGATCAATGGAACTCCAGGAACATCGGCGTTATCTGCAGGAAAGAGATGACTAGCCAGAACATGCTCGACGGGTTGACCTGATGCAGAGCTCAAACACGCCGCCGCACATCCAACCCCGATCACCGCTAGCAATCGCGTCTGCTTCCGCATGGGATGCTCCTTCCTGAACTGCAAATCCTAACAACCACGAACGCAAAATCGATTCGCAGGAGATGTTGCGAAGTTCCGGAAAGGTCACGCTATAGTTTTAAGACTTGATCGTTGATGCACTTAGACGAATACGCATGCGCACGATAAACAGCATCTCATACTCAACGCCGGCCAGACCCTGGCGGAGATTGGGCGCAATTGCCGATGACGACAGCCTGCAATTTAACTAATCGATCGTGCGCACAAACCGGCTCGGCGGATTGTTCTTGTCCGGCATGATCGCGTTGATGCTGAGCCGGCCCTTGTCGCTAAAAAATGTCTCTTGGATGTTGTACGTCACGAACTCGGCATGGCCGTCGGTGAACGTCCAATTGCCGCCGCCGGCTCCATGATTGTCAACCTTGCCGTAGTAGCCCGGCGCTTGGGCACCGGCGGCCTTGTAGCCGGTCTGCCCAGCGGGATTGCCGTATCCGCCGCCGTAAAAGGCATCGGTCGCCAAGTCGGGGCCGTTCGTTTCATCACCCCAGATCGGAACCGCTGAAAGGAAGTTAGGCGCGTCGGTCCGGAGCCCGGCGATATACATGTAGCTGATGTTGTGAGGCAGAACGTCCTGTTGCCGTGCCGGAGACTTGGGAATGACTGCCCTGACCTGAGTGTTGTTCGGTATCGTCGTGTACTGCGGCACTGAAGTGCCCGCAACGCCTCCCTTGTGATAGGCCTGGTACCAACGATCTTCGCGATCCGAGGGGCACGTGAGCATGTTGTACGTGTCCACGTACTTGCCCCCGCCCAGTAGCGGCTTGGTGCGTCCGTCGGAGTAGAAGCCCGGGAAGAATTTGTTCGTGAATCCATTCAGCGAAGAGTCTTCTTCGTCAACCTGAGTGACGTTAAACAAGCCAGCCACACCGGCGTAGAACTGCTGCTGATCGATTCTCGCTTCGCGGGTGACACTCGATTCCGGTGCCGTTTTGCCGCTGGCTCGGGGCATCACTGGCAGCCATGACTTGTTGTCGTTGCCGTAAAGGAGGAAGGTCGTTCCCATGCTCCGCATGTTCGCGAGGCACTTCACGTTCCTCGCCGACTCGCGTGCCTTCCCCAGCGCCGGCAGCAAGATACCGATCAAGAGCGCGATGATCGCGATCACCACCAGCAGCTCGATCAGCGTGAAGCCGCGCGTGGTCCCGAGAATGGCACGGGTGTTGGAACAGTCGCTCGCGTGTGGCTTGTTGTTTCGCATAAAGGCACGTCCTTGCAGCACGGCACCGGCGCACGCCGGGCAACAACTCTTTCTCGTTCACGGCGTCGGCCGCGAACGCATCGAGAGCTCGGCAGAACGCCGCCGCCCTCGTCTCTCCCCCCACCGCCCCACCATCCAACCACCCTCTATCACTGTAACGCATTCTTGGTGATTCTGTAACGCCGCGGGTGCGATGCACAGACGGAGTGGTCCTCGAACACACAAGCTATCGACCGGCGGATCCCTTCGTCAAGCGGAATCGGCGCAGGTGGAGCGCGGACTCTGGTCACTAGCGTGGTCGGGGCCGTCGAAAAGCCTGGGGAAGCCCCGCGGGAACGGCGAC
>DASVYC010000094.1:0-8419 GCA_036392375.1 Phycisphaerales bacterium
GATGGGCTTCTCGGCCATCGCGCCGAAGGTGCTCTTGCCGATGCCGTGGGTGCCGTACAGCATCACGCGGCGGGGACGGGCTTTGCGGCCCTTGCTGATCTGGTTCATGAGGCTTGCGGATGCGGTTGCGGGCATGGGATCTCCGTGCTTGGGGAATGAGGGATCGAGGTCGTGGGGCCAGATCTCGCGGGTGAACGCACCCTGGCCAAGGCGGACGAGCAGGAGTGCGGGAGTCACGCGGCAGCCGCCGCAGGCTCGGCGGTCGGCTCGCGGCGAACGCGGAACGACTCGCGGCCGAACTCGTGCGTGAGCAGGGAGGTGAAGATCTGAACGACGTGGTCAAGAGTGAGACCGCGTCCGCTCACATGGATCTCCGAGCGGACGGGATCGACCGAGTACGCCACGTCGGTTCGGACCTTGGCGTCGCCGTGCAGCCCTTCGGCCGCCAAGAGAGACAGGCCGAGGGTGCCCTGTGCCTCCGCGATGTCCACATCGACTGCAAACTCAAACCTGAACTGGGTGTCTCGCATGGTGTGCTTCTCCGAGTGGGGACCGAATCTGTCGAGCCGCCGGTTGGCGGAGCGCCCAGCCCTGAGGGGAGGAGGGGTTGGGCTGGACGCTCCGCTCCGACGGTTCCGCAGCGTGCCCACGCATGGGCCTCTGGTGGTTCCCTATGCAGCGGAAGAGTCATCTGCCCGCTTTTCAGCGAATCGCTCGCGGATGGACTTGAGCCGGGCGAGCACTTGGCGGCGAGAGACGCGGCGTTTGCGGGCAGCGCCGGCGATACCGCGATCCACGACATCCCGCATAAACCGGAGCTCCGCCTGCGTGAGCCGCGCGTGCACGAGAGCGAGCGCCTCGCGGAACTCAGGATCGCTCGCCAGATCTCGCGAGTCCAAGCCCAAGCGCTGATTGGCCTGATCGGTAGAGATGTCGGCGATCATGGGAATGCACTCGCCATCGCCGCAGTCAACCGTCGTGCTGTCGAGTGAGATGGCCTCGACGCCGGTGAACCGCATCTCGGCGCGCCGTCGGCGGACCTCCATGTCCATCCAGCTGCGGAGCGCGGTGACGATGAAGCTCTCGACGTTCCCGCGGGCGGGGTCGAAGAGACGGGACGCCGACCACAGGTACAAGCGCATGCCCTGCTTCAGATCGTCCTCGTCGGAGCGGCTGAAGCCGGGGCGCTGGCAGAGTTGGCGGGCCTTGCGGCGGATGAGGCTGGCGGCGAATGAGTTGCTGACGATGTCGCTGCGGCTGGTCATGGGACCTCCGAGGCCGGAGGTCTGCTCGCCAACCAGTCACGGGACCGCACGCGAAGGACTGCGCCGCGGCAACACGCCGCGAGGGATGCACAGGTGCGCCCGTGACTGGCCGGTTATGAGCCGACCGGCCTCGGACGCAGGGCCCGGTGTCGCGGAAGTCGCGGGTGCGCACAGAGAGCGTCGCGGGGTGCGACGCTCCTAAGCCCCTGCAATATCGCTAGTTGCGGTACTGATCCATTTTCTTTCCTCTGTCGCAGCGCTGCGACGCGACAGATCGACTGACGGAGCCGGAGTCATCCGTCCGTGCCAGCACACCCGCCTCCTCCGCTCGCTTGACGGCCCGCCACACCTTGTCCCTCGAGACCTTGGTCTCCATCTGCTCAGATAGGGCTTCTGCGGCCTTGTCGATGGAGTTGTGCTCCTGATATGCCGCGACGAGGATGTCGTCGGTGAGGTGCCCCTTGAGCTCGGCCTTGACCTGTGCGCGGACGAGCTTCTTCCCGCGTGCATCAAGCGACACGCCACCCGCCTGCTCTGCGAGGCGATCCGCCGCATCGATGGCCTCAATGACTACTTGCGGATCGAGCACGACGTTGTCGTCGGCCATCGCGGCTACGTCATGCATGGCGATCACGGCGGGGGCCCTACCTGGCCATCGGCCCGGGTCGGGCACCCGGTGCGGGACGAACACCACCGCACGTCCGCCGGTGCCGATGTGCCGCATCAGCGCTTGCGCGTCGTCATCGGCAAGTCGCGCCGCGAAAACGACCTCGCGTGTGGTGTCGCGCAGCTGCATCCGGCCGAGCCGCCAGAATCGCCCCGGAACCACCGGCTTCGGCGTGGAGACGGCGAGAGCCGATGCGAGCGTGACTGCCAAGCCGTCCAGGTCAACCGACCAGCCACGGCACATCTCCTCGGTGACCTCGACCTTGAGCGACTCCGGGCAGGAGATGAAGTACCGCGGCTTCTCGGTGTCGTCCGACGGCGCAACGACCGTCACCGATTCGACGTGGCCGTCGTCGCAGTGGGGACACGGCGCGGTGAGCCCCGTCTGAGCGGGGCGCACCAAGTGTGACCTCAGCAGGTCGTCGAGCGCCCCTGTGGGCCAGCGCGACACCTCTGAGTGGTCGAAGAGTGACCCCGGCATGTCCGCCGCGACGAGCAGCATCCGGAAGAGATCAGCCTTGGTCATCGGTCACCTCCCAACGGCGCAGGCACCGCTCGCCGATGACGCGAACCTCGTCGGGCTTGCTCTTGAGGTTGCTGGAGTGCGGGACCGAGACCTCGAACGTCAGCGTTGGCCGGCGACCGACACCGTTGTGGACGAAACGGAGGGAGAAAGTCGCCTGGACGACGCGCAGCCCTTCGACTGGCAGGTTCTCGCGTCGCAGCCAACGGTCCATCTTGCGGTAGATGTCGTTGCGGTCGCCGCGCGGATCGGCCTTGATCTCGATGTGTCCGCCCCCGCCGCGCGGCACGATGCGCAGCCGCGTGATACGAGCGTCCTCGACGCGATCGGCAGGATCGGTGGGAAGCGGGAAGTCGTTCTGGAGCAGATGGTCGAGGCGATACGACGGCTTGAGCGGGTCCGCCGGCGGGATGTCCTTCTTGAGCACGGCCTTGCAGAACGCCACCTGCAGCGTCGTCCACATCTTCCCGCCACCCGGCGCGACGATCTCGAGGACTCCCTCATCGCCGCTGTAGACGAACACGTTCTCGAAGGCGTACCGATCCCAGCGCACGATCGGCTGGCTGTCGTTGCCGTCGAAGACCAGGTGCTTGTCGGGGTAGTCGTCGAGGTACGCGAAGAAGTAGTCCGCGCCGTCGGCGCGGCGGTAGTGCTCCACCATGCACTGTTTGCCGCGCAGCTGGGCCGGCGCATACACCGATGAAAGTGCTTCACCGAGCGGGCCGCACAACGACTCGGGATCGTCGAGCTGGCGCTTGGGCAGGCCGTTGCGGCGGTTCCAGAGGCGACCGCCGGTCAGCGCGTCGGCGCGGGCGAACATCGCCGCGTCATTGAACACCTCAGGTGCGTGCAAGTACGACCACATCGCCTTGTCGGCCTTGCTGCGCTGCGCGGAGAAGTCCTCCGCTCGATCGGGGTGGCGGGCGAGGATGCCCTCCGCGAGCACGGCTACGCCGCGGTGGTCGGCGAGCTCGTTGACGTCGCGGATGATCATCTGCACCTCGCGCTGCTTCGAGTCTGGAAGCGCTCGCCAGCCGACGAACACCGGCTCAATGCGGTGCTCACTGAGCTGGTCCCACGGCACGTCGGCGAGCTCGCCGCGTCGCGTGAAGAACTCACGGAGCAGCGGGTTGGCGATCTGCTTGAGAACTTTGCGGGGATCAAACGGCTTGGCCATGTCTGCGATTCCTTGTCTGTCGTTTGCTAAATGGTTGACACTCGGGACGTGACAGGGCCGTGCCGGTGTCGTGGCATACGGGGTCAGAACAGCGTGTTGGGGCGTTCGCGCATCAGCAGGCCAAGCTTCTCGAGGCGGATGCGCATCGCCTCGGCGGACACTTCAAACCGCTCGGCGAGCGGCTTCGAGAAACGATCGAGCGTGGCGTTGGCAGCGTCGCGGCCATCGGCGACCGCCACAGGCGGAAGATCAGCGAGGACCACAGGGTCCAGGTTGCCGCGCCAGTCCTTCCACGCCGCGACGACGAGCGCCTTGGGCATGAGCAGGTAGCTGGCGAACGTATCGGCCTGCCACTCGACTGGGAGCTTGTCGCCGGCGCGGCACACAAAGGCGGGCTGGCCGCGCCCGTCGAACAGAGCCGCCTGCGCCGGATCCTCCCGGTAGTACGTGCGGTGAAGCCGCCAGTGACCGATCTCGTGCGCCAGCGTGAACCGGTAGCGCCCGAGCCGCGACGGGTTCTCGGAAGGTTCGAGCCTGGTGTCGATGCGCACGAGCTTCTCGTTGAACCAGATCGCGCCGAGCACGCAATCGGTTCCGAACAGCGCCGCGAGATCCTCGATGGCAAACGTCAGGCCGAGATGCAGTTCGAGGATGTCCTCAACGGGCACCGGCGCGACGACGGGCACGCCGCAACGCTGTGCATATTCAGCAACAAGGACATCCGCGTCCCGCTCGATGCGGACTTCCGGCAGGTACGGCACATCCGTGATGGCCCCACGACCACTCACGACGGATCGCCCTCCTTGCGCATCTTGGCAGCCTGATCCTGGAGCTTCTTGAGCTGCTCGGGCGTCAGGCCTTTCACGGCGCGCAGCAGGGCGGGCATCGCCTCGGGCTGGCTCTGGATGATCTTGGGGAGGTCCTCGGGCACGCGTCCAGCCATCGCGATGAGCTCGTCAGCGCTCTCGTCCAGGAGCTCCGCCATCTTCTGGATCCGATCGGCCGTCGGCGGTGAGTCCACCTTGTCCTGCTCAACGTGCGACAGGTAGGTCGGGCTGATACCGACGAGCTCGGCGAAGCGGCGCAGGCTGTACCCTCTGGCCGTGCGGCGCTCGCGGATGAATGTGCCGAACTTTGGCTTCTGGGCGGTCATGACGGTTTGACGCTCGCTCGTTCCCTGTTTACTGTACATGGACATAACCGGCGGGTCAAACGCCCGCTCCGCCGGTTTGTCGTTCCCAGGCCCTTCCGATGACCGCCAACGCCACCAACCTGAAATCCGCGCTCTGGGACGCTGCCAACACGCTGCGTGGCTCTGCCGTCGACCGGACGGATTGGAAGGGGTACATCCTCCCGCTCCTGTTCTTCAAGCGGATCAGCGATGTCTGGGACGAAGAGACAGCCGAGGCGGCTGCGACCTTCGGCGAGGCCGATCCATCCCTCTATCCGGAAGTCCACCGATTCAAGCTTCCCGATGGGTGCCACTGGGACGACGTCCGCACCACCTCGACAAACGTCGGCGCGGCCCTTCTCAAGGCCATGCAGCGGATCGAGAAGGCCAACCCCGACACGCTCTACCGCGTCTTCGGCACCGCCGACTGGGGCAACAAGGAGAAGTTCACCGACGAGCTGCTCAAGAACCTGATCGAGGGCTTCTCGGCGATCCCGCTCGGCAACAAGGCCGTCAGCACCGACGTCCTTGGCGACGCCTATGAGTATCTCATCGGCAAGTTCGCCGATGTCGCGCGCCGCAAGAAGGCGGGCGAGTTCTACACCCCCCGCAGCGTCGTCCGCATGATGGTCGAGATCCTCGACCCCAGGGAGGGCGAGTCCATCTACGACCCCGCCTGCGGCACCGGCGGCATGTTGCTCGGCGCGATCGAGCACGTGCAGCGCAAGGGCGGCGATCCCCGCACCTTCTTCGGCAAGGTCTACGGCCAGGAGAAGAACCTCACGACCTCCTCCATCGCGCGCATGAACCTCGTGCTCCACGGCATCGAGGACTTCCAGATCGCCCGCGAGGACACGCTCCGCAATCCCGCCTTCAGCGACGCGAGCACCGGCGGCCTGCTCACCTTCGACTGCGTCATCGCCAACCCGCCATTCTCGCTCAAGGAGTGGGGCCGCGAGCTCTGGGAAGCGGACCCCTGGAGCCGCGCCAAGTACGGCATCCCGCCCGAGAGCTACGGCGATTACGCGTTCGTGCAGCACATGATTGCCTCAATGGCAAGCACAAAGAGCAGTCGAATGGCTGTCGTGCTACCGCAAGGGGCCTTGTTCCACAAGGGTGTCGAGGAGGGCATCCGACGCTCGATCCTGGAAGACGATCTCGTTGAAGCCGTCATCGGGCTCGGTCCAAATCTATTCTACGGCACCGTCGTATCCGCGTGCATCGCGGTGCTGCGCCGCAGTAAGCCAGCGGCTCGCAAGAAGAAGGTGCTGATCATCGACGCCTCCACCCTTTTCCGCAAAGGGCGCGCCCAGAACTTCCTCGACCCCGAGCACACAACGCAGATCGTCAAGTGGTACCGAGCGTTCGCAGATGTGGAGGATCGCGCCAAGGTCGTCACGCTCGACGACATCAAGAAGGAAGGATGGACGCTGAACATCTCGCGCTACGTGTTGCCCCCCATCGGGGAGGAGATTCCGCCGCTGCGCGAGGCGGTCGCCACCTTCAAGTCCGCGTTGGCTGAGGCACGCGCCGCCGAGGACCACCTCCGCACCGTCCTGACCGAGGGAGGCTGGCTCAAGTGACCGCCCACCTCTCGCAACGCGAACTTGAGTCCTACCTCTGGGGCGCAGCGACGCTCCTCCGTGGCCTGGTCGACGCCAGCGACTACAAGCAGTACATCTTCCCGCTGCTGTTCTTCAAGCGCCTGAGCGATGTCTGGGACGAGGACTACCAGCAGGCGTTCGCCGAGACGAAGGACGCCAAGTACGCCACCGCCACCGCGAACGACCGCTTCGCCATCCCCGCCGGCGCTCACTGGAAGGACGTCCGCACCGCGCCCAAAGACGTCGGCCGAGCCCTCCTAAACGCCTTCCAGGCGATTGAGTCCACCAATCCCGAGCGCCTCCAGGGCGTCTTCGGCAACGCCCCGTGGACCGACAAGGCCCAGCTCCCCGACGCGACGCTCAAGAACCTCATCGAGCACTTCTCGAAGTACACGCTCAGCCTGGCCAACGTTCCTGAGGACGAGCTCGGCAACGGCTACGAGTACCTCATCAAGCAGTTCGCTGACGACTCGGGCCACACCGCCCAGGAGTTCTACACCAACCGCACGCTCGTCCATCTCATGGCCCAGATGCTGGAGCCCAAGGCGGGCGAGTCGGTTTATGACCCCACCTGCGGCACGGGCGGAATGCTCATCTCGTGCCTCGCCGAGGTGAAGCGCCGCGGCGGCGACACCCGCACGATGGGCCTCTATGGGCAGGAGCTCATCACCATCACCGCCGCGATCGCGCGGATGAACCTCGTGCTGCACGGCGTGTCGGACTTCCACGTCGCTGCCGGCAACACGCTCGCCGCACCAGCCTTCGCCGAGGGCGACCGCCTCCGCACGTTCGATGTGGTCCTCGCCAACCCGCCGTACTCAATCAAGAAATGGAACCGCTCCGCCTGGGAGAGCGACCCGTGGGACCGCAACTTCCTCGGCACGCCCCCGCAGGGCCGCGCCGACTACGCATTCTTCCAGCACATCCTGCGGAGCATGGACCCGAAGAAGGGCCGCTGCGCCGTGCTATTCCCGCATGGCGTGCTCTTCCGCAACGAAGAGGCTGACATGCGGCGCAAGCTCGTCGAGTCCGACCTCATCGAGTGCGTCCTGGGCCTCGGCCCGGGGCTTTTCTACAACTCGCCGATGGAGGCGTGTGTCGTCATCTGCCGCAGCCAGAAGCCCAAAGCCCGCAAGGGCAAGATCCTGTTCATCGACGCTGTGGAGCAGGTCGCCCGCGAGCGAGCCCAGAGTTTCCTCCGCGCGGAACACCAGCAGCGGATCCTCAAGGCGTACCAGACCTTCGCCGACGAGCCCGGCCTGGCGGCCGTCGCCACGCTGCCCGCTGTGCTGGCCAACGACGCGAAGCTCTCGCTCCCGCTGTATGTAAGCCGTCCAAAGTCCGCGGCAGCGAGTGGAGCAGGGGCCACCCTCGCGGCAGCGTGGGGCGAGTTCGATCAGGGCGGCCGCGAGTTCTGGTTGCAGATGGACGCGCTCGTGGACATGCTCGACGGCATCGTTGCCGAGGAGGCTGGCGATGCCTAAGACCGCGACTGCCGTCAGGACATACCGGTTTGACCAGATGGCGACACTGATCAACGACCGTGTCGATGACCCAGCGGAATCCGGAGTCGAGCGCTATGTGGGCCTTGAGCATCTCGATGCCAACTCCCTGAAACTCCGGCGTTGGGGCGACATCACCGACGTCGAGTCCACCAAGCTCCGCTTCATGTCCGGCGACATCATCTTCGGCAAGCGGCGGGTGTACCAGCGGAAGCTCGCGGTGGCAGACTTCGAAGGCATCTGCTCAGCGCACGCGATGGTGCTACGCGCTCGGGCTGAGGTGGTTCTGCCCGACTTCTTGCCGTTCTTCATGCAGAGCGACCTCTTCATGGAGCGAGCGCTTGCGATCTCTGTGGGGTCTCTGTCGCCCACCATCAACTGGACCGACCTGGCCCAACAAGAGTTTGCCTTGCCACCGATCGAGGAACAGCGCCGCATCGCAGTGGCGCTAAGTGCATCGTGCACTTTGCGAGATCGGCTGACGGAGGCCGCCGTGAGTGCGCGGGAGACG
>DASVYC010000095.1:0-12732 GCA_036392375.1 Phycisphaerales bacterium
CCATCCCGAGCTCACAAGCCGCCCGCTGCGTCCGCAACCGATGTTCATGGGCCTGGTGGCCGCATCGATCGTCCGCAAGATCGGGCGTGACCAGGCGCTCCTGGACGCGGACGTGTCGCGGTGGCTGCGGCCGCTGTCGAACGCGCGGCCCCAGCCGCAGACGGTGTGAGTGGGGCGCGTGGGTGCAGGTGGGTGCACATGGGCGCACATGGGCGCACATGGGCGCACATGGGGGGTGATCTGCGGACCCGGATGTCAGCGGTCTACCGCGTGGAGTGCTGCTCGGCGTGGGCGTGCTGGCTCAGCCACCGGCCGGCGTCGAGCAGGATCAGGGCCGAGAAGCGATCGGCGCGACCGAGCGAGATGATCGCGTTGTGGAGGAGCGCCTCGGCGTAGAGGCGGTGTTCGCCGCTGGCCATCTCCACGGCGCGGCGCAGAAACACATGGATCGCCCACGGGTGGTTCGTGGCGTTGTCGGGCTGCAGGTGCTCGATCATCCAGTCGGCGGCGGCATTGACCCGCGGGCGGGCGGACTCTCCCGCGTGGCTGAGCGCGTGCAGGCAGCAAAGCTCCGCCTGGGTCCACGTCTCGATCGTGAGCGAGTCGCGCTCGCGCACGAGCCAGGGGTTGGGTGAGATCGCATCCTCGAAGCCGAACCGGGATTGAGAAGAAGCGACCCGAGACCACCACCGGATATCGGTGCCGGCGTCCGGGGGCGGCAGCGGGGCGAGATGAGGTGCGACGGCCAAGTGAGCCAGCAAGTAGGAATCGATACGGCGCCGATGCCCCGCCTCGTCACGAAACTCCGAGAACACCGGCAGCTTCGATGCATCAATCGGCGGGTCAAGCAACGCGGCCCACGGGGTTCCGAATAGCGCGAGCTTTGACTCCCGTACCAGGCGAACTCCCCAATCCCCCAAGCCCTGTTTCCCGTTCGCCATAGTTATCAGTATGTACACGCGAGAGAAGCAGTTCCAGACGGCGCATACGAAATACTCGGGATGCGTCGAAGCAATTCTGCGTCAAACCTATTTCGGGGGTTGCCCTTGGTGTGCACGATAGAGAAATTCAATGCATGCCGACAGCAACTGTTCGCGCCGCGTGGGGATCGGGTGTGGCTGCGCCCGTCGAAAGCCCGGGGAAACTCCGGTTGATACAGCCGCGTCCCAACGGGAATCGCTTTCAGGCTGAGGTGGACCTCGCCGAATTGGACGAGCGGGAGCGCCCGGGGATGACCTGGCAGGCCCGCACATCGGAACTCAGCCGATCTCATCTGGTGCTGATCTCGCGCCGGATGTGCTATGTCGGAAGAACACTCGCGGTGGCAATTCACCTGATTGATGACCGTCCTGTGCCGCTGCTCGGAGGGGTTGTGAGCTGCGAATACAACGACGACGGCCTGTACCGCATCGATCTGGACCTGCTCCGGATTGACGAGGGGCACGCGGTGTACGAGTGGGCGCACACCGCGGGCGTTCGTCGCGCGGCCAAGCCTCGTAGCGGGGGGTGAGCGCGTCGCTCAGGCACCCGTGCGGACGGTGCGATTGGCGCGGAGATTCAGTATCAACTCAACCTGTCCAGTCGGGAGCTGTGTCCGACGCGCAATATCGACAGGGCCGATGCCCTGCTCGGCGAGCGCGCAGACCTCGACATGCAGCGGGTCGGTGAAGATCGAGTGCGCATCCCGCGGCTTGGGCTCGACCACTCGGTCGTGATGCCGCGATGGTGATGGAGGCGGGGCCGCGGCCACCACGGCTGCGCGTCGCTCGGCGTCGCGCAGCTCGGTGAGGGTGGCATCGGCGCGCTCGATGAGCTTGTCGAGCCGCTCGGCCCGGGATTCGAGTTCGTCGATGAGATCGCGGGCGAGCTTCTCGGCGCTGTCGCGGGCGTGCCCGGGCAGGTCGCGTTTGCGGGCCATGAGCCCCCACAGGAGCAGCACGGCGCCGATCCCAAGGGCGCCGCCGGCGAGCAGAATCTCACGCACGCCGAAGGTGTCGGGGCTCAGGCCCAGGGTGAGATTGTTGAGTGCGTGCGCGAGCAATGGCTTCGACCTCCGTGTCTTGCCGGCGAGGAGCGTTTCTGAGGAGCGTCCCGAGGGAGCGTTCCTGTTTGGGGCCGCCGCGGGGCGGTGGGTGCCGCGGTCGGCACGGGGAAAGTACCATCTCGGCGTGCCGTACGCCACTCCATCGCCGCAATCTTCCGGGGACGGGCGCGGACCCGGGGCGGGTTTGTCGGGCAAGTCACACCCGGTGGGCCGGGCGATCCTGGCATCGTGGCGGCGGCTGACGGGTGGGAATGCGACGCGGGATGAGGATCGGCGGACGCTGGTGGCGTTGTCGGGCGGGGCGGACTCGACCGCGTTGCTGTTGGCGCTCGCGAGTCAGCCGCGGTCGGTGGCGGCGGCGCACGTGGTGCACGACATGCGTCCAGCCCCCGAGGCCGAAGGGGACCGGGCGGCGTGTGAGCGGCTGTGCGCGGCGGTTGGCGTGGCGTTCGTGTCGCGGGCGATCGCGGTGCGGGGTGCGGGAGGGAATCTGGAAGCCACGGCTCGGCGGGCGCGGTACGAAGCACTGCGGGATCTGGCGCTCGAAACGGGCTGCCGCTTCGTGGCGACGGGGCACCACGCCGAGGATCAGATGGAGACGCTGCTGATGCGGCTGCTGCGTGGGAGCGGGCTGCACGGGATGAGCGGTATCCGCGCGCGGCGCGGGATCGGCTCGTCGGTGGTGTTGATGCGCCCGATGCTAAGCGTGGGGCGTGCGGACGCGGAGCGGTTGTGCCGAGATCTTGGTGTGGCGTGGCGGACCGATGCGACCAACGCTGATGTGCGGTACCTGCGGGCTCGGCTGCGCCGGGAGGTGATGCCGGCGCTGTTGGCGATTGCGCCGCAGGCGCCCAGGCACGCCGTGTCGGTCGCGCGGGCCATGGCCGACGCGGGGGCGATTATGCGGGAAGCCGGGGAGGCGGCGCTGGGGCGGGCGGCGGTGCAGGCGAGCGATCAGGCTGGCGAGCGGGGCGGAAGTTGGAGCCGTGACGCCCTTCGCCGTGAGCCGCCGGGCGTGCTCCGTGAGGCGGCGGCGACGCTGGTCCGGCGTGGCGGCGGCACGGTGCGGCGGCGCGAGATTGCGGGCGTGGTGCGTGCGATCCGTTCCGATGATCGGACGGAGCGGCGCTTCGAGTTTGAGGGGTGTGTGCTGCGGGTGGGGTCCAGCGAGGTTCTGGTCGAGCCCCGGGGGCGATCGTTGCCCGGTTAGCGCCAGGAGCGGAGCACGGCCTCGGCGACCAGCACGATGAGCAGCAGCGGCAGGTGCGCGATCGACGCGAGGAAGACTCGGCGGGCGGACGGGCGGGTGCGGTCGATGGCGAACCGCACCGCCAGGTACAGGAACGCGAGCGATGAGACGATCGCGAACGCCGCGAAGACGATTCCGGCTCGCGCGGGCATCGCGTACGAGGGCAGGAGCGTGGCGGGGATGAGCAGCAGGGACCAGAGGAGCACGCCGCGGGCGGTGCGGACGCCCGTGGGGTCTTCGACGGCGAGCACCTTGAAGCCGCCCAGGGAGTAGTCCTCGCGGTACATCCAGGCGATGGCCAGGAAGTGGGGGAGCTGCCAGACGAACATGAGGGCGAAGAGCGACCAGCCGCCGAGCTGCGTGAGGGCGAACCAGCCCTCGGCGTTGGACATGCCCGCGCCGGCGCACCAGCCGATGAGCGGTGGGAGGGCGCCCGGCACGGCACCGACGAGCGTAGAGATCGGCGAGCGGGGCTTGAGGGGCGTGTAGACGGCGACGTAGCTGACGATGCAGGCGAGCGAGACGAGGGCGGCCCAGATGTTCGTGCATGCCGCGAGCAGGGTCACGCCGACGACGCTCTCGATGACGCCGGCGACCAGGGCCTGGCGGGGCGTGATCCGGGCCTGGGGAAGCGGGCGGTGCGCGGTCCGCGGCATGCGTGCGTCACGCTCACGCTCCATCCACTCGTTGAGGGTGTTGGCGCCGAGGGAAGAGAGAGCGGTGCCCAGTCCGGTGGCGACAGCGACGAAGCCGAGGTTGGCGTAGCTCCACTGGGTGCCCAGGGCGGCCAGCACGAAGCCCACGAGCGAGGTGATCGTGACGAGGCGGGTGATGCCCGGCTTGCCCGCTTCGACGAACGACATCCACAGAGGCCGGGCGGGAACGGCGACGGACGTCTTGGGGTTCAATGTGGCTCGGGACAACGCGGGCTCCGGGAGGCAAAGGGTACGCGTCCAGTCGCGTCACTTCCCCGGCACGACGAGGTCCATCCACACTGGGAAGTGGTCGCTGGGGAACTTGCCCGCGATGTTCGAGGCCGGTAACGCGCGCCACACGCCGCTGGCGGCGACCTTGAGATCGCGCGAGGGAATGACATGATCGACGCGCATCTTGAAGAGCGCGGTGTCGGTGGGCTCGAGGCCGGGAATATCGAGGTCGGCCTTGGGCGGATCGAACTTCAGCACCCGACGGTTCGCCAGGAGCTTGGCGATCGGATTCTTGTACGTGTCGCCTTTTTTGGGGTCGGCGTTGAGATCGCCAAGGATGACGAAGGAGGCGTCGGAGGAGAGACCGCCGTAGGTCGATTTGTCGTCAACGAGGTACGGGTCGTTGAAGAGATAGTCCATCCAGAGGCGGATCTCGTCGTGGTTGCGGCGGCCGTTGCGGTCTTCCGGGCCGTCGAAGACCGGGGGCGTGGGGTGCGAGCAGAGCAGGTGGAGGACGCTGCCGTTGGGGAGCTTGACCGGGACGTCCCAGTGGCTCTTGCTGGAGAGGCGGAAGAGCTTGCGTTCGTCGTCGCTGTAGTAGGGCGTGCCGTCCGCTTTGCTCGGCATGAAGTTGCCGGGCATGTAGTCCCAGGGCATGCGCTGGAAGGTGCGGATGTTGTCGATGTCGATGACGAGGCGTTCGTCTACGAGCAGGGCCATGGCGTACTGACCGGGGAAGGTGCCGAAGCCCCAGCAGTCGTTGCCGTAGAGGCGGCCGTCCTTGGTCTGCGGGCCCGGATCGCCGTTGGGCCCACCGAGCGGCGGGGGCGGGAAGATGTCGGTGACGGTGCCGTCGTTGTCGAGGTCGTGGCCGCTGAAGACGCCGGTGTTGCTGGGGGCCATGAACGCGACGTACGCGATCGGCTCCAGCCCCGCGGCCTGGGGCTTGCTGAGGTAGTTGCTGATAAAGCGTGCGGCGTTCTGGCCGGGCTCTTCACCCGCGACGAAGCCCGGAGACCCGGGCATGTCGTATGCGATCTCGTTCAGGAAGATGATATTGGGGCGGATGCGCTGGATGACCTCGGCGACGGCCTTCAGGCGAGGATGGTCGGGGCGCTTGACGTCCTCGGTGCGGATGTCCTCGATGTTGAAGGTGGCGACGCGGAGGGTGATCGCGGCTGGTGGGGCGGAAGGGGGCGGCGTGGATGCGTCCGGCTGAGCGAGCGCGATGCAGGACGACCACACGAATGCGACCAACGCGAAGAGCTGGAGCTTCATGTCGGAAACGTAGCCGCCGCGTGCTATTTGGGGTCGAGAGAGGTGTTCTCGGCGCCGGAGAAATCGATGCCCTTCAGGCCGGCACGGGTCCAGCGGTAGTAGCCGATGACTTCTTCGGACGGCCAGCCGAGCTGGGTCTTGGGCTCATTTGGCAGCGGCTTGTACAGGAACTTGGTTGGCGGCGTGAACCCTGGGATTCGCAGACGAGGGTCCCAGCCAGGATTGGCGTTCATGGTCTTGCGTGTGACGACCGAGCCGTCGCCGTGCAACAGCGGCTGCGTCGAGTTCGGGTACGCGTAGAACGTCGTCCGCTTGGCGACATGCCGGTCGAACAGATCAAACATCACGACCTTCTGCGACGGGAAAAGGATCTCATCCACGCGCCGAGGATCCAGCCGTGTGGTGTCCAGGAAGATGTTGTAGTAGAGGTACTTGTCGCGGTTCTGGTTCAGGGAATTGGAACCGATGTCGGCCGACCATGATGCCGCCACCCGCTCGTAGGAAGACCAGAACGGGAACAGGCGCTGGTATGTCTGGGGCTCGTCGAAATCCGGAGGAACGTACTGCTGCATCTTCAGCGTGTCGAAGATGTCCTTGGGACCGGCCTTCTGCCACTCGAGTGTGTTCTTGTCTTCGGGGCACACGGCGGCGGGCTCGATGATGCGAGAGCTGTAGTACCCGCCGTCGAACATCACGAGGTGCGCGAAATTGCGGGTGAGGAGCCGAGAGGTCCCGGCGTCGAAGGGTTGCAGCTGGAGCTTGGTGGCACGCCGAACGATGTCGATGCCCTGCTTGCCGATGGCGTCCTGGATCGAGGATGCGTTCCGCAGATCCGCGAAGGTGCTTGGAGTCGCGCCTTTCTTCCAGGTGAACGAGGGCATGAGGCCTTTCGCGTCCGTCGCGTAGGTGGCCATGCCGGTGGCGTGCTGGCGAAGGTTGCTCGCGCACATCGCTGCTCGCGCCGAGCGACGGGCGATCGCGAGCGATGGGATGATCAGAGCGATCAAGAGGGCGATGATCGCGATCGCGACCAGCAACTCGATGAGCGTGAACGCGGCGGCGCTGCGAGCGAAACGACCACGATGGGGTCCGACGTCGGCCATGAAGTGATCCGTGGCGATGTGCCGGCGCCCCGTTCCTTGGATCCGGCAAACCACTGAGCGTCCAGTCTACAGGTTTCTCGGCCGAATGCAGCAGGAATTTCGGGTATAACTCCGAAGGACGTTTCTCCCAAGCCGCGAGCCCGGGGTCGCTGTGCTGCCCCTGTCAATCGGCCGAAGCCCCTTCCGGCACCAGACCCATGAGCCAGCCCGACCAACAACCGGATGCCCACGCGAAGCCTGACCAGGAGGTTCTGCCGGAACAGAGCCTGTGGACCATCATCGGGGCCTCGTCCGCCGGGACCCTGATCGAGTGGTACGACTTCTACATCTTCGGTGCGTTGGCCCTGACCATCGCGGACGTGTTTTTTCCCAAGGGATCGGGGGCGACGGCGTTGCTCTCGACGCTGGCGACGTTCGCGATCGGGTTTGTGGTGCGGCCGTTCGGGGCGCTGGCGTTTGGATACTTGGGCGATCTCATCGGCCGCAAGTACACGTTCATGGTGACGCTGCTGCTGATGGGCGGCGCGACGTTTCTGATCGGCGTATTGCCGGGGTACGAGAAGATCGGCTGGCTCGCGCCGGTGTTGCTGATTGTGCTGCGGCTGGGGCAAGGGCTGGCGCTCGGAGGTGAGTACGGCGGGGCGGCGACGTATGTGGCCGAGCACTGCCCGGACGGGCAACGCGGGTATTGGACGAGTTGGATCCAGACGACCGCGACGCTGGGGCTGTTCCTGTCGTTGGGCGTGATCCTGGCGTGCCGCACGCTGATGACGCCGGAGGACTTCGCGGCGTGGGGCTGGCGGATCCCGTTCTGGCTGTCGCTGGTGCTGGTCGCGTTCTCGTGGTACATCCGGCGGCGGATGAGCGAGTCGCCGCTGTTCAAGAGGATGAAGGCCTCGGGCAAGGGGGCAAAGAACCCGTTGAAGGAGTCGTTCGCGAACAAGGAGAACCTGCGGCTGGTGATCATCGCGCTCCTGGGCGCGACCGCGGGACAGGGCGTGGTGTGGTACACGGGTCAGTTCTACGCGATGAACTTCCTCAAGACCACGCTCGCGATCGAGGCGAGGCAGGCGGAGTACATCGTGGGGCTGGCGTTGCTCTTGGGCACGCCGTTCTTCATCGTGATGGGCGCGCTGTCGGACAAGATCGGGCGGAAGGGGATCATGCTGACCGGCTGCCTGCTCGCGCTGGTGTTGTACTACCCGATCTATGGCATGAAGGTCGCGGTCACGAACATCAGCGACCCCGCACGTTTCCAACTCGTCGACGAGGGTGCGCGACCGCTAGGCGAGGCCAAGGTGCAGTCCGTCGCCGAGGATCTCGCAACGGGAACGCGTGCAGCAACCACGACTACGCGGAAGGAAATGCGTTCGTACGCCGACGGGACAATCGATACGGTGACCATCACGGACTCACTCGTGGCGGGGGCGACGCAGCTTGTCACGACCTCGAAGCACTCGATCCGGTTCCCGTCGCTGACCAGCCCGCCCGCGATGACGCTGACGTTCCTGATCTTTGTGCAGGTGCTGCTCGTCACGATGGTGTACGGGCCGATCGCGGCCTTTCTGGTGGAGCTGTTCCCGACGCGGATCCGTTACACGAGCATGTCGCTGCCGTATCACATCGGCAACGGCGTCTTCGGCGGGATGGTGCCGTTCGTGGGGCAATTGCTGTACGAGCGGACCAAGAATCCGTTCGCGGGGCTGTGGTATCCGATGGCGATCTGCGCGATGACGCTGGTGGTGGGGATGCTCTTTGTGCGTGAGAATCGCAACGTGAAGATGCACGAGGAGCATTGAGCGGGCGGTCAAGAAAGTCGGGCTCGTCACGCCGAGACGGTGAGGTCCACGACCTTGCGTTGGCGGATGTGCTCGCTGCCGAGCTGGCCGCAGGCGCCCATGAGGTCGCGGCCTTTGGTGCGACGGCGCTTGGCGTAGACGTTGCGTTGCGTGAGCCAGGCCATGAAGCGATCGACGGATTCTTCGGTCGGCGCGGGCCAGGGTGAGTTGCGGCGTGGGTTGTAGGGGATGAGGTTGAGCAGGGCCCGCGCGGTGCTGATCTGGCGCTTGGCCTGGTAGTCGCCGTTGATGGGGGCGAAGAAGTCCGCGATCTTCTGGGCGTCGGCCTCGGTGTCGTTGACGCCGGGGATGAGCACGTACTCGATGCAGAGCTTGCCGCCGCCGAAGACGGGGTAGTCGATGAGCGACTGCTGCAACTGGCCGAGGCTCCAGCGCTTGTTGATGGGCATGATCCGCGAGCGGATCTCATCGTCCGCGGCGTTGAGCGAGATGGCGAGGTTGAGGCGGTGCCAGCCGGCCTTCTTGATCTGATCCGCGAGGCGTGCGATGCCATCGACGCGGCCGACGGTGGAGATCGTGATCTTGCTGATGGGGATCGAGGGGCCGCGGTGATCGCGGAGCACGTCGATGGCGCTCAGCACGTTCTCGATGTTGTCCATCGGCTCGCCCATGCCCATGAAGACGATGTTGCGGACGGGCCCCTCGAGCCCCTGCGGCGTCACAATCGGGTCGGGGATCTCGGGGTGCTTGAGCAAATGGGTCGCGGCGTACCACTGCTGGACGATCTCTTCCGCCGTCAGCGAGCGGATGAGACCCATCTGGGCGGTCTCGCAGAACGTGCAGCCCATGGCGCAGCCGACCTGGGACGAGACGCACAGCGTGTAGGTGCGCACGCCGCGCTTGCCGATCATGGGGATGAGGACGCTCTCGGTGCGGAGCGTCTTCACCTGCTCGGCGAGCTTGGTGGCGTCGGCGGGAACGTCCTGGGTGAACTTGAAGGTCTTGCCCTCGGGGCCTTCGTCGATGATGACGCTGGAGATGGGTGAGACGGTGTAGCCCGCGGAGCCGTGAGCGTGAGCAGGTGGGAGATGTGTCTTTGTTGAATCTGTTGACGTTGACGGCCCGGCGCTTGTGCGGCGGGTTTGTTCGGCCAGGTGCCGATTATGGCGCGATGGGTAGTTGGCCGCGTCGAAGGGTCTGGCGAGCCAGAAGAAGTCCTTGTACGCGTCGAAGGCGGCGGGACGGGCGAGTCCGAGCTCGGCTTTCGCGCGTGCCACAAAGGCCTCGGAATTCAGGCCGAGGGGGCGGCAGGGCGTGTCTGCTGAAGCGTCTGGCACGACGAAGTTTACGGCGACTTCGAGGTGGACGCTGCGACGCGACATGGGATGGCAGGTAGCACTACGGGCAGAGCAGAGCGTCATACGCCACCGCGAAGAGCGAGAAATCCAGGTCGTCGACCACGCCGTCGCGGTTGAAATCAGCGGGGCAGGCGGCGGGCATCGCGGGGTCGGCGCAATCAAGGATGTTGTACGCGATGGCGAAGAGCGAGAAGTCCGCATCGTCCACGAGCGCGTCGCCGTTGAGGTCGCCGATGCAGTGAGAATCGACGGTGAACGAGAGATCGTCGGCGTAGCCGTCGTTGTATGAGCCTTCGCTGCGCGTCATCGTGACCGTGATCGTGACGCTCCGCGTGCCCGCGGGGATGATGCCGGTGGCGGTGCGCAGGTGCATGCCGGTCACGCTGCCGCGCTGGGAGGCGAGGGCATTGCCGATCGAGGCGGATCCGAGCGGGCCGGACGCGCCGTCTCGGAACGTGACGGCGACGTCGCAGTGGTCGTTCTGCGAAGAGAAGCCGCCGAGCCAACCGGAGAGCGTGAACGTCTGGGTGTGGGCGTCGATCGCGGCGGCGAGGGACGAGAGCGAGAGCGTTTGTGAGGCAGTGGCGATCGCGCTTCCGTCGCCTCCGGCGAAGAACTTCTGGCCGCGGTTGGGTGAGCCCGGGCTGCTCGCTGTCGGGAATCCGCCGCCGACGGCGTACGACACGACCTCGAAGCTGCCTGTGCGCGTCCATCCGGGGATGGAGGTGCCGACGGGTCCGGCTTCGGCGCCGGGATTGGTGAGCAGATTCGGGCCCGCGAGAGCACCGGAAGAGAATGCGGCGAGCGAGAGCACGCACGCGAGCGTGCGCGAAAGGAAGCGGCTGAGCGGCATGGCGAGTCTCGGCAGATGACTTTCCCTGCATCAAGTATGACGCGTCTTTGCTGCGGAGCGACCACCTGCGCGATAGTCATCGCGAGAATCCGGGGTGTTGCCGATCGGCGTTTCAGAACTGCGCCGTTCTCGGAACAGCGCGTTGCGAACGAGTCGCATGCTCGTTTACGGGCAGAGCAGCGTGTCGTACGCGACCGCGAAGATCGAGAAGTCCGCGTCGTCTACGGCTCCGTCGTTGTTCAGGTCGGACGGGCAGCCGGCGGGCATCGAGGGTTCGGAGCAGGACAGCAGGTCGTACGCGACGACAAAGACGCCGAAGTCCGCGTCATCGACGAGATCATCGCTGTTCAGGTCGGCGGGGCAGGGCAACCGGTAGAGGTAGAGGGATACCAGAGCACCGACATTACCGCCGCTGACGGAGTCGGGATCATCGAGCGCTCGCTTGCCGGCGCTCCCGCTGGCGATGGTGCCGTCGAAGTTGTTCTCGGTGGCGTTGCTCACTGCTGGAACGGGGGAAGTCGAACGGATCGTCATGCAGAGCGGGCCGCCCTTGTAGATGAAAGGCGTGGTGAACGCGATGACGCCGCCGAAGGGTGCGGGGCCGGTGGTTGCTCGGGGCATGGAGCCGGCGGGCAAGCGGTAGAACCCGCCGCGGGCTTTCACGCGATCGAGGCCTTCGTTGTCGTCGAACGTGCCGGACATGGCGGCGGCTGGCCGTGTGGCGGTGGACATCCAGATATCGAGGCGGAAGAAGTCCTCGTTGACGAGCGGGTAGGGCGTCGTGCCGTTGTCGCTCATGCGCCAGGCGACGCCGGTGATCTTGGACCCGACGGGGATCGTGAGCGTGCTCTGGTCGTAGATCATCTGGTGCACGCGCCCGAATGCCAGCAGGTTTCGGCCGAAACCGGTGACGAAGGTGTTCGCCTGAGGGGCCACGGCGGTCTGCGTGGCCGCGGACGCGACGCTCGATGCGCCGGCACAGGCAACAACAGAGGCCGACAGGGCGGCGATCCATCTTTCTCGGGCCATGCATCCCTCCGGTTGAGGCTTCTGAGCATGCTACTGCTCGGGTCCATCAGATGTTGCATGGAACATGATTCCGTCGCTGATTTTGACGGATTCCCGCGTGTGGACACGCGTGAGCCCTCACCCGTGAACGGGTACGGGGCCTGGTGTGCGCAGCTCCGCGTCGAGCAGGGAGGCGATGTTCTGGCGCTCGCGGATGACGGTTGCGTGGCCGGCGTCGACGAGCACCTCTGCGGGCAGCGGCTGGTCGTTGTAGTTGCTCGCCATCGACATGCCATAGGCGCCCGCCGCGAAGACCGCGACCACGTCTCCGGGGTCGAGGCGGGGCAGGCGGCGGTCCTGAGCCAGGAAGTCCCCCGATTCACAGATGGGGCCCACGACGTCGACGGGGTTGAGTCCGGGCATGTCAAGATCGGCGCGGCGCGCGGGGGGTGTGAGCTCCGGAGTCACCTTGACGGGCCACAGAAAGTGGAAGGCCTCGTAGAGCGCGGGGCGGATGAGGGCGTTCATGCCCGCGTCGCACACGACAAAGTGTTTCCCGCCGTTGTGCTTGGTGTAGCGGACGCGCGTCAGCAGCACACCCGCGTTGGCGATGATGGTGCGCCCGGGCTCCATGACGATCCGCACGCCGCGCTCGACGAGGGGCTTGAGCAGCGGGACGATTGCCGCGGCATAGGCGTCGTACGCGGGGGTCTTGCCGGTCTCGTAATCCGCGGCGAACCCGCCGCCGATGTCGAGAGAGCGGATCACGTGCCCGCGGGCGCGGAGCTCGCCCTCCAGCACCAGCAGCTTCTTGATCGCTTCCTCGTAGGGCCTGGTGGTGTAGATCGGAGAGCCCAGATGCACGTGCAGCCCGTTGAGGCGGAGATGGGATGCCGTGCGGGAGCGTGCGCCGAAGCGGTCGAAGAGCGCGATGGCGCGGTCGATGGTGACGCCGAACTTGTTGTCGGCCTTGCCGGTGGTGGTGTACGCGTGTGTGTAGGCGTCTACGTCGGGGTTGATGCGCAGGGCGGCGTGCGCGGGGACGTTGAGTTCCTGGGCGACGCGAGCGATGACTTCGAGTTCCTGCTCGCTCTCGGCGTTGAAGCAGGAAACG
>DASVYC010000096.1:0-12224 GCA_036392375.1 Phycisphaerales bacterium
CGGCGGCGGCGGTGGCCGCGGCGGCTTCGGTGGCGGCGGCGGCGGTCGCGGTGGCGATCGCGGCGGCTGGTAAGCCACGCTCGGTCGTGCCCTGGGCATGACTCAATCAACCCAGAACCGCAAGGCCCGGAGCGATCCGGGCCTTGTGCTTTTTTGGTCTGACCTGCGTGAGATGCCGCCCGCCAACCGGGTGCGGGCCTCGATCGCTCAAGGCGTCGTGGGCGTCGGCTTCACCGTGAGTTCCAGCGCGTTGCCCAGAGTCGAACGCACCATCACCGCCTTGCGACGAGCGTCGACCGACTCCAGCGTCCAGCCGGGGAACACCTCATCGCCCAGACGCCAGATCTTGCGATTGATCGATGCCAGCGGTCCGCGACGGCCGTCCATCACGCCCGTCAACTCCAGCACCGGGATCGGCTCGCGCAGCTCGGCCGGAGGTTCCGGCTCGGCTTGTGCGATCGGCTGCACGCGTACCTCCGGTGCCGGCGCCACCGCGGCCCGAGGCTGAAACGGATCGGTGATCTTGGTGTAGTCCTGGCGTGCCAGCCACTGCATCGCCCGCTCTTGAGCCGCGGTGGGCTTGAAAACCGGGCGCAACTGCGGCTGAACGACCTCTGCGAAATTCGCGGCCCCGGCTTGGCGCACGGGCTCGACCTCCAGGAACCGAGCCGCCTGCACCGCCACCAGGGGGGCGAGCAGGGCCCCGGTCCAGATGAGCTTCTCCCGTCCCCTCATGTTGATCGCGATCATGGGCGAACCTCCGGGCTGGGGCGGGCGCTGGGATCTTCGGACCGCACATCGAAGCCGTAGAACTCGACCAGCAGCTCCGCGTGCACCCCGCCGCGGTTGTCGCCATCGATGGGGGCGATCCGGACCGTGCGTGGATTGACGAAGACGGGGCTGTGACGGAGCTCGTCGAGGAATCGGACGACCCCCGAGTAGCCGCCACTGAGATTGATGTTGTACGCCGCGATGATGTCGGGGCGCGAGCCATCCTCGCCGCCGGGAAGGGGCTGCGGATTGGCGGACGCTGTCCCGGGAGCGGCGGTCGAGGGTTCGAACTGCTCCACGCGGATGCGCTGGCGTTCGGCGATCGCCATGATCTCGGCGAAGAGCGCGGCCTCGTCCTTGGACGCGGCGGATCGGAGCACGATTTCACGGCGGCCTCGGTCGTTGGCGGCCTTGAGGTGCGAGATTTCCTTCTCGCCCGGGGCCAACAGAGCCGACGTCGTCGGCACCATGCCCGCGATCGAGGCACGCTGCTCACGCAGCTCACGCCTGGCAGGGAGCAGCAGAAACTCGGCTGCGGCGAAGCAGATCACGAGCCCGATCACGATCTCGGCGGCGATCTGGCGGGTGTTGGGATTCACTGCTGGCCCCCTTCCGTTTCTGCGGCACCGAGCGTCACGCGGGCCGCGGCCGGAATCGGCGTGAGCTCGATGTTGACCTCGAAGGACTGCAGCTCGCGGGTCTCCTCGGTGACGCGAGCGGTGCGTCCGAGGCGTGCTTGCGAGACGATGGGGATCTCGGCGAGCGAGGCGACGAACTTGCGGATCGCGCCGCCGGCGTCGAGGCCGGGGCGGAGCGTGAGCTTGCCGCGCACCGTCGCGTGCGAGCCCTGGGGGTTGCTCTGCAGCTCGATGCCGCTGACGTGGATGTCTCCGGGCATCGCGCCGCCCAGGCTGGCCAGGAAGCCGGCGGGGTCCGCGCCGCTGCCGACCGTGCGGAGCACGCGGTCGCGCACGCCCTGAAGCCCCTGCATATCCGCCAGCGCCCGAGCCAGCGCATCGGACAGCGCCTGGCGCTCTGCCTGAACCTCGCGTGCGGTCTGGGCGTGCTCGCGGAGGCTCTGGATCTGCCGGGTGGCGTCGAGCCATTCGTAGCCGATGAAGCACAGGGCCGCCCCGATGCCCGCCAGCACCGCGGCGCGGAATCGGCGTTGGTTGCGAGCCTGGCGTGTTGCCTTGGTGAACAGCGCCGGCAGCAGCCCGAGCCGTACGCTCGACTCGATCGCGCCGCACACGCTGGAATCAGGGTTCTGGACCGTCGGCGGAGCCTCGGCAGTCTGCCCGGTGGATCGTGCGATCGCGTCGGCCAGGCCGCGGACCGTGGCGCCGGGGCCGCGGAGCCGGATGGTCACCGAGTCTCGGTGCTCGCTCGAGGTCGCGTAACGAAGGGATTGCTTGATCTCCAGGCCGATGCGCTGGACGAGCGGCTGGAGCAAGGGCAGCACCGCTTCGCCGTTAAAGCCATCGAGCCCCGGGATCTCGTCGTCGGGTCCTGGGAAACCGATCTCTGCCATGAGCCGTCGGGCTTCGGTGCGCGGGAGGCACACGGACGGGGTGGCCTCGCCGCTGCGACGCAGGGGACGGGTCAATGCGTCGACCAGAGTCTCGGTTCCCACGCCGATGGGACGAACGAAGCGAGCGTCGCCGTCGATGCCGACCGCGAGGACCGAGGAGTGCTCCCCGATCCACAGGGCTGCGGTTGCGCCGATGGACGCTTCCTCCAGCAGCCGCAGCACGTCAACGCTGGCGACGGCGTCGAGCGGGATCACGCCCCGGGGGTGGAGCTGGCATTGTGTGAGCAGCGACTCGATCAGCCGCAGCGTTTCGTCGCTGTCGGCGTACGAGAGCAGATGGCGTCGGCCCGTGGGCCCGGAATCGCTCCCGATGCACAGCGCTTCGGCATCGTCAGGATCGCATGTGCCCTCAACGGTCGTCGAGACGGCCAGCCGGGCGGCGTCTTCGCTGGCGGTCTGAGACGCGGCGCTGGGAACGGCGCTGGTCTGCACCGCAACGGTGCTCGTGCGACACAAGGCCACGGCGTCGCAGCCCATCAGGGAGTGCTCTGTCACGAAGGCCGCGAGCGGCTTGGCGCATTCCGCGATGGCCGCGCGAAGGTCGTGGGGCCAGACCGAGCGGTCGAAGCGAGCGACGGACCAGGCCTCGATGCGACGGCCGCGAACAGACGCGAGTTCCAGTCGTGAGGGAGAGAGCTCAAGGATGACGCGGCGGTTGTTCACAGCGATGAGTCCGTGGAGGGAGTTCTCGAGCTATAGATCGACGCCGGGATCGCCCGGCTTCGTGCCGAGTGACACGGAGACAGCGACCTGGGGGTGAGAATCTGGGTTGTCTGCGGTTCTCGGATCATGGTGTTTGCGTCCAGGCGCTGATGACCGCGTTCCCGGGTCCGGCGCTCGGTGTCCCCGACGGGCTCGGGAACACCGCAAGATCCGCGTGGAGCCGGGCGTTCTGCGTGATCGACAGGGCCCGCCCGTGGTACGCGCCGAAGAACTGAGCGTCGCTCCCGACCCCGTTGCCAAGAACGAGGCGACCAAAGGCGTTGCGGAGCGTCGCGTGCACCCGGGCGCTCCCCCCCACGGTGAAGTCGCGGCTGGCGGCGTTGGTCATGTGGATGCGGACCTTGGTGGGATCCGCGCCCATGACGTTGAGGCCGGCCGATCCGCCGAGCGTGGCGTTGCCGTCGATGTAGAGATCGAGGGATGCGTTGGGGGCCAGCTCGATCGCGGCATTGCTCGAGAGAGTGAAGTCGCCGTCGATGATGAGCGAGGTGTCGCCGGTGATGGTGATGATCGCGGATCCGGAGGCCGCGAACGAGCTGTAGCGGGTATTGGCTGCGATGGTGAGATTGGAGTTGGAGTTCCAGGCTCCCGAGCTCGCCGGGACAGTGCGCGGGAAGCCCTGCACCATCACGCCGACGCGGGTCGTGAGCGCGGCGTTGGTGCCGGACATGGTGGCGGGCGGGCTGACCTGGATCACACTCGACGGTGCAGCACCCGGCCCCACTCGACCATCGACCGCAAGAGCCACGGATCCAGAAACACTCCACGCCCCGGCGGAAGTCGCGTTGGTGGACACTTCGACGCCGCTGGTGTACACGTTGCCCGCGCCGTAGCTACCGCTGGCGGAGGAGTAGCCGTCGATGCTCGACACGGGTGCGCCGGCGCCGCCGACGATCGAGATCGTCTCCGCGACGGCGACCGCGGGCACGGTGGACGTCGGGGTACACGTGAACGCGGAGGGCGGGATCAGCGTGTAGCTCGCGGAGCCGGGGGGCATCCACTCCAGCCAGACGTTGCTGTGGCCACCGTTCTCGAACATCCGTGATTCGAAGGAGTACGAGCCGGCGGCGAGGACGGCGGTGCCGGTCTTGGCCTGGCTGCTGTGCTGTCCGTCGTTGGTGATGACGCGGACGCCGTTGATCCACAGGTCCGAACCATCGTCGGATGTGATGCGGAAGCCCCATGAACCGCTGGTTGGGATCGTGATGGTGCCCTTGAAGCGGATGCCGTACTTGCCGGTCGGTCCGCCGGGCCAGCGCGTGACCGTCCCGAGCGCGGGGAGATTCACATTGGGCACCACGGTGGCCCAGCCGGCGGGGGAGTTCCACGGAACACTGCTGAGGACCGTGGGCGACGTCGTCATCGCCCACATCTCGGTGAAGACTCCGGGTCGAGAGGAGCTCAGGGGCGCGATGCGGCGGACTCTTGCGGACACGGTGCGGGTGGCAACGCCCGCTGCGCTCTCGGCGAAGATCGTGGTGATCCCGTTGGTGGCCGAAGTGGTCGCGACCGCCGTCGCGCCACCCGTTCCTATCGCCGGGGCGGGGCTGGCGGCTGATGCGAAGACGTTGCCGATTCCGCCGTCGGCGTCCTCGTCGGTGTTGCGGGCGATCTCTCGGATCGCCATGTTGGCGGCCGCTTCCGCGGCGTAGTACGACCGCGCGGCCTCGAGGCGGCGGACCGTCAGGTCCTGGTCCCTGGCCCCGGCAAACGAGACCGCCACCACGAGCAGTTGCAGGATCACCAGCGCCGCGATGGCAGCGACCAGCACCGTTCCGCGCGATCGACGTGCTCGGCGCGTCGGCGGCGTTGGACTCTCGCGGAGGCTCACGGCGTGCCTCCTTCCGAAAGACAGCGGAGGAAGAAGCGGCTGCGCAGCGTTTCGCTGGCGCCCGAGCGGGTCACGGTGATCGAGACCTCGACACGCCGCACCGGCGCGACCTGGGCGATCGAAAGCGGGAGCGCGATCGCGACGTTGGACTCGTCGAAGACAGCGATATCGAACGCGCTCACGTCGTTGAGAAGCGTGTACTGGTTTCGCCCCTCGGAGAGCGTCAGCCGCGTTCCGTCCAGCGCGAGCGACCGTTCCACCGCCGACGCGTCGTTCCAAGCGATCGAACTGGACGACACGCTGCGGAGGTCGGCCTGGACGATGGAGACGTTCGCGACCGCGGGGATCTGCCGCAGCTCGATGGCGATCCGCTCCATGGCCGAGGAGATCGATGCACCGATCGCTCCACGCGCGGCTGCGGTCAGATACTGGTCCGAAGCGCTGAGCACGAGCCCCGATGTCGCAACGCCGATCACCCCCACCACCACGATGGTGCACACCGCCTCTACAAGCGTGAAGGCGCGGCGGGCGGGCATGGATCGGACGGGTGTCATGGCGGGACGGATCAACTAGTAATCGGTGACCACTGTGGAGAGGGCAAGGGAACGCCTCTGCTGACGAGCATCGGTCCACTCAACGGTGACGGTGACGAGCTTGTACCCGGTGCCGCCCGCGGTGAACGCAGGCCCAGTCTCGCTGATCGCCACCGAGCGGGAGAAGCCCGCGGCGCCAGCCACCGACACCTCCGGCGGGAAATTGGCATCCACGACGTACGCGTACCCGCGGGTCGATGAATGCCGGTCCGCGATGATGTCCTCGAGCTTCTCGGTTGCGAGCCAGCGGGCCCGCGAGGTGAGCACCGGCGCGACGCGTGTGGTCTGCGACTCTTGAATTGACCACAGCATCGGCGGCAGAGCCACCGCCAGCACCACGACGGCGAGGATCGCTTCGATCAGCGTGAAGCCGGGGTTGATCGTCTTCGGGTTCCGCATGCTCGTCTTCGCATCTGCTGATACATGGCCGCATCACGGCACGCTGACGGTTCCGGCTCCTGCGGCAATGGTGATCGTCTGAGACGGGCTCAGCGTCACGGTGACCGCGCTCGTCAGCCGCGTTCCCGAGGCGTTGACCGGCCTTCCCATCCAGTCAAA
Organism: Phycisphaerales bacterium; assembly: GCA_036392375.1. GTDB lineage: Bacteria > Planctomycetota > Phycisphaerae > Phycisphaerales > UBA1924 > JAFEBO01. The sequence continues at coordinate 6,068 of DASVYC010000096.1, forward strand.
GCCGAGGTCGTTCCCGCCGCCGGCAATGCTGACGCTGACGATCGTGACGTCCGCAAAGACCGGATCCGTGAGGCTCGCGACCATCGGTCGGCCGGTCGCGGGGTCGGTGAGCGTGAGTGCTCCGACCCGGCCGGGGGCTGCGGGGTTCTCGGCGAGCACGCTGTAGCTGTTGGACGCAACGCTGAAGACAACCCAGGTGGGATTGCCGCTCGCCAAGGCCCGCTCCCGGGCGAAGGCGAGATCGCGTGCGATGAGAGCCGCAGCGGCACGCGAGCGAGCAGCGGGGTTCCCCGACAGCGAGACCGCCGCGGAAACCGAAAGGACACCCAGCACCACAACCACCGCGATCATCTCGATGAGCGTGAAGCCCGTGCGGGTCGATGCCCGGGAGCTCGGGATGCTTCGCAGGGCGAGCTGAACCATGCGCGTCGCTCCGTTGGGGTGCGGCCGCTCACCAGGTGTTCTGACCGATGCCGCTGGTGTTGGTGTTGGTCCAGAACTTGCCTGTGGAAGCGTCGTAGTTCCAGCCGTGGTTGCCGCTGACGGGCGGTGTGGTGGCCCACACGGCGGCGGAGATGACGGCGCTGTTGTTGTACGGATTGGCGGGCACGGTGTCCTGCAGCACGGTGCCGTTGGTCTGGAGCTGCACCAGGGTCGGGTACGCCGCGGTTCCGGAGATGGCGGCGTTGGCGTAGAAGTTCGCGATCGCGGTGCGAACGTTGCCCAGCACGCCGCGGCACGCCGACTCCTTCGCACGTGCGCCGTAGTCCAGGTACTTGGGGATCGCCACGATCGACAGCACGGCGAGCACCGCGATCACGGCGACCAGCTCAATCAGCGTGAAGCCCTTGCGAATCTGATGCACTGTGTTCATTGCGTATCTCCCGGACTTTCATTGGGTCACTTTTGCCTAGTGCGTCATCGGTTTTCACTTTCGCCGGATTATGCCTAGATTCACAGAATGCCCGAAGATCGCCGTCAAATGTGCGGCCTGCGCCGCCCTTGGGCATAACTCCCCACCTATCCCACCAGCTTCATCGAGTCCCACATAGGCAGGAAGATGGAGAGCGCCACCACCAGGACCACGACGGCGATCGCGACCACGAGCAACGGCTCGATGACGGTCGCGATGTTCTTCGCCAGTTCGCTCGCCTCTCGCTCGTACTGCCGCGACACGACCGAGCACATCTTGGGGATGTCGCCGGAGCGTTCACCGGCGGCGAGCATGCGCTTGGTGAAGGGCGTGAGGTATGAAGCCGATGCCGTCGCCGCGGTCAGCGTGGCACCGCTGCGAACGTTCTCGGCCATCTGCATGGCGTCGTTCTGGAGCGACGGACGCCCCGCGGCCTTGCCCGCCAGCTCGACACACTCGATGAGCGAGAGCCCGGACGAAACGCCGATGCCCAGGATGCGTGCGAATCGGGCGATGGCCATCGCCACGAGGATGCGGCGCAGGTAGGGCACACGATGGGCCAGGCGATCGAGCACGAGCCGACCCGCGGGTCGATGCACGGCGGCGCGCACGCCGAACACGACCGCCGCGATCACTGATAGATGCGCCCACCAGTAGCGTTGCAGCGACAACCCGATCTGCAGCAGGAGTTCGGTCATCCACGGCAGCGACGCCCCGCGCTTGGCGAACATGGTGCCGAACTGCGGGATCACGAACGCCAGGAGGAACGCCGTCGCCCCGACGAGAACCACGCCAACGCACGCCGGGTACATCAACGCTCCGCGAATCTGGCGCTGGGATTCGAGCGTGCGTTCGAGCATCTCGGAGAGATGCTCGAGCACCGCCGGCAATGTGCCCGCCTTCTCCGCGGCGCGGATCGCCTCGATGTACACATCGCCCAGTGATTCGCGGTGCGATCCCATGGCGCCCGCGATGGACTCGCCCGCTTGCACACGGGCCCGCAAGTCCTCGATCAAGTCGCGCAGACGCCCGGGCTTCTCCTGTTCGGAGATGCTCTGCAGAGCCTCGCCAACCGTGATGCTGGCGGCCATCAGCACGCCGAACTGGTAGGTGAAGTGTGCGAGTTCCTTCTTGTTGAGCGACCCGCCGGAGGCGCGACTGGTGACCGCCGCGTCGATCTGTTGCACGGGGCGCAGCGCGACGGGCGTCAATCCCTGCGCGACGAGCTGACGAAAGGCGTCGGCCTTGGACGCTCCGGTGGCCACGCCGCGCGACTCGGTGCCGTTCTTGTGAAGGGCGCGGTACTGGAAAGTCATCACGCTCACGCCGCGGCCCTCACGGAGGTTTCGGCCGTCTCTTCGGCGAGCACGGTGGCGACGCGCGAGACCTCTTCCAGTGTGGTCAGACCGAGGCGAGCCTTGGCGAGCCCGTCCTCAAACATGGGACGCATGCCATCGACCGCGGCCGCCGCAGCGATGTCGGTGCCGGACGCCCCACGCTCGATGGCGCGGCGGACGCTGCCGGACATCACCAGCATCTCGTAGATGCCAAGCCGTCCCCGCAGGCCGACGCCGGCACACTTGGCACAGCCGATGCCTCGCACGTGACCGGGTTCGGTGGGATCGATCCCGAACCGCTGCGCCACTAGGTTGGGCACCGGGCTGGGCTTGGCGCAGTGCGGGCAGACACGGCGCACGAGACGTTGGGCGATGACACATAGCAAGGCCGCGTTGATCGCAAACGGAGGGCAGGCGAGATCCCGCAAGCGTGGGATCGCACCCGCCGCGTCGTTGGTGTGCAGGCTTGAGAGCACGAGGTGGCCGGTCAGGGCGGCCTGGATGCTGATGCGGGCGGTCTCCTCGTCGCGGATCTCGCCCACGAACACCACGTCGGGGTCCTGGCGCAGCACCGAACGGAGGGCGCTGGCAAAGGTCATTCCGATGGCGGCGTTGACCTGGACCTGTCGGATCATCGGCATCCGGATCTCGACCGGGTCCTCGATGGTCATGATGTTCACGTCGCTGGTGTTCAGACGCTTGAGGGCGGTGTAGAGAGTCGTGGTCTTGCCCGAGCCGGTGGGCCCGGTGACAAGCACCATGCCGTGCGGCTCGTCGATCAGACGCTCGAACTCGGCCTGGCGGTCCTGCGGGAATCCGAGGTCGGAGAAGCCGCGGATCGACGAAGCGCTGGTGAGCAGTCGCAGCACCGCGTTCTCGCCGCAGACCGTCGGGATCAGGCTCAGGCGCACGTCCACGGAGCGTCCGCCCTGGGTGAAGCGGAACTTGCCGTCCTGCGGGCGACGCGACTGGGTGACGTCGAGGTCAGCCATGACCTTGAGGCGCTGGACAATACCGGCGTGCAGATCGATGCCCGGCCCCTGCACGGGGACGAGCGAGCCATCGACGCGGTAGCGAAGCTGCATCTCGATGGCGTCGGGACTGATGTGGATGTCGCTGGCGCCGAGGTCCAGGCCCTGTGCGAGGATCTGGTTCACGGCGGCAACGATCGGCTCCTTGCCTGTGGTGCGGTCGTCGCTGAGTGCCGCGACATCCACCCGCGCGGTGTTGCCCGCGAGGGAGTATGCCCGCTCGATCAGCGCCGCCAGGGCCCCTGGCTCGCAGAGCACGGGATCGATGTCGACCTTGAGCAGGCTGCGGAGTTGATCCACCGCGCGCAGGTCCAGCGGATCGGCCATCCCCACGGTCGCGATCTGATCGCAGACAAACAGCGGGAAGGCACGCAGCGCATCCGCGGCCTCGCGCGGCAGGAGCGACGCGTTACCGAAACGGATGTTGAACGAAGCGATGTCCACGAACGGACACTCGGACACTTGGGCTCGCACCAGCGCGACCGCGCGAGCCTCGAGCAAGCCAAGGGCGACGACCGAGTCGCCGGGCGTGCCGCCGCTCTCGGCCGCGTGCTGGCGCGCTCGCTCGGCTCCGGTCGCATCGAGGAGATTCTCCTCGACCAGTGCCGCCATGACAAAGTCATCGTGCCCGATCATCAGCGGACCTCCGCGAGCACGGCCTGCATCGCCTGACCCGAGTCGGACCCCGGGAGCACCGCGAGGCCGAGGTAGTACGTGGGACGCCGGTCTCGCATCTCCACGCGCTGCACGCGTGCGGTGATGGTGCCGAGCACGTCTTTCGGTCCGGCGATCGAAACCTCAACGTGGCTGCCGCGGGGCAGGAAGACCGACGAGATAACGCCGACTCCACCTCGGGAAGCATCAACGACGGTGACCTTCACGGTGCCATCGCCTTCCCCGACGGCGCGGGTGAGCGAGACCGCGTCATCCGCATCGGGCGCGGGGCGCATCACCGCCTGCATCGAGCACGTGTACCGCTGATCCGCACGAACGAGGGATGGTGACGAGCCGGTCTGCATGAACTCGCTCCGAAAATGAGCCGCGAGCGGAGCATCGACCGGGATCGCCGCGGTGTTGAAGGAGACTGGCGCACGTTGGCACGCTTACCCAGATCTCCGTCCGAGAAGCAGCAGTTACCGGTCCGCCCAAACGGGTGATCGCCTCAGATATCGAGAGTGAGTGCGGCACTGGGCTGTCGCACTCTCGACGCGCGAGCGTGAGCGAAACAAGCCGCGGCAAGGACCGCGGCGTGGCCAACGTTTGTCGGATCAGGGAATGCCGAGGGGCGGACTCGAACCGCCGACCTCCGGGTTATGAATCCAGCGCTCTAAACCAGCTGAGCTACCTCGGCTTCGGGCGGGAGTGTATGCCGCCGATTAGTGGCTGTCGCGAGCCTCGTCGCGCGAGGCCACGCGCTCGCCTTCGCGGGGGCGTGCGTCGTACGGACCCGACTGGAGCGGGGCCCTGGGGCGATCATCCACATAAGGATCGCGACCGCGGCCGTCGCGGGAGCCGTCACGCTCGCGGTCGGCGTCGCGCCGACGCTGCCGCTCCTCTGCCTCGTTCACCTCGTCGTCGATGCCCTTGAGGCCTTTCTTGAATTCGACGATGCTGCGGCCGACATTGCGGCCCACCTCAGGAAGTCGACGCCCGAAAAAGAGCAGCCCGATCACCAGCAGGATGATCAGGTGTCCGGGTGCGAGCAGGTCGTTGAGAAAGGCAAGGGCCGTCATGGGTACCTCGGCGTGGCAAGCGGGGCCGCCATGCCCCGATGGATTCCGTACGAAGCGACGCGGGAATGATAGATCGGATACCGGCTCGGGCACGGAAGGCTGCGGGAAGGCCATATCGCGCCGGAGCAGGCCCGCACAGCGAGTGCGCCTTCGCCCGTGGAATGGGGCCAGTCCGACCAGACGCGTTGCGTGGAACGGAACCTACCGCGAGGCGTGCTCCGCGGATTGCACGACGTTCTCCAACAGCATCGCCACCGTGACAGGACCGACGCCGCCGGGGACGGGGCTGAGGTGCGACGCGACGGCCTTGACGCGTTCAAAGTCCACGTCGCCCACGGTCTTCATCTTGCCGTCCACGCCCTTGACGCGGTTCACACCGACGTCGATCACGATCGCGCCGGGCTTGACCATGTCGGCGGTGATGAGACCCGGGACGCCCGCCGCGGCGACGAGCACATCGGCGCTGCGGGCGAGATCCGCCAGTCCAGGCGTGTACTTGTTGCAGGAGATCACCGTCGCGTCCTGGCGCATCAGGAGCACCGCGATCGGCTTCCCGACGACGTCGCTCGCGCCCACCACCACCGCGCGCTTGCCGCGGAGCAAGGGGCCGTGGGGCGAGTCGATGCCGAGGATTCCCGTCGCGGCATCCGGCACCACCGATTCGACCATCTTCACCACAGCGAGGCCCGTGCAGGGGGCGAGACTGGAGCGCCCGTAAACGATGTTCCCGATGTTCGCCGGGTTCACACCCTCGACGTCCTTTTCCGGCGTGATCAAACGCTGCACGCGGTACGCCTCGACACCGGCCGGCAACGGCAGGTGCAGCATGATCGCGTGCACGTTGTCCTCGGTGTTCAGCAACAGCACGCGGCCGGCGATGTCGTCGTAGGTGGCGCCAGCGGGGAGCAGGTGCAGCTTGTACTCGATCCCAAGGCCCGCGCACGTCTTGGCCTGGTTGTCGGCGTAGACGCGGGCAGCGGAGTCGCCGGAATCGACGAGCACAGCGTCGAGACGGACGACCCGGCCGCGATCGCGCAAAGCCCGAACCCGCTCGCTCAGACCCGAGCGGATGCGGGCGGACAGGGCGTTGCCGTCGATGAGCTGGGCGGTGGCCGTCATGCGGCGGCATCATATCGGGCGGGG
>DASVYC010000097.1:0-2070 GCA_036392375.1 Phycisphaerales bacterium
TCGATGAGGCGGCCGGGCGTGGCGACGAGCACGTCGACACCGGCGCGGATCGCGCGGACCTGACGGCCCTGGGACACGCCGCCGAAGATGATGGTGCCGGTGACGGACGTGTGACGGCCGTACGCGGCGAAGCTCTCGCCGATCTGGGTGGCGAGCTCACGTGTGGGAGACAGGACCAACACCTTGGGCAGATGCGGCCCGCGGTGGGACTTGTCGCGCGGCATCGATTGCAAGCGGTGCAGAATGGGGAGCGCGAAGGCGGCGGTCTTACCCGTGCCCGTCTGGGCGCAGCCAAGCATGTCGTGGCCGGCCATCAGCGGCGGGATCGACTGAGCCTGGATGGGCGTGGGGACGGTGTAGCCTTCGTCGGTCAGGGCCTTGAGCACGGGTGCGCAAAGGCCGATCTCGGCGAAGGTGGTGGGAATCGGGGCCTTGCTGGACGCAGCGCGGGGCGCGTCGTCGGCTCCGCCGCGGACGATGGCGGGCTCGGCCTTGTGGTGCGAGCCGGCGTGCGGCTTCGAATGCGTGGTGTGGGCCGAGTGCGCGGTCTCGCTGTGGCCGTGGGTGTGCGAGTCGGAATGGGCGGTGCGGTGCGAGGCGACAGGATCAGACATCAAGAGAACAACAACTCCTTGCGCCATGGAAAATCCACGGACGCGTGCGTTGGGCACAGCTTGGACCGGATCGCCGAGGAACCCGCAAGGGGCTCGGAAGTGGCGCGTCGGAACGAGCGGCCGAACTGGGTGCCGGGGCGTGCGGAGCACGACGCGGCGGGTGGCGCGTGACGGCGAACATGCCGCACGCTGCCAGCAGATTCCCAGAACGATCCGAGTGAGAAGAAACTCACCTGAAAAAGCGACGGGGCCACTGGCGAAGAGCAAATAGTAGGCCCGAAGCGGCGCTCGCAATGAACGGTCGGTTGAGAGGGCCCAAGGCGCGGAACGCACCGGGATGCGGCCGTGCAGCCCGCGTGAGGCGGCTCGACGGTCGATCCGGTGCGTTCCGGGCGTAATTCGATGGATGTCTGATGCGGATCAGCGACGACGGCGGGCCGCGGCGAGGGCGACGAGACCGGCGAGGCTGAGCGCAGACGGCGTGGGGATGATCTCGAAGGCGAGGTCGTTGCCGGTGAAGGCGATCCAGCCGCTCGCGGGGTTGTAGAAGTACGACGCGTTCGCCGAGTCGCCCTGGGTGCTGCGGCTCCAGACGAAGGTGTCGCCGAAGTTGTTCACGAGCAGGCCGCCCACAGAGAGCCAGTACGTGCCGGCGTTGAGGTTGAGCGCGCCGACGTTGAGATCGAACTGGTACTGCGTGCCGCCGCCGATGTTGTTGAAGCCGGTAGGCGTGATGGTGAGGCCAGCGAGGGTGGGCGCGGCGCTGAAGAGGACGTCGGTCTCGTCGGGCACGCCGGCGAGATCGGCGTAGATCTTGACGTCAAAGCCGGTGAAGTTGGTGAGGTCGGGGAATGCGAAGTTCTGGCTGGAGCCGTACCAGCGAACGCTGGTGACGGTGGATGCGCTGGCGAGGCTGAAGTTGTCGGCCATGCGCTGGGTGAAGAACTGACCGGGGCCGCCGACGGAGAAGAAGCCCCAATCGGTCGCGAGGTCGTTGGCCTGTGAGTACAGAGCCGCGGAGGCCGAGGACGCGAACACACCCGCGGCCAGGCCGCACGCCATGAACACACTCTTCATCTGTCTGTCTCCCTATCGAGAATGAGAACGAACGGCAGCGGAAACTGCCGCTCAGAGCGTAAAGCAAGTGACGGGTTCGATGCAAGAGCTTTTTGCAGCGATCGGTGCGGCGCTGTACTGATTGTGGGGCGGGAACGTCAAACTTCACGAAGTTGCGAGCGGGTCGCATTGCCCGCGGCATATCGGGTCGGTACAAATCCGCATGCTGATGCACCTGCCGTTGATTGCGATGCTCCTTACCGATCCCGCGGCGCCCAAGGCGGAGGAGCCGAAGCCCGCCGATCCGGGCTTTCCCGAGTCATGGGCCGGGCACTGGGTCGGCGAGGCGACCCTGAACACGCCCAAGGGCGTGACGATGCGTTTCACCATGGAGCTGAAG
>DASVYC010000098.1:0-2585 GCA_036392375.1 Phycisphaerales bacterium
CGGCCGGGGTAGCAGCGGGCGTCGCGCTCGCCTCCGGGGGCGAGGCGTCGGGATTGGGTGTGGGATTGGTGGGTGTCTCGTCGGCCATCCTGGCCCTCGCTTGAATAAAGCCGTCGGCGCGCGGCCTCCGGTGACGCATCCTGCGTCGGCCCTGAGATCGGCAGCGGCTGCGCCGCGCCAAGAGTTTTCCGTGCGAAGACTGCGCGGCTGTTGGACCGGTGCGCAAGGCGTGCGCCGCGGCGCGATCACTCGCGACTCGGGCTTGCCGTCGCGACCTTTGAAGCGACGACGCCGCGGCGAGGTGGGGACTTCGCCGCGGCGTCTTGCGTGTCCGGCAACGAACCGGATCGTCGGATGTGGCTCTGGAAGCTCGCGGGTTCAGTGGGCCGCGGGCTTCTTCTGGTTGGGTGTGCCGGTCGCCTCATCGCGGTATCTGATAGTCACCGGTCCGTTGCTGGTCTCGATGCTCGATGCCGCGCCGCCCTTGCCAAAGGTCGCTTGACCGGATGCGGTGCCGTAGCCGCGGTTGGCGGGCTTCTTGGTGAGGCCGGCATCCGCTGGGAACGAGATGTTCCCGTTGGAAGTCTGGGCGCTCAGCACACCCTCGAACGACCGTGGCATCCAAACCTCGACGGGAGCGTTGGACGACTCGATCTCGAAGCTCTCGCTGACGTCCTTGTGCAGGCTGAGCTCAACCGGGCCGTTGCTCGTCTTGATCGTCACCGTGCCCTTCACGTCTTTGGCCTGCACCGGCGCGTTCATGGTCTCGACGATCACTTCGCCGTCTTGATCTGAGATCATGACCGGGCCGTTGGTAGTCTCCAACACCGCCTTGCCCGCCATCTCCGAGACCTGGATGGGTCCGTTGGTGGTTTCAATCATGACGCCGTTGGCACGAGGCAGCTCGATCTTGAGCGAGCAGCCCATGTCGCTCACGCGATTGGGATCAGGGAACTCCACCTCGACCGACGAGCCCTTGTCGCTGTCGCTCGCCATCGAGATCTCGATCTTGGCGAGGTCCTCCTTCGTCTTGGCGAAAACCTCGGCGGTGATGATCATCTGGTCGGTGTTGCCCCGCGTGACGGCGACGGCGCCGTTGCGGGTGCTGACCGTGAGGGGTTGCCCCGCGGAAGCGGTGATCTTCATCGTGCGGGTTTCTTTTTCCAGCTTCGGCGCAGCCTCTGCCAGGGCCTGGGTGCACACCATCGCGACAGGAACGATCCAAAGAAGGGACGACCGCATGCGAAGACTCCTCTGAGAAATCAATCCAAACGTGCGGCGGCGCGTTGCCTCCGCGATCAGGCCCACGATTCAGGATGCGCGGCGTGTCAAACCCCGGCGGAAATTCGCGGCTTCGGCGGACTTACCTACTGCCAACGGGTTGCTGAGCAGCGCTGGTAGCGGTGATGCTCACCGAGGCATTGGAAGTCATGACGCTGGACGCGGCCCCGCCGCTTCCAAACTGCAGGGTCGCGGAGCGGCCCGAGACCATGTTTGTGACGGTCGCGGGCGAATTGAGCCGCACGTTGCCGTTGCTGGTCGAGACCCGCAGCTCCCCCGCGAAGGCAGCACCCAGGGCGAGGTCGATCGAGCCGTTCGAAGAACGGAGCTGGACCGGGCCGGGTGAAGACTCGGCCAGGTGCGCGATGATCGAGCCGTTGCTGGTGTGCGCCACCGCGCGGCCGCCCACGTTCATGAGCTCGATGCGTCCGTTGCTGGTGATCGCCTCAACCGGCCCTGAGGTGTCGCGGATGTCGATGCCGCCGTTGCTGGAATCGGCCTGGACCTCGCCCGCATGGTTGATGACGCGGATCGAGCCGTTGGAGGTGTCGAGATCGGCGAGGCCCGACGTGTCGCGTATCGCGATCTTGCCGTTGCTGGTGTCCACGTGCACGCCGCTCGGGGCCGGGGCGTCAATCTTGAACGAACAGCCCTCACCCGACTGCGGCCGGCCGTCGGGCCACTCCACCCGCACGCTGAGGGTGCCGCCGGCGGCGTCTGCGACAACCTTGGCCTCGTCCAGGCGCTGCTGGGTGCGTGCCCGCAGGGTGGCGACGACGACGGCATCGGTTCCAGCGGCGCCCTGCACCTCAACATTGCCGTTGCGGGTCCGGACGTCGACACCGCCGCCGGGGCTTAAGGGCACGCGCACGGTGCGGGTCTCGCTGTACTGCGGGCTGTCGGAGTAGCCGTTGGCCACGATGATGCATCCCGGAAGAAACGCCGCAGCGGCCGCGAGGACGCCGAGAGTGAAAGTCCGCCGAACGACGCGCAATGTAGCAGCTTGGAACATGGTGCCTCCGCTGAAAACGGTACCGGCCCGCCACGCGGGCCACGCCGGTCTTTGGGGAAGATGCCGGAACGGTTGCAACCCGGCGGCTTCCGGCAAGGTTGGGGCATCCGACCGGCCGCCGCGCCCAGCCCGCTCTTTCCTATTCTCTGGCCGCCCGATGTGGAGTTCCTCATCGAGCCGCAGGTCGCACGCCCCCCCCCCACCCCCCCACCCGCCCCTCCCTCCCAGAGGCGAGTGTGTCGCAGGACTTCCATGAGCTTCCCGAATCCCGTTCCCGACTACGTCTTCCCCC
>DASVYC010000099.1:0-11041 GCA_036392375.1 Phycisphaerales bacterium
TGGTTGAACGTGTGTCGGGACGCGATCGGGTTCCTTTGGAGAGTCACGGGGTGCTTCCGGGTTCTGCTACTATTTTCGGTGGGGCGAGGTCGGCGAGATTGGTGCGGATTTGAACAGCGGGCGGCGGGCGCGGCTGCGGAGAATTCCATGAGTTGCGGCAAGGCCGATCGACAATCACGCGGGCGGCACACGGCCCACGCCGTGGGTTGTGCGTTGGCGCTGGTGGTGGGCGGCGCGTGGGCGTGGGCGGAGCGAGCGGACGATCGCGAGTTCGCGGCCGCGAAGGTGAAGGAACTGGACAGCGACTCGGTGCGGGTGCGGGAGAACGCCGAGGACGCGCTGCGGGCGTGGTGCCGGAACAAGACGGATCGGGTGCTGTCGCTGATCGAGCCCGGGGCGTCGGCGGAGCAGCGGGATCGGCTGCTGTCGCTGGCGCGAGAGGTCTTCGAGGCGTCTCCGCGAGCCGCGATGGGTGTGTCGTTCGGCGTCGGCAATGTGCAGTTCGGCAACTTCGAGGAAGAGGTCTTCGACGGCGGGATCCCGATCGCGGGGCCGGTGAAGGGCTTTGACTCCGAGAACGTGCTGAAGCCGGGCGATCTGCTTCTCTCGATCGACGGCGTGCGCGTGCGCACCAACGCCGAGGCGCGGGTGCAGATCATCTCGCACGACCCCGATCAGGTGGTGCGGCTGGAGGTCGAGCGCGACGCCAAGGTGCTGCAGCTCCCGCTCCGGCTGGGCAACTGGGGCAATCTCAACGTCGCCAATCGGGGCGTGACCCGCGAGATCTCGCGCCCCGAGCGCGACGCGGCGTGGCGGGCACGGCTGGCCCGCACCAACCCGGCCCTGCTCACGCTCGACACCAAGCCCGTGCTGCGCCCTGTCCCCAACGCCGCCGCCTGGAACGAGGGCGAGCGGCTGGCGAACGACCAGCGCGAGAACGTGGTGCGGATCCCCGAGAGCGGGAATCTGCGGCTCAACCCGGGGATGGATCAGCCTCGGCGGGTGGTGCAGATCGGGATCGACGGCAACGTGCAGCGGCTGGACCTCGGCGAGGACGGAAACCCGACGGTGGCCGACCTGCACAGCGGCGGCGTGCCGCGGGGCACGGTGAGCGAGACGCCCAGCGACGCGGACCTGCGCCCGCAGCGTTCGCGCAGCCGCGTTGGGAATCTCAACGCGGACGCGGGCGATCTGCGCATGCTCGAGATCCAGCGCATGGGCTTCGAGCAGCAAGCGAACATCCTGCGCGAGCAGCTCCGCGACCGCAAGCTGGACCCTGATACCCGCCGCGGGCTGGGGTTGATGCTGGAGCGGATCGAGACTGATATCGCGGGCCTCGACGCCCAGATCGAGCGTCGGCAGCGCAACCGCAGGCCGTGACGCAGCTCGAGTGAACCTGGGGGCCCGTTCCCGCGCGACGGATGCGTCGCGATACCGTTGCCCATGCCCGGACTTTTCGATGGCACGCCGCTGGAACGCCCGCTTACGTGCGAGCGCTGCGCTCGCCCTGTGGGGGCGTGCACCTGCCCGCGTGATCGGGCCAGCGGACGCGTGCTGCAGCCCGCCGATCAGGCGCTGCGTATCCGACGCGAGCAGCGGCGCGGCAAGTTTGTCACGGTGGTGACCGGCTTTGCGCCGCGCTCGTCCACCAGCACCGATCTGCCCGACTTGCTCAAGCAGCTCAAGACGAAGCTCGCGACCGGTGGCTCGCTCGATGCCGAGACGGCCACGATCGAGCTGCAGGGCGATCATCGTGATCGGCTGGTGGAGCACTTCAAGGCGCTGGGATACCCGGCCAAGGCCGCGGGCGGGTGAGGGCGGGTGGTTCGCGGCGGGCACGAAAAAGCCCGGCGCGGGCCGGGCTTGGTGAGCGGAAGCTGTGCGCGGGTGTGTTCAGCGGCGGCGGCGCGTGGCGAGCAGGGCGAGGCCCAGGACGCACGCGGTGGACGGCGCGGGGATGACGGCGAAGGCGTTGGGCGCCCAGGTGGCGCCGGTGGCGCGCTGCGAGGCGTCGGTGAGGGCGAAGGAGAAGGACTTGTCGTAGGTGAGGGTGGTGAGGTTGAAGCCGAAGATGTTGACGGTGGAGGAGCCGGGGGACTGCTGGGTGATCCAGGCGTAGCCGCCGCCGATGGCGAGGCCGTCGATCTGGTTGAAGTTGGCGGGGAAGTTGGCGATTTTGGTCATGGCGCCGGAGCCAAAGGCGTCGACGGTGTAGATGGCGCGCTCGTAGGTGCCGCCGGAGCCGGTGGTGTCGGTGCCGTTGGTGACCCAGAACTTGCCGTCGGCGGGGTTGTAGTCGATGCCGCCGAACTGAACGGTGCCGCTGAGGGTGCCGACGCCGGTGGGGTCGAGCCAGATAGGGGTCATGACGCAGCGTCCGGCGCCGTCGGGGGTGGTGTTGACGCGGTAGATGCCGCGCTTGTAGACGGTGCTGCCGAAGGAGGTGGAGGCGTAGAGCTGGCCGTTGGCGAAGGCGAGGCCGTCGACGCCGGTGGCGGTGAAGTTGACGTTGTCGTTGGTGCGGTACATGCCGCCGATGAGGGTGGGGGCGGTGCCGATGCTGCCGTAGCTCCACTGGTTGAGGCGGGCGGCGTCGTTGGAGTAGAGGATGCCGTTGGTCGTGTCGGCGGCCATGCCGTTGACCTTCTTCTGGGCGGCGGAGTTCCACAGGGTGGTGGTGGTGCCGGTGTTGACGTTGAGGTAGATGGCGGCGGGGTTGGAGGTGGTGGGGCTGGTGGTGCCAAAGACGAGCTGGGCCGACGCGGTGGACGCGGCAGCCGCGGCCAGCGTGAAGCCGGCCGCACAGAGAGTGCAACGCATGAATCAGGTCTCCTTGTCTCTCAAACGACTCGAACACAAGATCGCGCCCGACCAAGCCGAGCGCGAACGCGGAAGCGGGCAGCATACCGATGGGGCGTCGCGGACCCAAGGAAAATCCCGAAACCCGAACACGTCACGAGGCCGCAATAGGCAAAAACACCCAGGACAGGTGACAGCGTTCAGACGGCCACGCGCCCTCGGCATTTATGTGCGCGGTGTACATTGGTGCCGTGACCGTTTCTCATTGGCGACGCACATTTCGCGCGGCGGGCCCGGTGACACACCTGGAGGTAGGTGTGTGCGTGATCGGCGCGGGGGTGTGCGGGGTGTCGGCGGCGCTCGCGGCCCAGCGGCGCGGAGAATCGACGATCATCCTGGAGCGTCACACGCTGGCGAGCGGGGCGTCGTCGCGGAACGCCGGGTTCCTGATGCGGGGTGCCGCGTGCCACTACGCCGAGGCCGTGGACCTGTACGGGCGCGCCCGGGCCCGGGACCTGTGGCTGTTCACCGAGGCCAACCTGGAAGGTCTGCGGCGCGAGGGGTGTGCGTCGCTGGAGTCCTACCGACGCGTGCCGTCGATGCTGCTCGCGCTGCGGGCGGGAGTCGGCGCGGGCGAGTCGCCGGTGTGGATGCCGACGCGCGAGTACGCGGCGTCCAATCGCGACGGGCTGGAGCGTTCGCTCACGCTGATGCGGGAGGACGGGCTGGAGGCCGAGTGGATCGATGCCGCCGAGAGACACCCCGATGACGCCGCGTGGCGGAGCGGGCTGGTGTCGTGCGCGCTGGTGAACCCGCACGACGCGAGCGTGAACTCGTTTGAGCTGATGTCGATGCTGGCGGCGAAGCTGCGCCCGCATCGGACGCTGGCGCAGCACCTGCCATCTCCCTTGGTCGAGAACCAGGAGGTCTACGGCGTGGCGCCGCAGGGCGACGGGTTTGTCGTGCGCACCGCGGACCTGGTCGTGCGGGCGCGGCATGTCCTGGTGTGTACCAACGCGTACGCGTCGCTGCTCTTGCCCGGGTTTGACCAACTGGTGCAGCCCCGGCGCGGGCAGATGCTGGCGCTGGCGCCGCACGGGCGGCGGCTGGACGCGTCGTACTACTGCAACGACGGCAGCGAGTACTTCCGTCAGGCGGCGGACGGGACGATCGTGGTGGGGGGCTGCCGCACGTACTTCGCGGAGCAGGAAGTTGGCTTCGAGGATCGGACCACGCACAACGTGCAGGGCGCCCTCGAGTCGTTCGCCCGGGCGATGCTGGGGTACGGGGAGGAACTGCCCGTGATGGCGCGATGGGCGGGGACGATGGGTTTCTCGCCCGATGGCTTGCCATTGATCGGGCCGGCTTCGCCGATGGGGCGTGCGGCGGACGGGGAGCCGTACCCGTGGTTCTGCGGCGGGTTCACGGGTCACGGGATGTCGATGGGCTATCGAGCGGCCCACGAGGCGGTGGACGCGATGCTGGACGGGCGCGAGCCCGTGTTCTCGATCGCGCGGCTGGGTCGCGGCGCATGAAAAAACCCCGCACGCGCGGGGTTTGGAACACGCACTGCAAGGTGTGCCTCAGGCGCGACGACGACGGGCCGCGACGAGCAGGCCCGCGCCCATGAGCGTGAGCGAGCCCGAGGTCGGGATCGCGGTGCCCTCGATGGTGACGTTGTCGAAGCGGTAGGTGCCGGTGCCCGCGTAGCTGCTGGTCGAGCGGCTGGCGCGGTAGTTGCCCGTCGAGGAATCGAAGCCCGAGACGACGCGGATCGCGAAGAGAGCGTTGTTGTCCACGCCCGCGAAACCGGTGAAGTCGAACGAGCGGCTGTACCAGGTGTCGCCCGTGCCGGAGGCGGCGGGGGTGAAGGTGAAGGTGGCGGCGTCGATCCAGGTCGTGCCGTTGATGGTGTACTGCAGCACGTTGGTGTTGGCGCTGGTGTTGCTGTGGCGGTGGTTGTAGCTGACCTTGATGTTCTGGTAGAGGGCGGTCGAGACGGCGAACTGCACGCCGGCCGACTTGTTGCCCGAGCCGGAAGCGGGGTAGTTGGTGGTGTTCCAGCCGGCGACGCTGCCGCCGAAGCCGCCGGCGAAGGTCGCGGTGGTGCCGCCGACGAGCGAGGCGGTGCCGGCGCCGATGAGGGGCGTGAGGTTCGAGGACTCAAAGTCCCACTGGGTGATGACGGCGGCCTGAGCCGACAGCGCGGTGCCCGCGATCGCGAGCGCGACAAGCTTCTGCATCTCTCTTCTCTCCTGTTGCAATCGATGAACGAACACAATCCCGGCCGGAAAACCGGTGAGGCAAAGTGAAGTCCGGGGCGAGCGGCGGCGGATTCAGATCGCGCTAAACGGGCGTGAAGAGTCGCGCGGAGCTCGGGTGTGCTGGGCGGGTTCTCGGGGCTTGGCGCGTGCCGGCGGTGCTTCAACCGGTGCTCTGCATCGCCGCGGCGATGGCGCTGACGCTCTGAAACAGGAGTTGGTCCAGCTCGGTGCGCTGGGCTGGTTCGGCCCCGCGGCGGCGGCGCAGCAGCTCGATCTGGATCAGGTTCAGGACATCGGTCCAGGGGTTGCGCACCCGGATCGAGCGTGCGATGATCGGGGACTCGTCTTCCAGCGAGCCGCGGGAGGCGATCCGCAGCACCGCCTGTACCGCGCGGGCGTGCTCGGCCTGCAAGAGCCCGAAGAAGCGAGCGCCGATCCCCGGGTCGTGCGAGAGCGCGTAGCGGCGCACCACCGCGAGCCGCGCTCGCAGCAGTTCTTGTGTGGCGTTGTCGATGACGGCGCGGAACCAGGGGCTGCGCTGGTATTCCTGCGTCAAGAGACCCATCTCGTGCTCGCTCACTTGACCGAGCGCTGCGCCCAGGCCATACCAGCCCGGGGCGAGGCAACGCATCTGGACCCAGGTGAAGACCCACGGGATGGCGCGGAGCTGATCGAAGCCGTTGTTGGCGGTCGCGCCGCCCGCGGCGGTGTGCGCGTTGGCCGAGGGAGATCCGCCTAGGCCCGAGCCCTCGGCCCGCATCACCGGGCGGCTGGCGATGGGCAGCCCCGCGATCGACGCGATCGGGCCGCTGGCGACGAACCACGACCAGAACTCCGGGTCATCGATGAGCCCGCGGTACGCGGCCATGGATTGCGTCGCGAGGCGCTCGAACAAGGCCGCGAGCTCCGCGGTGCGGGCGGGTTCGCTCTGATCGGCGGACGCCACGAGTGCGGCGTGGACGATCTGTTCGAGGTGGCGCTCGGCGATCGCGGCGAGCGCGTAGCGGAAGGAGATGACCTCGCCCTGCTCGGTGAAGCGGATGCGTCCGGTGCGTGCGGGCGCGGGGGCGCCGAGGATGGCGCGGCCGGCGCGGCCCCCGCCGCGACCGACGGTGCCGCCCCGGCCGTGGAAGTAGCGGAGCAGGACCCCGCGGGATCGCACGGCGTGCGCGACGCGGCGCTGGGCCTTCTCGAGGGCGAGGTTGGCCATCAGGAACCCCCCGTCCTTGTTGGAGTCGCTGTAGCCGAGCATGATCTCCTGCACCGGGGCGCGGTGGGGCGAACCTTGGGGGATCTCGGCGGGCACGAGCGACTCGAGGTGCGAGCGGTAGAGGGGCTCGTCGAGCATCGACGCGACCAGGCCCTCGCCGCGTTCGAGGTCCTCGATGGTCTCGAGCAAAGGGACGACGTGCAGCGCGCTGTGGAAGCGGGTGGGTGCATCGGGCGTGCGTGCGGCGCGGGTGAGACCGGCCTCTTTCATGAGCAGCAGCACCTCGAGGATGTCGCTCACGCCGTGGGTCATGGAGATGATGAACGAGCGGACGCTGCGGCGGTCGAGCTCGACGCTCTGGCGCACCGCGCGGAGCGTGTGCATCAGCTCGGACGCCGCCGCCGAGAGCGGCGCATCCACCGGGCGGAGGGGGCGCGGCTGCGACAACTCGGTCCGCAGCACGCCCACGCGTTCGTGCTCGGGGAGCGCGGCGTAGTCCGGGCAGACGCCCGCCAGGGCCAGCAGCTCGGCCACCACCGTTTCGTGGACGCGGCTGTGCTGGCGGATGTCCAGCGTGGCCAGGTGCGTGCCGAAGACACGGGCCCGCACGATCGATTCGGCCAGGCGGCCGCGACGGGCGGGCTCGACCAGGCCCGCGTGCTCGACGGCGTCGCGGATCGCCAAGAGGTCCCGCAGCAGCAAGCCGCCGTGGTACGACGGGTCGCGCTTGAGCCGCCCGCGCATCTGCAGCAAGCGGACGCGCACGGGCTCGTGCTGGCGCTGCTCGAGAGAGGACGGGTCTTCGATGAAGCGTTCGCCCTCGGCGCGGACGAGTTCCACGAACGCGGGCGGGATCGCGACGCGGCGGGTGGAGAGGGTGAGCTCTTGTTGCAGTTCCAGCAGCTCGCGGTCCCACAGCTCGAGGGCGGCGGCTCGCATGATGTGCAGCGTGGCGGCGGTGACGTCGTGGGTGACCTTGGGGTTGCCGTCGCGGTCGCCGCCGATCCAGGTGCGGTAGCGGATCAGCGCGGGCAGCTCGGTGAGATCGAGCGTGCCGGGGCCGAAGACCTCGTTGGCGGCGTCCACGGTCTCGCGCATGAGGCGGGGCACGGCGTTCCAGACGGAGGACCTCAGGAAGAACAGGCCGTTCTTGACCTCGTCGAGCACTTCCAGGCGCTTGGCGCGGACGTCGTCGGTGGCGAGCAGGAGCTGGGTGAGCTCGTTCAGGCGTCGCTCTCCGGCGCGACGCTCGCGGTCCGGCAGGCGCTCGTCGTCGGCGCGGATGAGCTCCTCGGCGACCTTGACCAGGTTGTCGAGCACGCTCCGCCGCTTGGACTCGGTGGGGTGCGCGGTGAGGGTGGGCTGCACGTCCAGGCGTTCGACCAAGGCCCGCACGCCCGCGGCGTCGAGGCCCAGGGAACGCAGCTTGAGGAATGCCTCGGGGAGCGACTCGGGGCGGGGCGACTGGGCGGTGGCCTCGGCCGCACGCCGGCGGTTGGCGCGCACGATGCTGACCTGCTCGTTCTGGTTGAGCAAATAGAAGCGGGCGGTGATGACCCGCAGCACGTCGCCCAGCTCGCCGGGGGACATGGCTTCGAGCTGCCGCGCCGCCTCGTCACGGGCGGGGTTCTCGACGGCGTCGCCGGCCCGGGCGCAGCAGTCGTGCAGCCGGCGGGCCGACGCGGCGGCGGGCTCGATGCGGCAGGCCCGTGCGGCCCCGTCGAGCAGCTGGTCGAGGAGTTGTTCGTGCGGATCGGCGGCGCTCACGCGACGATTATTGCGGTCGGCGCGGAGCCGACGCGATCACGCGGCGTTCTCACGGGGCTTTCTCACGCGGCTTTGGGCAGGCTCGCGGGCAGAGTCGGCTCGTCGGGTTTCGCCTTGAGGCGGCGGGCCACCGAGAGCAGGGCCCGGATCTCGCGAGCGGATTCCTCGAGCGAGCAGCTGGCGTCCATCGCCTGGAGCGCCGCCGTGGCCGCCTGGGTCAGCGGCGCGAAGCCGAAGGTGGCTCCGAAATCACGCCATTCCAGAACCACATCGCGCGCCGAGCTGAACTCTTCCGCGTCGCGGGTACGGGCGAGCACCTCGGCCTTCTCGCGGACCATGCGTAGGAACTCCTCGACCATGGGCAGGCTGGTTTCGTCGGCCTGGGTAGAGATGATGTCGCGGGTGTCCTCGGCGGTCACGCCGCGCAGGAGATACGCCAGCGCCTGCAGCAGCGTTTCCTTGACGATCGGGCGGGCGATCCGCACGATCTGCTGCGACTCATCGTTCTCGTCTGGCTCGGCCTTGCCCGAGATCAGCAACGCGATGCCGCCCCGAAGCCCGAGTCGTTGCAGGCGCTGCAGGGTTTCTTCGGGCGCGGGTCCGAGCGAGACGTGGTCGACGATGACGGCGTCGACATCTGTGGTGAGGGCGAGATCGAAGATCTGCCCGATGCTGTCCACGCCGCGGGCCTCGACGCTGGTGCCGCTGAAAAAGTGCAGCAGCATCTGTGTTTCCAGAGCGCCCGAGCCGAGCACCAGGCACCGCCCGGCCAGCACGGCGGGGGTTTCGGTGGCCGTTGCTTCGGCGATCACCAGCTTGGCACGCGGGGTGAGCACGCCCAGGTCGAGGGCTTCTTTGAACGCGAACCGGACCGTGTGCATGTGCCCCGTGAGGTGGCGGCACTCATCGACCGTGCCGTTCACGTCGATGGTTCCGCCTCGGAGCAACGGCAGCGTGAGCAAGATTGCGGAACCGATGTGCATCATCGCGGGGAAGACAACCGTGCATCCGTACGCATCAAGACGGACGAGTAGAAGCCGTCCGATCGTGGTTCCGCCGCCGGAGTGCGTGATCGCCACGGTGAGATCGCGCCCGCGCAGGTTGGCGAGCGGGTCGTTCATGTCGAAATTCATGCCGATGGAGCGATCCGCGAGTTCGAGGAGCGCGCGCCGATCGTTGTCGTTCTTCGGCAGGGTTCGGCCGAATCGTTCGAGCATGCGCTGTCCTCCTAGACCGTCTGTCCACGGACGGAAGCGGGGATCGCTGCCGTCGCGCAGAAGACGCGGTGTTTTGGTCGGGCATTCAACCTAGGAGGTGCATCTGCGGAACTGCGGTGTGACACAATGCGGCGAGAATACCGACGACTTCTCCGTTTTCTGAGGATTGCGCGGATCGGGAGAACTTTGCGCGGCAGTTGCACACGCCGAAGATAACGGATATACACAGGTGGAATTATAAGGAGCCGTAAAAATGCCTAATTTTACCCAAATCCGTGGAGTTGCGCGTCCAAACACCTATATAGGGTGAAACATCTGGCAGGCCCTCTAGAGTATGCGGGACATGACAGTTCAGGACTTTCATCTCCAGATTGAAGCCAGGGACGCTGAGGCGATCGGTGCCGCATTGTTTTTGGACTCGTGTTGCCGCGTGTTGATCCTGAAACGCAACTCCGAGATCCTGAACCTCAACGTCGAAGCCGAGCGATTTTTGCGTTCGAGTCGCGATCAGGTGATCGGCACGCCGCTGGTCGAGTACTACCCGAGCGAGTTGCGGGAAACCGTGCTCGCGTGGCTGAACCAGGCGTATGTCTCGGATGCTGGTTGCGTCACCGGGGAGTACATCCTCTGGGGTCAGCGCTGGAGCTCGACGGCTCGTCGCATTCCGCTCAAGCAGGGCGAGGACTGCCTTTTGTGCGTGAGCCAGCAGCGCACGGATCTGGTTGGGTTGCCGCAGCTTGTGGAGATGATCGGCCGTTGTCGCGATCGGCGCTCGGCGCTGGGCGATCTGCACGTGCTGACGGATCGTGAGCTGGAGGTCGCCGCGCTGATCGCGGCGTCGCTCACCGACAGCGAGATTGCCTCCGAACTGCACCGCAGCATCCGCACCGTGCACGCCCATCGGCGCAGCATCGGCGAGAAGCTGCAGATGCGGCGTCGCTCCGGCGTCGCCGATCTCATGCGATCGCGGGGCCTGGGCGCGCTGCCCTCCGGCCATCTTGCCGTCCGCAGCTCGGAGGGCAACTCCGTGCTCTCGACGCGGTTCCGTTCCTGACGCTGGTCCATCGGCGCGGGGTGGAGCGGAGTGGCTTTGCGTCGTTGTAGCAGTCAGAAATAAGAAGAATTATCGCTGTATCTATTGAAAAATCGTACAAATGACTGTATGCTGGGATATTCTCCGAAGGAGTGTCGATATCCCATGGACGAGACCGATCTGCACATTCTCTCGTCGCTGCAGGCCAATGCGCGGACCACGAATGCGGAGATGGCTCGCGAACTGGACATGGCGGCCTCCGCGGTGTTCGAACGGGTGCGAAAGCTGGAGACCCGGGGTGTGATCACGGGGTATGAGGCCCGGGTGGCGCCGAAGGCGGTGGGGCTGAGGCTCGCCGCGTTTATCTTTGTGCGTGCGGAGGAGCGCCCGTTCACGGGCAAGACCGGCGAGGCGCTCGCGGCGATCCCGCATGTCCAGGAGGTGCACAACCTGGCGGGGGAGGACTGCTATCTGGTCAAGCTGCGGGTGCGCGACACCGACGATCTGACCCGCGTGCTGCGCGAGCATGTGTCTGCGATACCGTCGATTACGTCCACCCGCACGACCATCGTGCTCGAGACGGTGAAGGAGACCGGCGTGCTGCGGCTGCCGATGCGGGTGGATGCGATCGGCGTGGGCGGGTAAAACCGATTCTCGTTCTCCAACGGCTCATGCTCGCGCCGATGTGGGGCGCGTCGTTTCTCTCCGCGCGGGTCGCGGTGCCGTCGTGGTTGTTCTCGGCACTGTCCTC
>DASVYC010000100.1:0-12069 GCA_036392375.1 Phycisphaerales bacterium
TGTGAGCTCGGGATGGAACTGGGCCCCGATGAAGTACGGGTGTGTCACCTTGAGCGCCAACCCGCCCTCGTGGCTGGTGCCGGCGCTGCTCCGAATGCTCGCGGCCGGGTGATCGATCTCGCTGATGCTCTGGCGTAGCTCCAGGATCTGCATGATCTGCCGGGACGGATGACGCCCGCTGAACACCAACCCCGCGTGCTCGAAGCGCTCGATGTAGTTGGGATCGACCTCGTAGCGGTGGCGGAAGCGCTCGCGCACGCCGTGTTGCTTGTTGAACAGGAAGTGCGCCAGCGAGTTGGGCGTGATCGCGACTTCCTGGCCCCCCAGCCGCATCGTGCCGCCCAGGCCCTCGATCCGCTTCTGCTCGGGCAGTTCGCTGATGACCGGATTCTCGCAACCGGGCTTGAACTCGGTGCTGTTGGCGTCCTTGAGCCCCAGAACGTTCCGCGCGAACTCGATGACCGCCATCTGGAACCCGAGACACAAGCCCAGGTAGGGCAGCCCGTTCTCGCGGCAGTGACGCACGCACGCGATCTTGCCCTCGACGCCGCGGCTGCCGAACCCGCCGGGCACGATCACCGCGTGCAGATCGGCCAATCGCGGCGCCACGTTCGAGTTGTCGATGTCGGTGGTGTCGATCCAGTTGAGGTCGACATCGCAGGACAGGTGGGCCGAGCAATGCTCGATCGCCTTGTCGATCGAGGCGTACGCGTCGCGGATCTGGGCGTACTTACCGGCGATACCGATGTGGACCTTGTGACGCTTGGGGGCGATCAACCGCTTGGCGAAGCCCATCCAGCGGTCTCTGGCTTTGTCTTCGTTGGAGAAATCGACGCGGTCGTGCAGGCCGAGGATGGAGAGGATCTCCCGATCCAGGCCGTCCGTCCGCATGTCCTCGGGGATGGTGTAGATGCTCTCGCGGTCGTGCATCGAGAAGAGCCGACGCAAGGGCACGTTGCTGAACATCGCGATCTTCTGCAGCACCTTCTCGCCGCAGGGCTTGCTGGCGCGGCACGCGATCACGTGCGGCTGGATGCCCGCCTCCATCAGCCGCTTGATGCCGAGCTGGGCCGCCTTGCTCTTCTGTTCACCAAGGGCCGGAGGCTCGATGATGTACGTGAGCGCCACAAAGCAGGTCGAGTTCGGGCCTTCCTCGAACGCGAGCTCACGCATCGCCTCGATGTAGAACGCGTTCTCGTAATCGCCAACCGTGCCGCCGACCTCGACAAACACGACGTCGGCGGGCTTGGTCCCGTCGCCGTGAAGCGCCAGCTCGCGGAGCTTGCGCTTCACCTCGCCCGTGACGTGCGGGATCATCTGCACGTCACGCCCGAGGTACACGCCCATGCGCTCACGCTCGAGTATCTCGCTGAAGATGCGGCCCGACGTCGTGAAGTTCCGCTGCGAGAGGTTCTGGTCGAGCAGTCGCTCATACGTGCCCAGGTCCATGTCGCACTCGGTGCCGTCGTCGAGGACGAAGACTTCGCCGTGGCGGTACGGGTTCAGCGTGCCCGAGTCGATGTTGAGATAGCCCTCCATCTTGATGGGGGCCACCGACAATCCCTTGTCCTTCAGCATCTTGGCCAGGCTGCTGGCGAAGATGCCCTTGCCCAGCCCGCTCATCACCGTGCCGAAGACGACGACGTACTTGTGACGCCCCTTCACATACCCCGGCGGGATCGGCGAGTAGAACTCGCTCTCGGTGGATTGGTCACCCAGACTCGCCAGCGTGAGGTTCGGCCCGGAAGCGATGCTCGCCAGGTCCGCGGAACTCGGCCGGGCCCCGGTTGGCTTGGCCTCGATGGTTGGAGACAGGATGAAGTCCGACAGCGTCTCCTCCGCCAGCGCGTGGGTGAACGCCGCCGCGCTGCGGAACGAGGTGGCAATCGGGTGAGTGTCGTGCTCGTCGTGGAACGGCGTGGAGCCGTCGCCAGACCGATCGTCCAGACGTCCTGTCTCGGTCGCGCGGGTGGGCATGTCCCAGCATATCACATTGGGGATACACCGGTCGCGTGGGCCCACACGGAATCCGGGCAGGATTCACAGAGTTTTGGACGCCTCCCCCGCTTCCATCCGGCATCCGCCCCCGTTCCGCCGGTTATCGACCGCTCCGATTCCACCGAGCGACGAAGGAGGTGTACTGCTCTGGGGTGTCGATACCCGGATTCCCGCCCTGGGGCACCACCGCAACCGCGATGACGTACCCGTGCTCCAGCACCCGAAGCTGCTCCAGCGACTCCGCCCGCTCCGCCGGGGTGGGCTCCAGAGCCCGGTACCGCGCCAAGAAATCCCGCCGATAGCAGTACAACCCCACGTGACGCAGGGCCTGGCCAATGGGAGGACCAGCCGAGGGGCCAGCCGGCTGGGCATCGCGAACGAAAGGCACCCGAGAGCGGCTGAAGTACATCGCCGTGCCGTCGCGACGGCAGACCACCTTCACGATGTTCGGATTGGCCGCGTCCTCCCCTGATCCCAGGGGAACCGCCACAGTGGAAACCGCGGCCTGCGGATGCGCATGCAGCGCCCCCACCGCCGCGTCGATCACCGAGGGCTCGATCTCAGGCTCATCGCCCTGCACGTTCACCACGATCGTGTCGGGGGGGAGCCCGAGCAGATCCGCGGCCTCCGCCAGGCGGCTCGTGCCGTTGGGATGATCGGGCGACGTCATCACGCAGTCGATGCCGCGGGATCCAACCGCATCCCTGATCCTCGCATCATCCGCGGCCACCACCACCCGCGAAAGTGACGTTGCTTTCGCGGCGGCCTGCGCGACATGCACAATGAGCGGCGTGCCCGTCTCGGCGGCCAGCATCTTCCCCGGAAACCGGGTCGAAGCCATACGGGCGGGAATGATCGCGACAATCGGATGCATGCCTTGAGCCTCCCGCGTCAGCGAGAGGTCGGGGTGACGTTGTGCAGGAGTGCCCTCCCGCCCATACGAGAGGCTCCATCACCATCTCACTTCGCCCGAAGCTCCGCCACCAGCTTCTTGAGCGTCTCGCGCCGCGCCTTGATGTCCTTGTACCCGATCGCCTGGATCAGGATCTGGCTGGCGATCTTCTCCGCCTCTTCCGCGGCGGAAAGGTCCCGCCTCGTCTCGGCGATCACCTGCAGGGCGCAGCACAGGTCGTACCGCACATCGCGCTGATCCTCCGGCGTCATGTCCGGCACGTCCAGCGCCCGACGCAGCGTCTCGACCGCCTCGTCCGCCAGGTCGCAGCGGAGGAACGACATGCCCAGCATGTGCAGCACGCGGCCCCGGACGCGGGGATCGTTCTGCGCTTCCTGGAACTGCCCGATCGCGTCCTCGTAGTTCCCGAGCTCAAAGTACCGACGCCCGAGCTCGTACTTCCAGGTCAGATCCGTGGGGTAGTTCTCGACGCACAGCCGCAGCTCCGCGACCTCGAGCTCCAGCAGCGCATGCCGCTCGGTCTCGAAGATGCTCTTGACCGTCTCATCCCCCGGGGCGGCCTCGAGCATCTGGCGGGCGGACGACACCTTGCGACGGGCCTGCCGGATACGGATCTCGCCCGCGTTCTGCCGGAACTTGAAGATCTTGGTCCGCTCGTAGGTCTGCATCGAGATGGCGACGGCGCGCTCCTCGTCACTGGGCTTGCCGCGTTCGCGGAGCGCCTTGATGAGCTTGTCGGTGGTCGGGAGGTCCTCGGGGCGGGCCGCGAACTCCGCCTCGCAGACCGCGACATGGCGGTCCTTGGCGTCGTCGGTCTTGCTGATGCGATCGCCCTCTTCCAGCGCCTTCTGCTTGCTCGCGTCGCGGATGTTCTGCCGGAAACCGCCCTCGGCCCCGGTCTTTTCGTAGCCGCCCTTGGCCATGGTGGACTTGGCGGCCAGCATCTTGAGGTCGTTGCTGAGCTGCCCGTCGCTCGGATCCAGCCGCCGCGCCTCTTCGCCGATGTTCAACGCAAGGTCGGGGAGCGTCATCGCGTCCAGGGCCCGCATGAGCCGCACGAAGTTGTCCTTACGGGGCTTTGGGTCGTTGCGAGCGGCGGCGTACGCCCACTCACCCACCTTCCGAGTCGTGTCGCCCGCGTTGAGGTTGACGATCGCCTCGCACGCCTTCACCGCGGCGGCCGCCGCCGCGGACTTGTCGTCCACGCTCATCGTCCAGTCCAGCAGCGAGAGCAGGAACTTGTTGATCTCACCCGACCCCGAGATCGCGGCCCGCGTCTCCTTGCTGTTGCGCTTCTTGCCCTCGGGCGAATTCACGTACTGAGCCGCGGAGGCCACAAAGCCCTCCAGCCCGCTCACCATGCGGGGGTCGAGCTGCAAACCCCGCAGCCAGAGCTGCATCGCGTACTCGTAGTTTCCGGACTCGTGGCCGACCCGGGCGTGCTGAAAGAACTTCTCCGCCTTCTCGGGGGCGTACTCGGGCTGGGTGCTGCCGGTGCCGTCTCCACCCGCGGGCTTTTTACCAAAGAAGTTCGAGATCATGGCGTTGCTGCGATCCTGAGGCGGCCAAGCCGCCGAAGCGTCCGGAGGTCGTCTGGCAATGGTACGGACCGATTGACAATCGGATTCTACGTGCGCGCCGCTGTGCGAGCAGAAACGCTCCCCCGGCGTCCTCTCAACGCGTGTCCCAGTGCCCGATTGCCGGCCCCACCAAAGCGGTGTACCCGCCGCCGCGCCGACCTTACGATCGGGCGATGGCGACCGATCCGTCCACGCTCCGCATCGTCACCTACCCGCAGAAGATCCTGCGCGCCGCCGGCAAACCCGTCAAGGAGATCAACGACGAGGTCCGAGCCGTTGCCGCCCGCATGATCGAACTCATGTACGAGGCCGAGGGCATCGGCCTCGCCGCCCCGCAGGTCGGGCTCTCGTGGCAGATGTTCGTTCTGGACGTTCCCGAAGGCGAGGGACGCGCGACGACCGACGCGCCCCCCACTTGCACCAGCGGCCCCAAGGTCTTCATCAATCCCAAGATCACCAAGTACGAGGGCGCTCCCGAGCCGTTCGAAGAGGGCTGCCTCAGCCTCCCCGAGATCCGCGGCGACGTGCTCCGCCCGCCGATCGTCACCATGACCGCCACCGACGAGCACGGCAAGCCCTTCACCATCCAAGCCGCGGGCCTCCTCGCCCGCTGCCTGCAGCACGAGTTCGATCACCTCCAAGGCGTGCTCATCCTCGACAAGATGACGCAGACCGCCCGGATGAAGAACCGGACCGCGGTGCGGGACCTCGAGCGGTCGCGGTAACGTCGGTCCACCTTTCTATTCTTCCCCGCATGGACGCACGCCTGCCACTCGTGTTCTTCGGCTCGGGAGCCTTCGGCGTTCCCTCGCTGCGGCACCTGATGGCAACCCAAGACGTCCGCCTCGTCGTCACACAACCCGACCGCCCCGCCGGCCGCGGCGGCAAGCTCACACCAACCCCGATCGCCGAGCTGTGCCAGACCGAGTTCCCGCACGTGCGGATCGTGAAGCCGGAGAAGGTCAACGAGGCCACTGTCCGCGACGACATCCGCTCGCAAGGCGCCGCCGCGTTTGTCGTCATCGCCTTCGGCCAGAAGCTCGGAAAGTCCCTGCTCGACGGCGTCTTCTCCATCAACCTCCACGGCTCCATCCTCCCTCGCTGGCGCGGGGCCGCCCCCATCAACGCGGCCTTGCTCGCGGGCGATCCGTTCGTCGGCAACAGCGTCATCACGCTCGCCGATAAAATGGACGCGGGCCTCATCCTCGCAACCTCCAGCCATCCCACAAACCCCGACTGGACCACCGCCGACCTGCACGACATCCTCAGCGCCGACGGCCCCGATCTCATCGCTCGCGTGCTCCGCGATCATGTCGCGGGCGCTCTCCAGCTTCAGACCCAGGACGAGGCTCTCGTCACCATCGCGCCCAAGATGAGCAAGTCGGACGGCTGGGTGGATTTCGCTGCCTCCGCCGATGCATGCCGCCGACGCGTGCACGCGCTCAACCCCTGGCCCGGGGTCACGGTGCAGTTCCGCGGCGAACCCCTCAAGCTCCTCCGCACGAAAGCACTCGACTCCAATCACCAACAAGAGCCGGGCACGCTGGTCGATAGCAACTCCGGCCTCGTCGCCTGCGGCCAAGGGTCGCTGCAATTGCTCGAGGTCCAGCCCGCCGGCAAGCGGGCCATGGTCTGGAAGGACTTCGCTGTCGGCCGTCAACCCAAAGCGGGCGAACGGCTTATCGGCGGCAGACCTTCGGAGGGAAGCGTTCCGTGCTGACGCTGTGGGACCTGCTTAAACCCGCGGTCGCGCCGGTCGCGAAGTCGGCCCGCGATCTGCTTCTCGGCAAACCCGCACCCACCCGGCCCGAAAGGCCGCAGGCGATCCGCTCCCGAGCCCGCCGCCCGCGACCCGCCCCTGGGCAGCAATCACCGGCCGGGCCCTTCACGCAGTCGCAGCCCCAAGCGGAGCCGCAGCTTCGCTCCAAGCGCCGAGCCGAAGTCTTCTCCAAGCCCCGCCGGGGCGACGGCGAGGTCGGCATGCAGGCCAGGTACGACGCGGTCGTGCGCGAGATGCTCGTCAAGTACAACGTCAAGGTTCGCAAGTGGCGCACAAGCTCCTCGGGGGTCGCTTGGACCATCACCTACAAGGACGGCCGCGTCGTGCGTCTGCTCGAGAGCCCGCAGCCCAAGGGCCCGATGTCGATGGCGATCTTCCTGCACGAGATCGGGCATCACGCGATCGGGCTGGGGACGTACAAGCCCCGATGCCTTGAGGAATACCACGCCTGGGCCTTCGCAATCCGGACGATGGAAGAACGGGGACTGAACATCACCGACCGCGTCCACCAGCGAATGTTCCGCAGCCTGCGGTACGCCGTGCGGAAGGCCCGCCGCCGCGGCCTGAAAGAGCTCCCGGTCGAACTCGTCCCATACGCGGCGTAGCACAGAGATCGACACACGCAGCTCTGTCGCATCCCACAAACCGATAGGTATTGCTTGCACTCCTTGGTATGGTCAGAGCGTCCCTCCCTCCCGGAGACGTTCGTATGTTCACTGGCGCACACCCCGTACAAGGTTCCCCGCGCTTCCTTGCAGCCGCCGCGCTCGCCATGTGCGCGCTCACCCAGGCGGCCGCCGGTCAGACCTACTTCTACTCCGGCAGCGTCACCGAAACCGTCAACGGCGTCACGCAATACAACGACCCGTATCAGGGCAACCTGCCCGGTCAGTTGGGCAGCTCCCGGTACCTCTTCCCACCCGAAGCGATCGCCACCACATCCATGCGGGCGCAGTCCGGGGCCGGCCCCGGTTTCATCGTCGCCTCCGCGTTCACACAGCTCATCAAGAACACCATCAACGACGGTGCGTTCACCGTCCAGATCGGCGGCCTGGCGTTCGCAAAGACCATCTGGACCGACGTCGAAGCCAGCGGTACGCCCGGCATGGTGCCCACCCGCGTCCGACTCCACCTGACGGGATCGACGTCTGCGGGCACCTCCATCAATCCGCGCGCGCTCTCCACCGTGCAGCTGCTCATCCGGATCAACGGCCAGGACGTCGGGAACGGAGCTCGCACCATCTCGGTGATTGGCGGTTCCACGACCGTCTTCGAATCCGGCCTGCTCACCAACTTCTCCGGCAACGCCGTGATCGAGTCGAACCCCATCATGGTCGCCGCGAACACGCCATTTGAAGTCGAAGTCCAGCTCACGGCGTCCGCATCAACCCAGCTCTTCTGGGGTTTCAGCGGCAACGGCAGCGCCCTCACCGACTTCAGCCACACTCTCACGTTCGCCACCGATCGACCCGTGTTCAGCGTGCCCGCCGGCTACACGGTCAACAGCGCCCAAGCCCGGATCGTGGACAACACCTTCACGCTGCCTTGCCCGGCGGATCTCTTCCACGACACGCTGGTCGACGACCAGGATTTCAGCGAGTTCGCCGCGGCGTACAACATCCTTGACTGCGCCGATCCCACCATGCCCCCCGGCTGCGCCGCCGATCTCAACCACGACGGCGTGGTGGACGACGCCGATTTCTCGATCTTCGTCGTGGCCTACGACGCGGTACTGTGCGAGTGAGCCGCGCCCGCCGCAAACCAAAACGTCCCGGGGCAGATTCGAACTGCCGGCCTGCGGTTTAGGAAACCGCCGCTCTATCCAGCTGAGCTACCGGGACACCGGGACCATTCTACGTTTCTCCGATAGCATGCAACCCGGAGGACGTCCGCCATGTCCAAATCAACCAAGGCGACCCCGGCGAGCATTCTCGTCGCCCTGATCGTGCTCGCCGCGGCGTGGGTCCTCACGCCCCAGAAGCCCTCGCTACCTCCGCGCGGCTCGCCCGCCGATGCTCGACCGCAACCGACCTCCCCCGCCTCTGAAAACCCGGGCACGATCGCCGCACCGGAAGCCGTCCCGCCCTCCAACGCCCCGGCTTCGAACGACGAAATCACCATCGCTACCTGGAACATCGAGTGGCTCGGAAACCCCTCGCAACGCAGCGGCGAAGCCAAGGGCGTCGCACAAGATCCGGCCGATCTCGCGGAGGCCATCAAGCGCAGCGGCACCGCGGTGGTCGCGCTACAGGAAATCTCCCCCACCGGCACACCGGGCCCGGGCGACACCCCACGAAGCAACGAACTCGACGCCGTCGCAGCCAAGCTCGGAACCGACTGGAGCTACCTGCTCTTTCCCTCCCGCAGCGGCGACCAGTTCACCGGCTTCCTCTACAACGCCGCCGTCGTCTCGCTGGTCCCCGACCGCGAAGGCGAGGCCTGGCGCGTGCCCGTGCCGACCCGCCGGAGCTCGCAGGGCTCGGGCCTTTGGGTGCGCCCTCCCACCGCGGTCAAGTTCAGCGCCGGCCCCGGCAAGAGCGACTTCGTCCTCATCGTCGTGCACATGAAGGCCGACTTCGATGGTCGGTTCGCCCGCCACCGCGAAGAAGAGGCCCGTGCGCTCGCGGCCCTGCTCCCCGATGTCCGCCGCGTGTTCAAGGACGAGGACGTGCTCGTCCTGGGCGACACCAACATGACCGACGACAACGAACCCGCCGAGAAGATCTACGAGAACGCGGGCCTGAAGGACCTCAACACCGCCAACGCCGGCACCCACTGGCGCGGCGGCGGCACCGACAAGATCTTCGTCCCGACTACCCAGGCGGAGTTTGCCGCGTCCGCCTTCCGCGTCATCAACCACGATCGCGTGCTGGGCCGCACGATGTCGCCCGCCGCATACAAACGCCGCTTCTCGGATCACTACATGGTGACAACAACCATACAGGTGCAAGACGACGACGACTGATCAGAACGCCGCATCCGATGCCGCCGCTACGACAGATGGCGCAGGGCTAACGGTTTGGCTGATCACCGATGGAATGCTCGGAGCCCCCGAGCGCTCGTCCGCACTCGGGGCACCTGTCACGGATCCCCGCGAGGTTGTAGCCGCAGCTCAAGCA
This sequence comes from Phycisphaerales bacterium, assembly GCA_036392375.1. Classification (GTDB taxonomy): domain Bacteria; phylum Planctomycetota; class Phycisphaerae; order Phycisphaerales; family UBA1924; genus JAFEBO01. Next base: position 9,391 of record DASVYC010000100.1, read on the forward strand.
TCCACCGCGCGATCGCCGTCGCCACGCCACGAGCCAGCGGCGCCCATCGTTGGCGTACGAAGCCACGGCCACGGCGATCCACACGATGGCCATGGAAACCACGCCGTTGTGAACGTATCCCGCCCACAGCGCGCGCGAGGACTTCATGACGCCGGTACTGAGCAACCGCCGTTCAACCCAGTAGGCTCCAGCCCGGTCATCGCTGGCGAGAACTCCGAGAATGGCCGCGAGGATCTGGCGGTTCTGGCCCGTTGTGATTCGGGACGGGGACTCCAGAGAGACTCCGACGTGCTCGCTCGTCATCGCCCACAACCCGGTACGCCAGGTGCTCGCGGGATTGAACCGGCATCCGCTTAGCAGCGTCGCTCCGTCCGGCAATTGGCTCCTGTCGTCTTGCCACCGCGCGTGGAAGACACCACCATTGACCTGGTAGATCGCGATGGGAACGGTTGGAACTGGGCTGCCTGACGCAGATTGCACCCCGTACTGCACATAGGTCGGTTCCGACATGCCACGGTTTGTGAACAGCGATTCCAGGCCTTGAATCTGCAAGACGCCCCCAACGATACCCCGCTGATTGTGGCAATCGCGCACGAGCAGGCAACAGCCGACGAGAAGCACGATCGGCGACCGCCACCATGCGCTCAAGAAGCGGCTGACGATATACACCACGCCTCTCATGTCGGCATGGTACACCGGGCTGACGCCGTCGCGACCGACTTACCGTTGCTTGCTATCGCCACGCGCGAAGATGCTCGCAACGTAATTCAGCACGTCCGTCGCGCTCGCCTCGTTGTAGCCGAAGTGCTTGATCAGCCGCTGCTTCACGATGTCGATCTTCTGCTGTGTCTCGTCGTCCACGACGCTGCTGACCAGGTTCTTGAGCTTGATCGTGTCGCGCTGGTCCTCGAAGAGCTTGAGCTCAAGGGCGCGGTACAGCCGCGCGTTGGTGTTGTACTCAAACTTCTTGCCGTCGAGCGCCAGGGCGCCGATGTAGTTCATGATCTCCTGGCGGAAGTCGTCCTTGCGGCTGTCGGGGATGTCGATCTTCTCCTCGATCGCACGCATCAACCGCTCGTCCGGCTCGTCGTCGCGGCCCGTGTAGCGGTTCTTGACGCGCTCCTTCTGCGTGTACGCACGCACATTCTCGATGTAGTTGATGCACAGCCGCCGGATCGCGTCCTCGTCGGCGCTGATCGCTCGCTGCACCTCGCCCTTGATGATGTCCTCGTACTCCTCCTTCACGACGGCGAGGAGCTCGCGGAACCGCTTCTTGGTGTTCTCGTCGTTGAGCAGCGAGTGGTGCGACAAGCCGCTCTCGATCTCGTTGATCACCATGAACGGATTGATGCACTTCTCCTCGATCGCCTGGCGGCTGACGAGGGCGTTTGAGATCTTGTCCTGAATGTACCTGGGCGAGATGCCGTTCATGCCCTCGCGCAGGGCTTCTTCCTTCAGCTCGCGCACGCTGTCCTCGGTGTAGCCGGGGATGCTCTTGCCGTTGTAGAGCTTGAGCTTCTGCAGCACCGACAGGCCGGCCTTCTTGGGCTCTTCGAGCCGGGTGAGCACGGCCCACATCGCGGCCACCTCGAGCGTGTGCGGCGCGATGTGGATGTTCTTGATCCGCTCCGGACCGAAGTCCTTCTGGTAGATCTTGATCTCGTCATCAAGGCGGATGTTGTACGGCACGTCGATCTTGATGGTGCGGTCGCGGAACGCCTCCATCATCTCGTTGTTCTGCAGCCGCTTGTACTCGGGCTCGTTGGTGTGCCCGAGGATCACCTCGTCGATGTAGGTCTGAGCGAACTTCTTGGGCTTGATCGTGTGCTCCTGCGACGCACCCAGCAGGTCGTACAGGAACGCCACGTCGAGCTTCAGCACCTCGATGAACTCACAGATGCCGCGATTGGCGATGTTCAATTCACCGTCGAAATTGAACGCCCGCGGGTCCGAGTCGCTGCCGTACTGGGCGATCTTGCGATAGTTGATATCACCGGTGAGCTCGGTCGAGTCCTGGTTCTTCTCGTCCTTGGGCTGGAAGGTGCCGATGCCGACGCGGTCCTTCTCGCTGAGCACGATGCGCCGGACTTTCACATGGTCCATCACGCGGCGCCAGTCGCCGCGGTAGAACGTCATGAGGTCCTCGAAGATCTTGCGGCAGAAGGGGTCGGGCTCGCCGGTGATCCTGATCTTCCCGCCGTGGTGCTGCGGGCGGTAGCGCTCGTTGATCTTGACGAGCATCGCGTCGCGAGCCTCACGCGGCACCAGGATCAACGGGTCCTCGTGCATCGGGCAGGCGAACTCGTGACTCTTGATCGCATCGGTGCCGCCATTGACGGGCTTGACCTCGCAGTGCTCGTCGAGCAGCCACGAGAACGAGTAGAGCGCCCCCTCGGGCGTGCGGCTGTAGGCCTCGCTCCCCTTCTTGAGCAATCGCGCGATCGTGGACTTGGACGATCCCACCGGCCCGTGCAGCAGCAGGATGCGTTTGTCCGTGCCGTATCCCTCGCTCGCGGAGCGCAGGAAGTCCACAAGCGACATCAACGCAAAGTCGAGTCCAAAGATCCCGTCCTGCCCGTTGCCGAACGGGTCGCTGAAGAAGTGGTAGCGGATCACGTCCTTCTTGAAGATCCGGTACTTCTCGCTCCCGCAACCCATGATCGCGTCGTACAGGCGCTG
>DASVYC010000101.1:0-2367 GCA_036392375.1 Phycisphaerales bacterium
CTCGCCGTCGTCTCCGAGTCGGAGCTCAAGCCGACCAAGACCGGGGGCGGCAAGTACCTGCAGCTGACCTTCCAGATCATCGACGGCGAGTTCAAGGGCCGCCTGGTGTGGGCTCGCCTCAACCTCGAGAACAAGTCTGAAATGACGGTCAAGATCGCTCGCGGCGAGCTGTCGGCCATCTGCCGCGCCATCGGCGTCATGCAGCCGAAGGACTCGGTCGAGCTCCACAACGTGCCGCTGGAGATCAACGTCGGGCTGAAGAAACGCGACGACAACGGCGAGTTCACCAACGTCATCAAGGGCTACGCCAAGAAGGGTGGCGGCGGGTCGCCGGTGAGCGCCCGCGCCCCCGTCGGCGCCGGCCCGGGTAGCACGCCGCCCTGGAAGAGATAGCAGCGTGCCAAGGCGCGGTCGGTCACGGCATGGCTGGGACGGGTCAGGCGCGGTGGAGTAAGGCATGCAGCCGCCGCCGGGCGAGAGCGCGGCGGCGGGATTCACCGAAGCAAACGAAAGGAGCACACGAATGAGCACGGCAACAGCGATCGGTCCGGACATCAGCAACGGCGGCAAGCGGATCATCGACGCGACCATCCCGTACCGCGTGGAAGTCGAGATCCAGGGCGAGGCGGATCTCTTGTTCCACCGCTGGAACTGCGAGGCCGTCGAGGCCAAGGCTCGCTCGGCCAAGGGATCGGCGGCGAAGAAGACCGACGACATCGAGTCGTACGTCTACCGCAACGACGACGGAGAGCTCTGCCTGCCGGGCGAGTACCTCCGTCAAGCGGTGATCGGAGCAGCGAAGTTCCGGCAGGATCCTCGTTCGCCGCGCAAGAGCGCGCAGGACCTCGTGAAGGCGGCGGTCGTGAGCCTGACGCCGCTGGCGGGCCTCGGCACCACCCGGTGGGACTACGAGCACAAGTGCCGCGTGCAGGTGCAGCGCAACGGCATCACGCGAGTGCGTCCGGCGCTCAAGACCGGTTGGTCCGCCACGTTCGTGTTCATGGTCAACCTGCCGGAGTACGTGTCGCCCGAGATGTTGCACGGGCTGCTCACCGACGCGGGTCGTCTGGTGGGCCTGGCGGACTTCCGCCCGACGTACGGGCGATTCCGCGTGACGCGATACGAGTTGCTGACGGACTGAGTTCGCCCGCACATGGAATGGAAGGGCGTGCAGCTGCGCGGATAGGCACGGCGGGGCCAGGCATGGATTGGCTGTTCGGTACGAGCACGCAGAAGACCAATGGAACTCTCTCTCCCACTCCCACCTTCGGCCAATCACTACTACCGGCGCGTCGGCCGCGCGACGCTGATCAGCCGTGCCGGAAGAAAGTACCGCGCGGCGGTGAAGGCGGCACTGCTAGTCATCGGGTCGCCGTCGGTCGCGGGACCGCTCACGGTGCTGGTGACGGTGTATCCACCGGACCGGAGGCGTCGCGACCTTGACAACCTTCTCAAATGCCTGCTGGACTCGCTACAGCACGGAGGGCTCTACCGCGATGACAGCTTGATCGATCGAATCGACATCCGCCGCGGGCCATGCACGCGGGGCGGCGGAGTGCATGTGGAAGTCCGCGAGCTGAAGGAAACGACGACCACTTCCTGAGCACGGCGCGGCATGGACACGCATGTTGAGGCCGGGCGGGTCGAGGCGAGGCGTGCTTGGGCATGAGCCGGCTCGGCGTGGTGCGGCGCGGATCGGCTGGGCAAGGCGCGGCGGGACTCGGACTGGCGTGAGCGCCGGCGCGGCGAAAGCCGCGTCGGCGGATTGAAATGCAACTGCGACCCTATCAACTCCAAGCGGTGGAGGCGATCTACCACCACCTGCGCACCCGGGACGACAACCCGTGCGTGGTGCTCCCGACCGGATCCGGCAAGACGCCGGTGATCGCGACGATCTGCCGCGACGCCGTCGGTCACTGGGGCGGACGCGTCGTGCTGCTGGCGCACGTGAAGGAACTCCTCGAACAGGCAGCCGACAAGCTCCGCGTCATCGCGCCCGATGTGCCGATGGGCATCTACTCGGCGGGCCTCAAGCGCAAGGACCTCGGCTACGCCGTCACGGTCGCGGGCATCCAGAGCATCTGGAAGAAGGCGTGCGACCTGGGCCCTGTCGACCTGATCATCGTCGACGAGGCCCACATGGTCCCTGCCGAGGACGATGGGATGTACCGGCAGTTCATCGCCGACGCCAAGGTGGTAAACCCCAACGTCCGCATCATCGGGCTGACCGCGACGCCGTACCGCCTCAAGTCGGGCGCGATCTGCGCCCCCGAGAACATCCTCAACCACGTCTGCTACGAGGTCGGCGTCCGCGAGCTGATCGTGCAGGGCTTCCTGTCGCCGCTCAAGACCAAGGCGGGCCTGCAG